>DASRIR010000185.1:0-34728 GCA_035649875.1 Burkholderiales bacterium | reverse complement strand
CGGTGAGCGGCGTGCGGATCTCGTGGGACACGTTGGCGACGAAGTCGCGCCGCATCGCGTCGTTGCGCTCGCGCTCGGTCACGTCCTGCGAGAGCACCAGCTTGCGGCCGTCGCCATAGGACCGCACGGCGACCGACACGGTGCCGCCCCCGGCGGGCAGCGGAAAGCTCACCGGTGCCGCGAACACGCGTCCCTGCAGGTACGCGACGAAGGCCGGGGCCCGCACCAGGTTGGTCAGGCGCTGCTGCCGGTCGCGCTGCGGGTCGAGCCCGAAGTGGTCGGCCGCGACCGAGTTGCACCACTCGATCTGGTCGTGGGCGTCGAGCAGCAGCACCCCGTTCGGCGAGGCCTCCATGGCGGAGAGGAACTGCTGCAGGCGACTGCCTTCGGCGGCGACGCTGCGCTCGAGCAGGCGCACCGCGCGCTCCACGCGGTAGCCCAGCTCGCCCCAGAAGCCGGCGTCGCGCGGCGCGCCGGCCTCCATCGGGCCGCGCAGCCAGCGCATGAAGCGTTGCGCGCGCCAGGCGTCGAGCAGGCCGTGCACGAGCGTGCCGGCCGCTGCGCCGAGCAGCGCGCCGGCGGCCGTCCACTGCCACGCGGCGCCGACCGCCATCCCGGCGAGGCCGCCGGCCAGGCTGGCGACGAGCGATCCGAGCAGCCGCGGAATCAGCCCGCCCATCGGCTCAAGGCCCTTCGCGCGGCGCCGCCGCCGGCACCTGCTGCGTCAGGCGGTAGCCGGCGCCGCGCACGGTCTCGATCATGCGCGCGCACTGCACCGGCTCGAGCGCTTCGCGCAGGCGCTTCACGTGGACGTCGACCGTGCGCTCCTCGATGAACACGTGGTCGCCCCAGACATGGTCGAGAAGCTGCGCGCGCGTGTACACGCGGCCCGGGTGGGTCATGAGGAAATGCAGCAGGCGAAACTCCGACGGCGAGAGCTCCACGCGCCGGTCGCCGACTTTCACTTTCCGGGTCGTGGGATCCAGGCGCAGGCCGTCGGTTTCGACCGCGTCCCCCGAGAGCTGCGGCGCGCGGCGCCTGAGCACCGCCTTGATGCGAGCGGCGAGCTCCTTGGGAGAGAACGGCTTGGTCAGGTAGTCGTCGGCGCCGGCCTCGAGGCCGGAGATCTTGTCCTGCTCCATCGCGCGCGCGGTGAGCATCAGGATCGGCAGCTCGCGCGTGCGCTCGTCGGCGCGCAGGCGGCGGGCGAACGCCACGCCCGACTCGCCGGGCAGCATCCAGTCGAGCACCAGCACGTCGGGCAGGGCATTGCGGATCGCGGCCTCGGCCTCCTCGGCGCTCGCCGCGCGCAGCACCTTGTGGCCGATGTGCTCCAGGTTGACGGCGACCAGCTCCTGGATCTGCGGTTCGTCTTCGACCACCAGGACGGTCGCGCTCATGCGTCGAGCTTTGCCGAGCCCGTGTGGCGCACGTCGGTGCCCTTCACGATGTAGATCACGTATTCGGCCATGTTCTTGGCGTGGTCGCCGATGCGCTCGATCGCCTTCGCGATCCACACGATCTCGAGCGCGGTGGAGATGGTGCGCGGGTCTTCCATCATGTAGGTGATGAGCTGGCGCAGGATCGCGCGGAACTCGGTGTCGATGCCGGCGTCGTCGCGGATCACTTCGGCCGCGCCGTCGCAGTCGAGGCGCGCGAAGCAGTCGAGCGTGCGCCGCAGCATGGAGATCGCGGCCTCCGCGGCGTGGCGAACCTCGACCACCGGCGGCGCCGGCGGGCCGCCGCGCTCGTGGATGTTCTTCGCCATGCGCGCCATCTTCTGGGCCTCGTCGCCGATGCGCTCCAGGTCGGTCACGGTCTTCATGATGGCGAAGATCATGCGCAGGTCGCTCGCCGCCGGCTGGCGGCGCACGATCAGCTGGCTGCAGTCCTCGTCGAGCGAGACCTCCATCGCGTTCACGCGGTGGTCGGCCTCGATCACCTCCTCCGACAGCGCCAGGTTGCCGGTGGCAAGCGCGTCGATCGCGCGCCGGATCTGCGATTCGACCAGGCCGCCCATCGCCAGCACGCGCGAGCGGATCGAGCCGAGATCGAGGTCGTACTGCTTGGAGGCGTGCTCGCTCAGTTGTCCCACGGGCGGTTCACCTATCCGAATCTCCCTGTAATGTAGTCCTCGGTCTGCTTCATCTTGGGCTTGATGAACAGCTCGTCCGTGATGCCGAACTCGATCAGGTCGCCGAGATACATGTAGGCGGTGAAGTCCGAGACCCGCGCCGCCTGCTGCATGTTGTGCGTGACGATCAGGATGGTGACGCGCTCCTTGAGGTCGTGCATCAGCTCCTCGATCGAGGCCGTGGCGATCGGATCGAGCGCCGAGGTCGGCTCGTCGAACAGGAGCAGCTCCGGGTCGGTCGCGAGAGCGCGCGCGATGCACAGGCGCTGCTGCTGCCCGCCGGACAGGTTGTAGGCCGGCTGGTGCAGCCGGTCCCTGACCTCGTTCCACAGCGCCGCGTCCTGCAGCGCCTGCTCGACCTTCTCCTCGATGCGCCGGCGCGAGCCCTCGCCGCGCACGCGCAGCCCGTAGGCCACGTTCTCGAACACCGACTTCGGGAACGGGTTGGGCTTCTGGAACACCATGCCGATGCGCATGCGCACCTCGATCGGATCGATGCTTTTCGCGAGCAGGTTGGTGTTGTCGGGCTGCAGCACGATCTCGCCCTCGTAGCGGTTGCCGGGGTAGAGGTCGTGCATGCGGTTGAAGCAGCGCAGGAAGGTCGACTTGCCGCAGCCCGAGGGACCGATCAGCGCGGTCACCTTGCGCTCGTGCACCGGCATGCTGATGTTCTTCAGCGCGCGGAACTCGCCGTAGTAGAAGCTCAGCTTGCGCGCCTCGGCCTTGGTTACCAGCAACTCGCTCACGTGGGTTTCCGGTGCGGACATCATAGCCTCCCTACCACTTGATGTTGCGCCGCAGGCGATAACGCAGCCAGATCGCGAGGCCGTTCATCGCCAACGTCATGATCACGAGGACGAACCCCGCGGCGGCGGCGTTGGCGTGGAACGCGGCCTCCGGGCGCGAGGTCCAGTTGAACATCTGGATCGGCATCACCGAGAACGGCGACAGCAGCCATTCGAACGAGATGAAGGGCGGCTCGGGGGTCACCGGCGCGGGCGGCAGGAAGGCGATGAAGGTGAGCGCGCCGATGGTGATCACCGGCGCGGTCTCGCCGATGGCGCGCGCCATGCCGATGATCACGCCGGTCAGGATGCCCGCGGAGGAATAGGGCAGGATGTGGTAACGCACCGTCTGCCACTGCGTGGCGCCGACCGCGTACGAGCCCTCGCGGATCGCCTGGGGAATCGAGCGGATCGCCTCCCGCGTCGCCACGATGACCACCGGCAGGATGAGCAGGGCGAGCGTCAGCCCGGCCGAGAGGATCGACTGGCCGAAGCCGAACTGGTAGACGAACAGGCCGAGCGCGAGCAGGCCGTAGACGATCGAGGGCACGCCGGCGAGATTGGTGATGTTGATCTCGATCACGTCGGTGACCCAGTTCTTGGGCGCGTACTCCTCGAGGTAGACGCCGGCGGCGACGCCGAGCGGCACGGCGAAGAACGCAGTGACCAGCATCACCAGGGTCGAGCCCACCCAGGCCGAGAGGATGCCGGCCTGTCCCGGCCGGCGCGAGGGGAAGTTGGTAAAGAAGTCCCACGACAGGCGCCCGATGCCGTCCACCGCCATGTCGAGGAAGAGCGCGACAAAGGTCAGCACGCCGACCATGAGCGCGAGCATGCCGCACACGGCGAAGATCGTGTCCCAGCGCTTGTGGGCCGCGATCAGCGCGCGGATCTGGGCGACTTCGGCGGCGGCAGCCATCTCAGTAGGCCTCGCGGAAAGTCTTGCGCAGCATGTGGCCGCCGATATTGCAGGCGAGCGTGAACAGCATCAGCGTCAGCCCAGCGGCGAAAATGGTCTGGTAGCCGATCGAGCCGTGCGGCAGGTCGCCGAGCGCCACCTGCACGATGTAGGCGGTGATCGTGGCCGCGGGCTCGAGCGGATTGAAAGTCAGGTTGGGCTGCATGCCGGCGGCCACCGCGAGGATCATCGTTTCCCCCACCGCGCGCGAGATGCCCAGGATGTACGCCGAGGCGATGCCCGAGAACGCCGCCGGCACCACGACCTTGACCGCGGTCTGGAAGCGCGTGGCGCCCATCGCGTAGGAGCCCTCGCGTAGGCTCATCGGCACCGCGCGCATCGCGTCCTCGGAGATCGAGCTGACGTACGGGATGATCATGATGCCCATGACGATGCCGGCCGAGAGTAGGTTGAACCCCGGCAGCCCCGGGTAGATGGCCTGCAGCAGCGGGGTGACGAAGAGCAGCGCGAAATAGCCGTAGATGATGGTCGGCACGCCGCCCAGCAGCTCGAGGAACGGCTTCGCGATCTCGCGCACCTTGAACGGCGCGAACTCGGACAGGTAGATGGCGATCACGGTACCGAGCGGGATCGCGATCGCGAGCGCCACCAGCGAGCTGGTGAGGGTGCCCGAGAGCAGCACCAGGATGCCGAAATGCGCGTCGTCGAAGAGCGGCGTCCACTGCGTGTCGGTCAGGAACTTGCCGATCGGCACCTCGCGGAAGAACACCACCGATTCCTTGACTAGGACGTAGACGATGCCGACCGTGGTGAACACCGAGACCAGCGCGGCGAAGAACAGGACCAGTTCGATCAGCCGCTCGCGGATCACGCGGGCGCGGCGCCGCGCGAGGCGCTCGCCTTGCGTGCGGGCTTGCATCAGCGTGGTCTGGCCGGGCACGGCGGACATCAGAAAAGCTCCGCGATTCTATAAAAACAACAACCCGCCCGGGGGGGGTTCCGCGGGCGGGTGTTCAGAAAAGTTCTTAGAGCCTGGCTTCGCGCTTGAGCAGCTCGTCGATGGTGACGCCGACTTCGGCCGTGCCGCCGAACACCGTGCCCTTCTTGCCCTTCTGCACGTGCTCGAGCGCGACCTTGTAGGCCGAGTCGGGCAGGGGCACGTACTTCACTTCCCTGGCGAGCGCGCCGCCGTTCTTCATGTAGTACTCGACGAACTCCTTCACCTCGGGCTTGCCGAGCGACTTCGCGTTCACGTAGATGAAGATCGGCCGCGCGAGCGGCGTGTAGGTGCCCTTGAGGACCGCTTCCATGGAAGGCTCGACCGCCTGGCCCTTGTCGTTGACGATCGGCACCGCCTTCAGCTTGTCTTTGTTCTCGATGTAGTACGCGTAGCCGAAGTAACCCAGGCCGTTCACGTCGCGCGACACGCCCTGCACCAGGACGTTGTCGTCCTCCGAGGCGGTGAAATCGCCGCGCGAGGACTTGGACTTGCCCACCACGGCTTCGGTGAAGTAGTCGAAGGTGCCCGAGTCGGCCCCCGGTCCGAACAGCTTCATCGGCGCGTCGGGCCAGGCCGGGTTGATCTGGTTCCAGCGCGTCACCTTGCCCTGCGCCGCCGGCTCCCACATCTTCTTCATTTCGGCGATGGTGAGCTGCTTGATGAAGCTGTTCTTCGGGTTCACCACCACGGTGAGCGCGTCGAACGCCACCGGCAGCTCGAAGTATTCGACGCCGGCCTTGGCGCAGTCGGCCATCTCGGCCTTGAGGATCGGGCGCGAGGCGTTCGAAATGTCGGTCTCGGCGCGGCAGAACTTCTTGAACCCGCCGCCGGTGCCCGAGATCCCGACCGTCACCTTGACCTGCTGCTTCTTCGCCTTCTGAAAGTCCTCGGCGACCGCCTCGGTCACCGGGAACACGGTGCTCGAGCCGTCGATCTTGACGATCTTCTGCTGCGCGACAACCGGCGCGGCCACCAGGGCGGCGCCGACAAGAGAGACGATAGGTAGGATTTTCATGCTGCGCACCCTACCGGGCGCGCATTACCGGTTTATGACCGTGCCAGCGCCTTGTAATCTTCGACCGCGGCCGCGACCACCCGCGCGGCATGGTCGGCGCCGTAAGCCTGCTGGACGGCAATTTGCGCTCGCGTGCCGGGCACCAGCTTGTAGGTGGTGAAGTAGTGCTGAAGCCGCTCGACTAGGATCGGCGGCAGCTCGCGCACGTCGCGCACCTCTCCCCAGACGAAGTCCGCCTCGAGCACCGCGACCAGCTTGTCGTCGGCCTCGCCGCGGTCGAGGAGCTGCAGGCCGCCGACCACGCGCGCCGGCACGATGATCTCGGCGCGCTGGATCGGCCGCTCCGAGAGCACGCAGATGTCGAGCGGGTCGCCGTCGCCGCGCTCGGCGCCCGGGCAGAGCGCCGCGACTTTTGCGCCGCAGTAGGTGCGCGGGATGAAGCCGTACAGCGACGGCGGCTGCGACGAGGTGCGCTGCGGCCGGTCGACTTTCAGGTATCCGCTCGCCTTGTCGACCTCGTACTTGATGAGGTCGAAGGGCGTGATCTCGATGTAGGCGTTGACCCACAGCGGCAGCTCGCGCCCGGCGTCCAGCCCGTGCCAGGGATGCGGCCGGTATTCCGAGAACTTCATAAATAGAGCGCGATGCCGGCCGCGGTGAAAAGCGCCCAGACCGCCCCGATCAGCCACCAGCTCACCCTTGGTTGCGCGGCAACGCGCTCATGCGCCCGCAGGCGGCATTCCGCCAGCACCGGCGAGGGGACGAAACGGATCGCGAGCGCGATCGCAATCGGCACGAAGATCAGATCGTCGACGAGCCCGAGAATCGGCAAGGCATCTGGAAAAAGATCGACTGGCGTCACGGCATACACGACGAAGCCGGCGACCACGAGCTTGGCGTACCACGGCGTTTGCGGATGGCGGGCGGCGAGATAGAGCGCAACCAGCTCGAGCCTCAGTCGCCGCGCGCGCTCAGTCCAGCTTTTCATGATCTGGCACCGTAGCGTCTTTCCATTTCGCGCGCCAGGACCGCCTCACGCACGTAGCGCGTACCACCCAGCCAGAGCTGGTTTCCGGCGAGCCGTGCCGGCTCACCATGGTTAGCGTAGCCGCCAGCCTGGACAATCCGGCCGCGCCTCACCTCGGCCGCGTCCAGGAACGGGTTGAAGTACGCGGGCGTCGCGACCAGCACCTTATCCGCGGTCGGCACGAGGTCGATCGTTCCCCAGAGCGTCCACCAGCGTCCGCTCCAGTCGCGCAGCGCGCGCGCCGGCGCGCCGTGGCGGGCAAACGTGCGCAGGACATGGATCGCGCCGTCGACCCAGAGATGCGCGAGACCGTCGATGCTGTTGGTGAACACCGAGAGCGCGAGGTCCTCTCGCGGCAGGACAGCGGTTCGCGTGATGTAGCCCTGCAGCCCGCCGGAGTGGCCAAACCAGTCCCAGCCGGCGAGGCTGCCGCTGATGATGCCGAGGCCGTAGTAACGCTCAAGGCTCGAGTGCGGATCGCGCCAGCGCCGGCGGATCATCTGCCTGCGGCTCGCGGCCGAGAGCACGCTGCGCCGGGCACCGGGAGCGAGCTGCGAGAAGAAGCGCACGGTATCGCGCGCGCTTGCGATGAAGCCGCCCGCGGGGGCGATCGCGTTGGTTCGGTAACCGCCCGGGATGACCACGCGGGACCCGAGCGGCAGCGTGCCGCTGTGGCCGGAGGCGAGCCGCGCGCCTTTCGGCAGCGGCGCTTCCGGAAACGTTTCCTTGAGGCCCGCGGCGTCGATGATCTCGCGCTTGATCCAGGAGAGATAGCGCTCGCCGGTCGCGCCTTCCACGGCGAGCCCCAGCAGGCCGTAGCCGTGGTTCGAGTATTTGAAACGCGTGCTGCGCCGTATCACCGGCGGGTCCTTGAGCTGCGCGCGCAGCTCGGCCTCGTCGAGGAATGGGCGCCGGTCGACGAACTGGCCCGAATCCGGACCGTCGCGTACCACGCCGGCGCTGTGCGAAAGGAGCTCGGCGAGCGTCGCGCGCGCGAGCGCCGGATGCAGCCCTTCAACGTAGCGCCCCACCGGATCCCTGAGCCGCAGCTTCTTGCGCTCGGCGAGCTTCATGACGCCCGCGGCGGTGAAGCTCTTCGAGTGCGACGCGATGCGGAAAAGGTGGCGCGCTGTAAGCCGCGTTCGCCTCAGCGCGTCGGCATGGCCGAACGCCTGCTCGAATACCACGCGCCCGCGATGCGCTACGGCCAGCACACAGCCCGGCTGCTGGTGCAGCCGCAGCTGGTACTCGACCCAACGCGGAAGGTAGTCGAGCGCCGCGTTCAGCCAGCGCGACATCAGACCGGCCGGTCCTCGATCAGGCGCTTGCCCAGGCTCACCGATTCGTCCAGCGCATACCCGAGATGGCGATAGAAATCGATCGCTTCCCGGTTCGACTCGCGCACCTGGAGGTTCACCTTCGGACAGCCGCGCTCGAGCAACAGCTCTTCGACGCGCTGCATCAGCGTGCGCGCGAAGCCGCGGCCGCGGAACGCCGGCGCCACGGCCAGGTAGTTGACCCATCCGCGATGGCCTTCGTACCCCGCCATCACGCTCGCCACGACCGCGCCATCGACGACGCCGACCAGAAGCAGCTCGGGCTGCACCGCGAGCTTGCGCGCGATGTCCTTGCGGGGGTCGTTCCACTGCCGTATGAGGCGGCATTCGTCCCACAACGCGACGACCGCCACCTCATCGGCTGCTTGATACGACCGGATCTGCATCGTCATGAGGATAGCGCCGCCACCAGGGCGTAGCGCGCCAAGCGCCCCACCGCCATGAAACCGAGCACCGCGGCCCAGTGCATTCGCAACCATCCGGCCGCGACGCACAGCGCATCGCCGACGATCGGCAGCCAGGCGAGGACGGTCAGCGGCGCGCCATAGCGTCTGAGTAGGTCGACCGCCTTCAGATCCGCTTTCTGCGGCACCAGCCGGCCGATGCCGTAGGACGTCATCCCGCCCGCGGTATTGCCGAGCGTTGCGACGGCGACTGCCAGGGTCGCGCGGTCGGGATAGACGTGCACGTAGGCGAAAAGCGCGGCCTCCGATGGCAAGGGAATGAGCGTCGCGGCGGCGAAGCTGGTGGCGAAGAGCGTGAGCAGCGGGCCCAGCGGGTCGGCCGTCATCCGGCTAGCGGTCGAGCACCAGCACGATGTACGCGCAGAAGAGTAGGAGGTGCACCGCGCCGAGCAGGATGTTGGTCCGTCCGCTCGCGTAGGTGAGCGTGGCCATGGCGAGCGTGAGGAGGAGCAGGATCACGTCGACCGCCTCCAGCCCGAGAACGATGGTGCGCTCGGTCAGCATGCCGATCGCGAGCACCGCGGGGATCGTCAGGCTGATGCTCGCCAGCACCGAGCCGAGCAGCAGGTTGATCGAGCGCTGCAGCTGGTTGGCGAGCGCGGCGCGCACCGCGGCGAGCGATTCGGGCGCAAGGATCAGCACCGCCACGAGCATGCCGACCAGCGCGCTGGACGCATCGAGCACGCGCACGCCGTAGTCGATCGGCACCGCGATCTTCTTCGAGAGCAGCACGATCGGCACGATGTAGAGCATGAACAGCGTGCCGTGGTAGGCCGCGGGCCGCAGGTCGGTGAGCGGCGGGGCCTGCTCCTCGACCTCGTCGCGCTCGACGAAATAGTGGCGATGGCGCAGGGTCTGGATCGCGAGGAATACCGCGTACAGGCCGAGCGACATCAGCATCAGGAACGCCTCGTGCAGCGTGGAGAACGTTGCGCCGGGCGCCGAGGTGAAGTTCGGCAGCACCAGGCCGAGCACCGCGAGCGGCACGATCACCGCAAGGAACGCGTTGGCGCCCTGCAGGTTGTAGGTCTGCTCGTGGTAGCGCAGCCCGCCCACGAGCAGCGCGAGCCCGGCCATGCCGTTGAACACGATCATCACTACCGCGAACATCGTGTCGCGCGCGAGCGTCGATTCCTTCGGCCCGGTGAGCATCACCGCCGCGATCATCAGCACTTCGATGACCGTGATCGCCATCGTCAGGATCAGGGTGCCGAAGGGCTCGCCGAAGATCTCCGCCAGGCAGTCGGCATGGCGCACGACGGCGAAGGCGGCGAGCATCATGATCGCGAACAGCCACGCCAGCATGAGCGCCGCCCACCAGGGGTTCTGCAGGTCGCCGAGCAGCGCCTGGTCGAGAGCGAAGAACACGGCCGCGGTGCCGTAAATCGGGGCGAGCGGCCATTCGCGCGTGATCACGAGGCGAATCTAGCATGCGGATTTCCGTGTGCTAGGCTCGCCCGGAATGAAGAACAACGATTACCTCGAGCGTGTGCTGAAGGCCCGCGTCTACGACGTGGCGAGCGAATCGCCGCTCGAGCTTGCGCCGGCACTCGCCAAGCGCCTCGGTAACCGCCTGCTCATCAAGCGCGAGGACCTGCAGCCGGTGTTCTCGTTCAAGCTGCGCGGCGCCTACAACAAGATGGCGGGCTTGCCGCGCAGGCGCCTCGCGCGCGGGGTGATCGCGGCGAGCGCCGGGAACCACGCGCAGGGCGTCGCGCTCGCGGCGCAGCGCCTGGGCTGCCGCGCGGTGATCGTGATGCCGATCACCACGCCGCGCATCAAGGTCGAGGCGGTCGCGGCGCGCGGCGCGGAAGTCGTGCTGCACGGCGATTCCTATGCCGAGGCTTACGCCAAGGCGACCCAGCTGCGAAGAAAGCGCGGCCTGACCTTCGTCCATCCCTACGACGACCCCGAGGTGATCGCAGGGCAGGGAACCATCGGCATGGAGATCCTGCGCCAGCATCCGCGGCCGATCGACGCCATCTTCGTGCCGATCGGCGGCGGCGGACTGATCTCGGGCATCGCGGCCTACGTGAAGCGGGTGCGTCCCACGGTCCGCATCGTCGGCGTCGAGCCGGTGGATGCGGACGCCATGGCGCGCTCGCTCAAGGCGGGAAAGCGCGTGAAGCTCGACCACGTGGGCCTGTTCGCCGATGGCGTCGCAGTGAAGGAAGTGGGGCGCGAGACCTTCCGGCTGTGCAAGGCGCTGGTCGACGAGATGGTGCTCGTGGATACCGACGAGATGTGCGCGGCGATCAAGGACGTGTTCGAGGACACGCGCGTGGTGCTCGAGCCGGCGGGCGCGCTGGCGATCGCCGGCGCCAAGGCCTGGGTGGAAAAGCATGCCTCGAAAAACAAGACGCTCATCGCGGTCGCCTCCGGCGCGAACACCAACTTCGATCGCCTGCGCTTCATCGCCGAGGAAGCCGAGCTCGGCGAGCACCGCGAGGCGATCCTCGCGGTCACCATCCCCGAGCGGCCCGGCAGCTTCCGCAGGTTCTGCTCGCTGCTCGGCGCGCGCAATGTCACCGAGTTCAACTACCGCATCGCCGATTCGCGCGAGGCGCACATCTTCGTCGGCATCGAGGTCCAGGGGCGCGAGGAGACTGCGCGCATCGTGCGCAACCTGCGCCGCCACGGCCTCACCACGCTCGATCTCTCCGACAACGAGATGGCCAAGCTGCACACGCGCCACATGGTGGGCGGGCGCGCGCCCTTCGCCAGGAATGAGCTGCTGTACCGGTTCGAGTTCCCCGAGCGCCCCGGCGCGCTGATGCGCTTCCTCGACAGCATGCGCAGCGACTGGAACATCAGCCTCTTCCACTACCGCAACCAGGGCGCGGATTACGGCAGGGTGCTGGTGGGGATGCAGGTGCCACGAAGCGAGATGCCGGGATTTCGTGGGTTTCTGCGAAAGCTGGGCTACCCGTACGAGGACGAGACCCGCAACCCGGCCTACAAGCTGTTCCTGCTCTAGGCATGGCCGGCCGCGCGCCCCTGCTGCCGGAAAAGATCGCGCGCTACATCCACGAGCATTCGGTGCGCGAGCCCCCGGTCCTGCGTGGGCTGCGAGCGGCGACCGCGTCGGTGCCGCACTCGGGAATGCAGATCGGCGCCGACCAGGGGCAGTTCATGGCGATCCTCGTCCAGCTCATGGGCGCCAAGCGCTGCCTCGAGATCGGCACCTACACGGGCTACAGCGCGCTCGCCGTCGCCCTTGCGCTGCCCAGGGACGGAAGCATCGTCTGCTGCGACGTGAGCGAGGAGTGGACCGCGGTCGGCAAGCCCTTCTGGAAGAAAGCGGGCGTGGCGAAGAAGATCGACCTGCGGATCGGCCCCGCGCTGGAAACCCTGAAGGCGCTGAAGGGTCCCTTCGACTTCGTGTTCATCGATGCCGACAAGCCGAACTACCTCAACTACTACGAATGCTGCCTCAAGCTCCTGCGCCGCGGCGGCCTGATCGCGGTCGACAACGTGCTGTGGTCGGGCGAAGTCGCCAATCCAGAAGCGAAGGACGCGCTCACCGTCGCGCTACGAGAATTCAACGAGCGGCTGCACAAGGATAAGCGGGTCGACCTCGCGATGCTTTCCATCGGCGACGGGGTGACGCTGGCCCTTAAGAAGTAGGACCAAAATACTTCTCATCCGCGTAACAAACGGGGGACGAAAGCTGGCCTGAGCCCGGGTCCGGCTCGCCGAGGAACGCGAGGCCCTCGGGATCGCGCCGATAGACCCCGCGCTCAGTGACCACATAGTCCATTGGGAGGTCCCAGGACTGGGGATGAATCGTCGGAATTCTGGCTAACTCGTACGAGATGCCGATGGTGAGCGGCTTCTTTGCGAGGCTCGCGAGCGTGCGGTCGAAAAATCCCGCGCCGTAGCCCAGGCGATAGCCCTGCGCATCCCAGCCGTTCATCGGTAAAAGTACCGCGTCCGGCGTCAATTCTTGTGAGTTGACCGGATAGGGGATGTCAAGCGCGCCTTTGGCGAGTTCAATACCCGGATGCCATTCGCGAAAAATGAGCGCAGTTTTTGGCGCTACCACCACCGGAAGGGCGGTCAACGCCCCCCGGTCGCGCAGCGTTCTGGCAAGATGGCGGGCGTCGTATTCGCCCTTGATCGGCCAGCAGAAGGCGAGGCGGCAACGGGCAAGGCCAGGGAACGAGCGCTCGAGGTATCCGTCTATACGTCGACGCCAGCCATCGAGCACCGTGGGGGTGATCGCAAGACGCGCGGCAATGAGCCGTTCGCGTTCGGACCGGCGCCAAGACTTAAGCGTAGTGGCATCCATGTGGGGGAGACGCTAGTTTCATGATTTTTAAGGTATTCCGCAACCTTGCGGCAGGTATGGCCTGCGTTCTGGCCGCCGCGGCCGCGGGCGCGAAAAACCATACGGCCGACGACGCGCTGCTCGCGGCCTACGACGCCTACCGCGCGGGCGACCCGATCAAGCTCACGAAGCACGCGAAGAAGCTTGAAGGCCATGTGCTCGAGCCCTGGCTCGATTACTGGCGCCTGTCGATGCGGCTGGAGGACGCGCCGAACAAGGAAGTGCGCGAGTTTCTGGCCACCCATGCCAACCTCTACGTGAACGAGCGGCTGCGCGCCGACTGGCTGCGCGTGCTCGGCAAGCGTAGCGAGTGGACCGAGTTCGACCGCCAAGCGGTGCGCTACACACGCGACGACCTGGAAGTGAGCTGCTATCGCTGGATCTCGCGTCTCGAGCAGGGCGACGAGAGCGCGCTGCACGAAGCAATGGCGATGTGGCTCGAGCCCGCCGAGCTGCCCGACGGCTGCCAGCGGCTGAGCGCGATCCTGTCCACGCGCGGCCGCATCACGGTGACCGACGTCTGGCGGCGCGTGCGCGTGCTGTTCGAGCAGGGCCAGATCACCGCGGCCAAGACGGCGCTTGCGTTGCTGCCGAAGAACGAAGCGCCCGACGAGCGCCTGCTCGCCGAGGCCGCGCGACAGCCCAAGCGCTTCATCGAGCGCCTGCCAAAAGTGCTCGACACGCGCGCGGCGCACGAGGTCGCGGTGCTCGGCGCGGTGCGCTACGCGCGCATCGACGCGCAGGCGGTGGCGGCGGCGCTGGCAGGCCCGCTCGCCGAGCGGCTGTCGGACGCCGAGGTCAAGTACCTCTGGGGCGTGGTGGGGTTCGAAGGCGCGCGCGAGCACCACAACGACGCGCTCAAGTGGTTCGCGCGAGCGGGCGATACGCCGCTCGACGATCGCCAGCTCGCCTGGAAGGCGCGCGCCGCGCTGCGCGATGGCGAATGGCCGGTGGTGCGCGAGTCGATCGACCGCATGTCCTTCGCGAGCGCGCACCAGCCGGCGTGGATCTACTGGTACGGCCGCGCGCTCGCGGTCCAGGGCGAGGAAATGGGAAGCCGGGGCTACTACCTGCGCATCGCGGGCCAGGCCGACTTCTATGGCCTGCTCGCGTCCGAGGAGCTCGGCTACGTCATGGCCCTGCCCGACGTCACGCACGTCCCGACCGAGGACGAAGTCACGGTCGCGGCGGAAGACCCGGGCCTGAAGCGCGCGCTCGAGCTCATTCGCCTTGGCATTCGCGTCGAGGGCGTGCGCGAGTGGCTGTTCACCATCCGCTCGTTCGACGACGCGCGCTTGCTTGCCGCCGCGGAGCTCGCGCGGCGCAACGGCGTCTACGACCGTGCGATCCACACCGCGGACCGTACTTCGCGCCTGCACAACTTCACCTTGCGCTATCCGATGCCGTACCAGGACGTGTTCCGCGGCTACGCCGCTACGCACGGCGTGGACGAAGCGTGGGTACTGGGTCTCGTGCGCCAGGAGAGCCGCTTCAACACCGACGCGCGCTCGGGCGCGGGCGCCGCGGGCCTGATGCAAGTCATGCCGCGCACCGCGCGCTACGTCGCCGGGAAGATCGGCATGCGCAACTATCGCCCGAAGTCGGTGACCGAGATCGAGACCAACGTCACGCTCGGCACCGGCTACCTCAAGCTCGTGATGGAGCAGCTCGGCCACCCGGTGCTCGCTTCGGCGGCGTACAACGCCGGCCCGTCGCGCGCGCGGCGCTGGCGCGACGACAAGCCGCTGGAGGGCGCGATCTACGTCGAGACCATCCCGTTCGCCGAGACCCGCGACTACGTCAAGAAGGTGATGGCGAACGCGGTCTACTACTCGGCGGTGCTGGAAAAGAAGCCGGTGCCGCTCAAGTCGAGGCTCGGCGTGATCCAGCCGCCCGGCGCCTCGGAGCCCCCGGTCGAGGAAGAGCCGCGCTAGAGTAGCTTCATGAAGGTCAGTAGCGTGCTGGTGGTCGGGGGCTCGGGCTTCATCGGCCGCCACCTCGTCGCTTCCCTCGCCGCCGCCGGCGTCCGCGTGACCGTGCCCTCGCGGCGGCGCGAGCGCGCCAAGCACCTCATCCTGCTGCCGACGGTCGATGTGGTGCAGGCCGACGCGATGGCGCCCGATGTGCTGCAGCGGCTCTGCGCCGGAAAGCAGGCGGTTTACAACCTGGTCGGCATCCTGCACAGCCGGCGCGGTCGGCGCGATGAGCGTCACACCAACGCCTATGGTCCCGATTTCGCGCGTGCGCATGTCGAGCTGCCGCAGGCGATCGTCGCCGCGTGCCGCGCGACGGGTGTGCATCGGCTGCTGCACGTAAGCGCGCTCGGTGCTTCACCCGAGGGTCCCTCGGAGTACCTGCGCTCGAAGGGCATCGGCGAAAGGGCGGTGCTCGCCGCCGAAGACCTCGACGTCACGGTGTTCCGTCCCTCGGTGGTGTTCGGCCCCGAGGACCGCTTTCTCAATCAGTTCGCAACCCTCGCTCGCCTTGTCCCCGCGCTCGCGGTTCCCTGTCCCGACGCCAAGTTCCAGCCGGTCTATGTCGGCGACGTGGCGCGCGCGCTGCATTTCGCGCTCGAGGAGCCCGAAGCGCGCGGCAAGGCTTACGAGCTTTGCGGCCCGCGCGTGTACACCATGAAGCAGCTCGTCGAGGCGGTTTGCGCCATGACCGGCAGGCAGCGGCTGGTCACCGGGCTGTCCGACCGGCTCTCGTACCTGCAGGCCTGGATGCTCGAGCACCTGCCGGGCAAGCTCATGACGCGGGATAACTACCGCTCGATGCAGGTCGCCAACACCTGCGACGCGCCGTTCCCGTTCCAGCTCCAGCCGCAGGCGCTCGAGGCCGTGGCGCCGGCCTATCTTGCGCCCTCCGGTCCGCGCGAGCGCTATCCCCAGCTTCGCTGGCGCGCGCGGCGGTAGGAACGCATGTCGATCGACGCGCTGCTCGCGGGTCCCGTGCGCGTGGTCAACGTCGGGCTGGAAAGCTTCGCGCGCGACCTCGCCGCCAATGGCACCGCGGTCGCCCAGGTCGACTGGTCGCCTTCCCGATCCCCGTTCGACGAAAGGACCGAGGCGGCCAACGCCGAGGCCCTGCGCCGCATCCTGGCCGCCGCACCCCTCCTCGTCGACGTGCGTCGGGCGGGCGAGCTGGTGCCCGAGCTCGATGCGGAGCGCCTGCTGCTTCACGCCGGACCGCCGCTGCCGTGGGAGCGCATGTGCGGGCCGCTGCGCGGCGCGATCTGCGGCGCGATCGTGTTCGAGGGCTGGGTCGCCGATCTCGACGCCGCCGAGATGCTCGCCGCCTCCGGCGCGGTGAAATTCGCGCCGAACCACCACTTCGGCGCGGTCGGGCCGATGACCGGCATTACCACGCGCAGCATGCCGCTGCTCGTGGTCGAGAACCGCGCCTTCTCCAACCGCAGCTTCTGCACCATCAACGAGGGGCTCGGCAAGGTGATGCGCTTCGGCGGCAATGACGCCGAGGTGCTCGCGCGCCTCGCCTGGCTGCGGGACGAATTCGGCCCGCTGCTCGGCAAAGCGCTGCGCGCGTCGCCGGTCGAGCTGAACCCGCTGATCGCGCGCGGCCTCGCGATGGGCGACGAGATGCACCAGCGCAACGTCGCCTGCACCTCGCTTCTGCTTAGGAATCTGTCTTCCGCGATGGCGGCCGCGGGCGCCGCGCCCGCGGCCCTCGCCAAGGCGTTCGACTTCATCGCGGGAAACGACCAGTTCTTCCTCAACGTCGCGATGGCGATGGGCAAGAGCATCCTCGATCCGGCGCGCGGTATCGAGCGCTCGAGCATCGTGACCGCCATGGCGCGCAACGGCACCGACTTCGGCATCCGCGTCGCCGGTTGCGGCGAGGAATGGTTCACCGCGCCGGTCGAGATGCCGCAAGGTCTCTACTTCCCCGGCTTCAGCGCGGCGGACGCCAATCCCGACATCGGCGACTCGGCGATCCTCGAGGCGGTGGGCCTGGGCGGGTTCTCGATGGCCGCGGCACCAGCGGTCGCGGGCTTCGTCGGCGCGGGCGGCTTCGCCGACGCCGTGGCGACCACCCGCGCCATGAACGAGATCGCGGCTGCCCGCCATCCGCAGTGGAAGATTCCCGCGCTCGAATTCGCAGGCGCGCCGGTCGGCATCGACGCGCGCCGCGTGGTCGACACCGGGATCCAGCCCGCGATCAACACCGGCATCGCGCACCGGCGTGCGGGCGTCGGCCAGGTCGGCGCCGGCGTGTCGCGCGCGCCGCTCGCGTGCTTCGAAAAAGCGCTGCGTGCCCTCGGTCGTTCTTAACCGCATCGAGCGCGGGCGCTACCTCGACTCGGTCGCCTTGATGCGGCTGTCGCGGCGCCTCGCCGCGCTGCCCGGCATCGAAGGCGCCGCGCTGATGATCGGCAGCCCCTCGAACAAGGAACTGCTGCGCGACGCCGGGCTGCTCGCGGTGGACGGCGAGGCGGCCGGACCGAACGACATCGTGATCGCCGTACGGGCGGCGGACGAGCGCTCGGGCCGCGCCGCCATGGGATCGGCTTTCGAGGCCCCTTCCGAGCGGCACGATACCGGGCGATTTCCCCGCGCCCGGACCTTCGCCGGTGCGCTCGAGCAGCTGTCCGGCGCGAACCTCGCGCTCATCTCGGTGCCGGGCGATTTCGCGGTTTTCGAGGCGCGCCGGGCGCTCGGCGCGGGGCTGCACGCGCTGGTGTTCTCCTCGGGCGTGCCGCTGCAGGCGGAGCGCGCGCTCAAGCTGCTCGCGAAAGAGAAAGGCTTGCTGCTGATGGGCCCGGACTGCGGCACCGCGCTCATCGCCGGTACCCCGGTGGCCTTCGCCAACGTGGTTCCGCGTGGCGACATCGGCATCGTCTCGGCGTCCGGCACCGGCCTGCAGGAAGTGAGTTGCCTGGTCGCGCGCATGGGCGAGGGCGTGTCGCACGGCATCGGCGTCGGCGGCCGCGATCTGGACGAGCAGGTCGGCGCGCTCGGCACGCTCGCCGCGATCGACGCGCTCGAGCGCGATCCGGGCACCAAGACCGTGGTGCTCGTTTCCAAGCCGCCGGCGCCGCGCGTCGCGGAGCAGGTCCTTGCCCGCCTGTCGCGTTGCGCGAAGCGCAGCGTGGTGTGCTTCCTGGGTCTGGACAAGCCGGGTCTCGCGCGCACGCTGCGCGAGGCGGCCGAGATGGCGACCGGCAGGAAAGTGCCCGACGAGTCGCCCGAGAAGCGCAGGAGCCAGGGTCGGGTCGAAGCGCTCTACTGCGGGGGTACGCTCTGCAGCGAGGCCGCGCTCATCTTCCGGCGCCTGGGCCTGAGCGGCCACCGCTTCACCGACCTCGGCGACGACCGCTACACGCGCGGCCGGCCGCACCCGATGATCGAGCCCGAGCTGCGGAACGAGCACATCGCCCGCGCGCTCGCCGATCCGGACGTCGGCGTGCTGCTGGTCGACCTGGTGCTCGGCTACGGCTCGCACCCGGATCCCGCCGGGGTGCTGCTCAAGCACCCGATCGCGAAGCCCGTCGTCGCCTCGGTTACCGGCACCGACGCGGACCCGCAGGTGCGCTCGCACCAGGTGGCGCGGCTGCGCGAGGCGGGCGTGCTGGTCGCGCCGTCCAACGCCCACGCGGCGGAATGGGCAGCGGCGCTCGTTGCCTAGTTACTGAGTCGTCGTCGCCACCGCGACGATCCCGGCAAGGGCGTCCCAGCCGGATGTGTGCCCCACGGCGTCGAGCCGCGCGAGGCTCGGATGCAGGTCGGGCGCCTGCCAGGCGGACAGGTCGTCGAGCACGTCGTGCAGCGCCTCGTGCACCTGCCCGGACGCCGCCGCGGCGAGGTGCGCGGCGCTGATCGCGCTGGTGCGGGCTTGGAGGCGCGGCTCGAGCCAGCGCCAGAGCGAATCGGCCTGCGCGCCCCGGCCGAGCCAGCGCAGCCCGACCAGCACGCCGCCCAGGTAATCGTCGCCCGAAGGCGTGAGGCCCGGGCCGAGGCCGATCAGCTGCGCGACATCGTTGGCGAGCGCGTTTCCGGCGAGCCAGCGGTCGATCGCCTCGAGCGCCGGCTGGGCGTGGACGCTTAGCGCGTTGTGCACCCCGAGGATCGTGCAGCCGAGGCCCTCGTCCGGCACATGGCCGTCCAGGCAGGCGCGCAGCGCGTCGAGCTGCGGATGGGCCGCGCTGCGAAAAGGCGGCGGCTCCCAGCTGCGGGATCGTTCAGTGGAGACGCTGACCATTTGTCCGAGCGAGGGCTCCTGGAAGTCCGACACCAGGGCATTGAGCGGCCCGCGACCGAGGGAGGGGTCGCCGATGCAGGCGTGCCGGTCGCCCAGTCGCAGATAGAAGCTGCGGCGGAACACGGCGCAGACTTCCCCTTCCCCGGCGCGCAGCGCTTCGCGCGCGGCGTGTCCGACGACCTCAGCGGTAAACCGATAGTGCGGCATCGACGGCCGCGCCGCGCGGTATCCGGTGTTTTTCTTCAGAGAGGACTGTTTCCAGGGCCGCCAGCGTTTCGAGCACCGGCTCCTTGCGCGCGTTGTACCCCATGGTGCCGATGCGCCAGATGCGCCCGTGCAGCGGGCCGAACGAGGTGCCGATCTCGATGTTGAACGCCGAGAGCAGCGCGCGCCGCACTTTCTCGCCGTCGACGCTCGGCGGGATCCGCACGCCGGTCACGTTGGGCATCTTGTGCGCGAGGTCACCGAAGAGCTCGAGGCCCATGGCCTGGAGGCCCGCAACCAGCGCGCGCGATGCGCGCTCGTGACGCTTGAAGGCGTCCGCCAGACCTTCCTGCAGCACGACGCGCGCACACTCGCGCGCCGCGTACAGCATGCTGGTCGCTTCGGTGTGGTGATTGAGCGCCTTGTCCGACCAGTAGTCGATGAGCATCGCGAGGTCGAGGTAGTTCGACTGGATGACCGGACCGTCGCCCTGCTTGTCGTCCCGGGTCCTCAGTCCTGCTTCGGTATGCCTGCGGCGCACGATGCGCTTTTCCGCCCGGTCGTTGAGCGTGAGCGGGGCGCTTCCCGGCGGTCCGCCGAGGCACTTCTGTAAGCCAGCACTCACTACGTCGAGTTGCCACTTGTCGGTGGGCAGGTCCATGCCGCCAAGCGTTGCCGTGGCGTCGACGTAGAGCAGGATGTCCCGGCTGCGGCAGATCCTGCCGAGTTGCGCGAGCGGCTGCGCCATCGTGGTCGAGGTATCGCCGTGCGATACAGCGACGATCCTCGGGTTGAACTCTCGAATCGCCCGTTCCAAGGCTTCGGCTGAAAAAACGCTGCCCCATTCGGTCTCGATGGCGCGCACTTCCGCGCCGCAGCGGCGCGCGATCTCGACCTTGAGATGGCCGAAGCGGCCGAACACCGGCACCAGCACCCGCTCTCCCGGCTCAATCAGCGAAACGAGCGCCGCCTCGATCGCGGCGCGAGCGGTGCCGTCGACTAGCAGCGTCCACCGGTTCTCGGTCTGGAACACGGCGCGGTAGAGCGCCGAGGTCTGCTTCATGTACTCGCGGAATTTCGGGTCGAACTGGCCGAGGAGCGGCGCGCTCATCGCGGCAAGCACGCGCGGGTGCGCGTTGATCGGCCCGGGCCCCATCAGCAGCCGCTGCGGCGGATCGAGGTCCTCGAACAGCTCAGGCATGGGGGTGGTTCTTCAGCCAGTGGCGCGCGATGTCGATCCGGCGCGCGACCCAGACTTTCTTGCCTCTGACATAACGAATGAATTTTTCCAAAGCGGCGGTTCGCCCCGGCCTGCCGACCAGGCGGCAATGCAGGCCGACCGACATCATGCGGCCTTCCTCCGCATACAGGACGTCCAGGCTGTCCTTGAGGTAGTTGAAGAAATCGTCGCCCGAGTTGAAGCCCTGCGCGGTGGCGAAGCGCATGTCGTTCGCGTCCAGCGTATACGGAACCACGAGCTGCGGCTTGCCGTGGCGGGTGTCGTACCAGGGCAGGTCATCGTTGTAGTCGTCGGCGTCGTAGACGAAGCCGCCGTCCTCGACCACCAGGCGCCGCGTGTTCGGGCTGGTCCGCCCCGTGTACCAGCCGCGCGGGCGCTCGCCGGTCAGGCGGCGGTGGATCTCGATCGCGCGCTGCATGTGCTCGCGCTCGACCTCCAGCGGCACGTACTGGTAGTTGATCCAGCGCCAGCCGTGGCTCGCCACCTCGTGCTCGGCTTTGAGGAGGGCCTCGATCACCGCCGGATTGCGCTCCATCGCCATCGCCACGCCGAACACCGTGAGCGGCAACTCGTAGCGCGCGAAGAGCGCGAGCAGGCGCCACACCCCCACGCGCGCCCCGTACTCGTAGATCGACTCCATGGACATGTGGCGCACGCCCTCGAGCGGCTGCGCGCCGACGATCTCCGACAGAAAGGCCTCCGAAGCCTTGTCGCCGTGCAGGATGGAGTTCTCGCCGCCTTCCTCGTAGTTGAGGACGAACTGCAGCGCGATGCGGGCGCCGCCGGGCCATCTCGGCTTCGGCGGCTTGGGCCCGTAGCCCACGAGGTCACGCGGATAGTTGGAAGTGCTCAATGAAATCCAGCAGCACGGCGCCGCCCGCCGCCGCATCCGCCTGGCTAATCGACTCGAGCGGGCTGTGGCTGATGCCGCCTTTGCAGCGCACGAATACCATGCAGATCTCCGTGATCGCGCCGAGCGCCATGCCGTCGTGGCCCGCGCCGGAAGGCAGGCGGCGCACCCGGAACCCCTGTCGGGCGACCGCGTTGTCCATTTGCTCCATCAGGCGCGGGGAGCACGCGGTCATGCCGAACTCCTGCAGCAGCTCGATCTCGCAGTCGAGTTTCCGGTTTTTCGACACCTGCTCAATTTGCGAGCGAATGGCTGCGACCGCATGTTTCCTCAGGGGATCCTGCGGCGCGCGCACGTCGACGGTGAAGGCAACCTCGCCGGGAATCACGTTGATCGCCCCGGGCCGCGCCTCGATGCGACCCACCGTGCCGACGAGCTCGGGATGCCCCTTGGCGACCCTTTCGGTTGCGAGAACGCACTCCGCGGCGCCGGCGAGCGCATCGCGCCGCAGATTCATGGGCACGGTGCCCGCGTGCCCGGCGGTGCCGCGCAGCGTGACGCGTAGGCGCGAGAAGCCGTTGATCGCCGTGACCACTCCCACGGGCAAGCCCTCGGCCTCGAGCACCGGCCCCTGCTCGATGTGGAGCTCGGCATAGGCGAGAACGTCGCCCTTCTTCCTGGCAATGCTCGGAATGCGCTGCGGCTCGAGGCCGAACTCGCTTAGGGCAGCGCGCATGGTCTTGCCAGTCTGATCCTTCGATTCCAGTGATTTCTCGTCGAAGATCCCGGCCACCGCGCGGCTGCCGAGCAGCGTGGTGCCAAAGCGCACGCCTTCCTCGTCGCCGAAGCCGATGATCTCGATCGCGAATGGGAGTCTCTTCTTTTTCCTGTTCAGGACATCGACGCATTCGATGGCGCTGATCACGCCCAGCATGCCGTCGTAACGCCCGGCGTCGCGCACCGTGTCGAGGTGAGAGCCGAGCATCAGACACGGCAGGCCCGGCCGCTCGCCTTCGTAGCGCGCCGCGGCGTTGCCGATCGCGTCGAGCCTTGCCTGCATGCCGGCTTCGCGCATCCAGCCGAGCACCTTGTCGGTCGCCGCGCGCGCTTCGGGGGAGAGAAAAACCCGCGTGAGACCACCGGGAAGCTCGGAATGCCGCGCCAGCGCGTCGCAGCGCTCCATGATGCGCGCGGGGTCGAGCATGCGCGCGAGTGTACACTAGGGTACGTGGCGCTCGAGGACGTGAACTCGCTCGGAAAAGTCGAGTTCGTTGCGCGGTTGGGCGGCGTGTTCGAGCATTCGCTGTGGATCGCCGAGCGCGCGTGGCACAGGCGCCCGTTCCATTCCGTCGAGGAGTTGCACCGCGCGATGCTCGATGCCGTCGGCTCCGACGAAGAAAAGCTGAAGCTGGTGCGCGCGCATCCGGAGCTCGCTTGCGGCGAGGCGCTGACGCTGGATTCGACGAGCGAGCAGGGACGGCTCGGGTTCAACCGGCTCTCGAGAATCGAGCGCGAAGAGATGGACCGGTTGAACCGCAGCTACCGCGACAAATTCGGCTTCCCCTGCATCGTCGCGCTGCGGCTGCACCAAGATCGCGCGAGCGTGATGGCGGAGATGGCGCGCCGCTTGCAGAGCAAGCCGGACGCCGAGTTGCGCGCCGCGATGGAGCAGATCGGCCACATCACGCGCGGACGGCTGGAGAAGATCCTGAATGGGTAAGCTCACCACGCACGTGCTCGACACCGCGAACGGCAGGCCCGGCGCGAACATCGCAGTGGACCTTTCGGTCCTGAAGTCGGGCGAGTGGCAGCTTCTGAAAACCGTGCGCACCAACGCCGACGGCCGCAGCGATGCGCCGCTGCTCGAAGGCGACGCCTTGCGCCCGGGCGCCTATGAGCTGGCGTTTCACATGGGCAGCTACTTCAAGGGCCAGGGATTCCTGGATCTGGTGCCGGTGCGCTTCGTGATCACCGACGCGAACGCGCATTACCATGTGCCGCTGCTGTGCTCGCCCTGGGGCTACACCACTTATCGAGGGAGTTAGAAATGATCCGGGTCCTCTTGCTGGCGCTTCTGTGCGCGCCATGGCTGGTTCAGGCACAGAGCTACCCCACCAAGCCGGTGCGCATCATCGTCACCTTCTCGCCCGGCGGATCCTCCGACATCGTCGCGCGCCTGATCGCGGCGCCGCTGCAGGCCGAGCTCGGCCAGTCGGTGATCGTCGACAACAAGCCCGGCGCGGGCGGCACCATCGGCGCGCTCGAAGCCGCGCGCGCCGCGCCCGACGGCTACACGCTGCTTCTCACCAACAGCGCGCCGGTCAGCATCTCGCCCGCGATGCAGGACCAGCCGCGCTACGACCCGGTCGCGGGCTTCACCTACGTGTCGTACATCGGCTCGGTCGCGAACGTGTTCGTGGTTCATCCTTCGGTGCCGGCGGCGACGCTGCGCGAGCTGGTCGGCTGGATCAAGGCGCAGCCCAACCCGGTCAACTACGGCTCCGGCGGCATCGGCTCCATCGGCCACATCGTGGGCGAGACGCTGAAGAAGGACCAGGGCCTGCAGATGGAGCACGTCGGCTACAAGGGTTCCTCGCCGATGCACAACGATCTTCTCGCCGGCACGATCAAGCTCGCGATCGACACGCTGCCGCAGAACGTGCCCTTCATGAAGGAGGGCAAGCTGCGGGCGCTCGCGGTCACTTCGCCCGCGCGCGCGCCGATGGCGCCGGGCGTGCCGAGCGTGCTCGAGCTTGGGCAGAAGAAGCTGGTGGCGGAAAACTTCCTCGGCGTCTCCGGTCCCGCCGCGCTGCCGCGCCCCATCGTCGACCGGCTGCACGCCGCGATGAAGAAGTCGCTCGCCAATCCGACCGTGCAGCAGCGCCTCGCCGACCTCGGCGTGCAGGGCCGCGAAATGACGCCCGAGGAGTTCACCGCCTTCGTCGCGAGCCAGGTGAAGGAGTGGTACCAGCCGGTGAAGGACTCGGGCGCTAAGCTAAATTAGGCGAAAGTCGAAACGCCTCGTGCCCGGCATCTCCATCCACGTGGTCGACGTTTCCCGCGGCGTGATCGGCGCCGGAATGCGCATCGAGCTCTTCCATGGCGAGACACGCGTCGCAGCCGGCTCGGCGTCCGCAAAAGGTCTGCTTGAGCTGAACGAGCGCGTTGCCCCCGGTCCCTACGAGGCGGTTTTTCATGTCGGGGAGTGGTATCGGGCCCAGCGCGTGCCGCTACCCGCCGTGCCCTTCCTCGATGTCGTGCGCTACGCGTTCGGCATCTCGGATCCCGAGCAGCACTATCACCTGCCGTTCAAATGCACGCCGTGGGGCTACTCCTGCTTCCGCGGCGGTGCGTAGTCCGCGTTGGAGGCGTACCTCCTCGATTGGCTGACACTGATCGCGCGCTGGGCGCACGTCGTGGTCGGCATCGCGTGGATCGGCGCTTCGTTCTATTTCATCTGGCTCGACAACCATCTCGAGCCGGCGAAGGAGCGCGATTTCGCCGGCGAGCTGTACGCCATTCATGGCGGCGGGTTCTACCGCGCGCAGAAATACCGCCTCACCCCGGCCGAGCTGCCGAAGACGCTGCACTGGTTCAAGTGGGAGGCGTACTGGACCTGGATCACGGGCTTCGCGCTGCTCGTGCTGGTCTACTACCTCAACCCCGAGCTCTATCTGATCGATCCGGCGGTGAAGGCGCTCTCGAGCGGCGCGGCGATCGGCATCGGGCTCGGCAGCCTAGTGGTGGGCCTGGCCGTCTATGAGGGTCTTTGCAGGTCGGCGCTGGCAAGAAGCGAATTGGGCTTTTCATTGACCCTGCTGTTGTTTTTCTCACTGGTGGCGTGGGGCTTCACGCAGGTGTTCAGCGGGCGCGGCGCCTTCATCCATTTCGGCGCGATGCTCGGCACGATCATGGCGGGCAACGTCGCGCACGTAATCATTCCCGGCCAGCGCGAGCTGGTGCGCGCAAAGGAGCAGGGCCGTGCTCCGGACGAAAGCTATTCCTTGTGTGGAAAACAGCGAAGCGTCCACAACACTTACCTCACGCTGCCGGTGATCTTCACCATGATCGCCGGGCACCACCCGATGACCTTCGGCCATACTTGGAACTGGCTGGTACTGATCGCGGTGGCGCTCGCCGGCGCGCTGGTGCGACTGTGGTTCGTGGCGCGGCACAAGGGCGCCGCGTCGGCCTGGACGCTGGTCGTGGCGCTTTCCCTGCTCGGCGTGATGATGGGGATGCTCGCGCCGCGGCCGCCGAGCGATGCGCGGCCGGTGAAGTTCGCCGAGGTGAAACAGGTGCTCGACACGAGGTGCCTTAGCTGCCACGCTGAAAAGCCGGGCTTCCCGGGGCTCGCCGAGGCGCCCAAGGGAGTGAAGCTCGACACGCCGGAGCGCATCGAGGCGCAGCGGCTGCTGATCCACCAGCAGACCGTGCTGTCTCGCGCCATGCCGCCGGGCAACGTCACGCAGATGACCGACGAGGAGCGGGTGCTGGTGGATCGATGGGTGCGGATGAAATAACCTCGCTTTCGTGCGTGCAGCTCGCGGCAGCGATCCGCGAGCGGCGCACGACCTGCGTGGCGGCGATGGAGGTTCAGCTCGAGCGCGCGCGCGCGATGCAGCCGCGGCTCAACTGCTTCCTGCGCATCGACGCCGACGCGGCGCTCGCGGCGGCGCACCTAGCCGACAAGGATCTTGCGCGCGGCTACGTGCGCGGCGCGCTGCACGGCGTGCCGATGGCGCACAAGGACATGTACTACCGGCGCGGGGTGGTCTCGACCTGCGGCTCGAAGATCCTGCGCGCGACGCCCGCCAGGGGCACGGCGAAGGTGCTCGAGCACCTCGACGCCGCCGGCGCGATCCAGTTCGGAGTGCTCAACATGGCGGAGTTCGCCATGGGGCCGACCGGGCACAACTGGCATTACGGCCACTGCCGCAACCCCTGGGATCCCGAGCGCATCACCGGCGGCTCGTCCTCGGGCTCGGGCGCTTCGGTCGCCGCGCGCGCCGCGTTCGCCGCGCTCGGCTCCGACACCGGCGGCTCGGTGCGGCTCCCGGCCGCGTTCTGCGGAATCTCGGCCGTGCGTCCGACGCACGGCCGGGTCTCGGTCGAGAACATCCTGCCGCTGTGCCCCTCGCTCGACACGGTGGGGCCGCTCACGCGCACGGTCGAGGACGCGTCGGTCATGCTCGAGGCGATCGCCCCCGGATTCCACGCCGACCTCGACCGGCCCATCCGCGGATTGCGCATCGGCAGGCCGAAACAGGTCTTCTACGACGGCTGCGACGCCGAGATCGCCGCCGCGATGGAGGCGTCGCTCGAGGTTTTTCGGCGGCTCGGCGCGACCGTGATCGACATCGAGCTGCCGGACTTTTCGGCATTGAGCGCCAAGGCCGCCGTGCTGCACGCCGCCGAAGCGAACCCGTTCCACGACGAGTGGTTCCGCACCCGGCCGCAGGACTATTCGCCCCAGGTGCGCGAGCGGCTGGAGAAGGGCCGCCCGGTGCTCGCGCTCGATTACGTGAAAGCGCTGCAGGCGCGCGCGCCGTCGATTGCCGAGTTCTGCGCGCAGGTGTTCTCGAAGGTCGACCTCGTGCACGGGCCCGTGGTGTCGTTCCAGACGCCGACCATCGCGGAGACGGACATCGCCACCGGCGAAGCCGTCGCCCAGATGCTCGGACGCTTCGTGCGCTTTACGCGGCCGATCAGCTACCTCGGACTTCCGGTGGTGTGCGCGAACGCGGGATTCAGCAAGGCCGGCATGCCGATCGGCATGCAGCTGATCGGCCCGCCGCTCGACGAGGCCACCGCGCTACTCGCGGGCCACGCTTTCCAGCGCGCCACCGACTGGCATCTGCGCGCGCCACACTAGGAGCTGCGCCACCGCGGAGACCGCGACCTCGGCGGGGTGCTTGCCCGCCTTGAAGAGCCCCACCGGACACACGAGCGGAGAATCGTCGAGACCTTTCGCGCGCAACCGGGCGCGGAACTTGGCCGCCTTGGTCCCCGAGCCGATCAGGCCGACGAAGGCCGCGTCATTACGCTTGAGCACGCGCTCGATGATCTCGAGGTCGAGCGCGTGGCTGTGCGTCATCACGAGGTAGTAGGCTCCCGGCGGCGCCTCCTGCACCATCCAGACCGGCTCTTCTTCAATAACGACTTTCACGCTTTCGCCAACCGAGACCGGGAAAACGTCGGGGCGCTGATCGACCCATGTGAGCTCGCACGGCATGCGCTCCAGGATGCGGGCGACTTCCTTGCCGACGTGCCCCGCGCCGAAAAGGACGACGTGGAAGTTGGGTTCGCTTTCCCGTTCCATTTCTGATTTTCTCGTGAAGAGAAGCGTGACGCTGCCGCCGCAGCACTGGCCGAGACTGTCGCCGAGCGCGAATCGGCGTTGTCGCTGCGTTTCCGGGGAAAGCAGCATCTCGCGAGCGATCTTGAGCGCGGTGTACTCGAGGTTTCCGCCGCCGATCGTGCCGCGCACCTCGCCCGCGCTCACCCACATGCGCGTACCGGCCTCGCGCGGCGCGGAGCCCCGCGTCTCGACGATCAGGATTTCAATTGGCATATCGCCCTCAGGACGTTCTCGGGAGTCGCAGGCGCCTCGAGCGGCACCGGGTCGCGCGCGGCGCTGGTGGAGCCTACCGCGTCGTAGATGGCGTGGAACACGGAAAGCGCGAGCATGAGCGGCGGCTCGCCCACTGCCTTGGAGCGATAGGCGACGTCGCGCCGGTTCTCGCCGTGCTCCCACAGCCAGACATTGAATTGCGGCGGGCAGTCGCTCGCCACCGGAATCTTGTAAGTCGAGGGCGCGTGCGTGGCGAGCGCGCCCTTGGCGTCCCACACCAGTTCTTCCATCGTGAGCCAGCCCATGCCCTGGACGAAACCGCCTTCGACCTGGCCCCGGTCGATCGCCGGGTTGAGCGAGCGGCCGACGTCGTGCAGGAGATCGGCGCGCAGCAGGCGCGACTCACCGGTCAGCGTGTCGATCACCACCTCGGACACCGCCGCGCCGTAGGCGAAGTAGTAGAACGGCTCGCCGTGAAAGCGCTCGCGGTCGAAGTGAATCTCGGGCGTGCGCCAGTAGCCGGTCGCGGAGAGGGAAACCCGGGCGAGGAACGCCTCGCGCGCGAGCTGCGCCAGGGTCGCGCCGGGGGATTTCTCGCGGAAGGGCGCGAGCCGCTCCTTCAGCACCCGGCACGCCGCGCGCGCGGCTTCGCCGTTCACGTCGGTACCGCTAGAGGCCGCGGTGGGTGAGGTATTCGGCACCTTGGAGGTGGAGGTCGCCGTGATCTGCACGTCCTCGAGGGGAATCCGCAACTCTTCCGCCACGATCTGGGCCACCTTGATCAGGAGGCCCTGGCCCATCTCGGTACCGCCATGGTTGAGGTGCACGCTTCCGTCGGTATAGATGTGCACCAAGGCGCCCGCTTGGTTCATCGATACGGTGGTGAAGGCAATGCCGAACTTCACCGGCGTGAGGGCCAGGCCCTTCTTGAAGACCGGGGATGATGCATTGAAAGCCAGAATGTCTTCACGCCGCTTACGGTATTCGCTGCGTCGCTCGAGGTCCTCGATCAGCTCGTGCAGCACGTTGTCCGCCACCGTCATGCCGTAGTGCGTCGTATTGCGCGGCGCTTCGCCGTAGAGATTGCGCTTGCGCACGGCGAGCGCATCGAGTCCCAGACGGCGCGCCACCGCGGCGATCACGCCCTCGGCGGCGAACATGCCCTGCGGGCCGCCGAAGCCGCGGAACGCGGTGTTCGACACCGTGTTGGTCTTGCAGCGATGCGAGGCGATGCGCACGTTCGGCAGGAAATAGGCGTTGTCGCAGTGGAACACCGCACGGTCATTGACCGCCCCGGAGAGGTCGGCCGAGATTCCGCAGCGCGACGCGAGCATCAGATCGAGCGCCTCGATGCGCCCGTCGCCGTCGAAGCCGACCTGGTAGTCGTAGACGAAATCGTGGCGCTTGCCGGTGCCGATGATGTCGTCGTCGCGATCGGCGCGCAGTTTCACCGGCCGCGCCGTTGCGCGCGCGAGCAGCGCCGCGGCGACGGCGTAGAAGGCGGCCTGGGTTTCCTTGCCGCCGAACCCGCCCCCCAGCCGGCGCACCTCGACCGTCACCCGGGCGTCGGGCTGGCCGAGCGCCGCGGCGACGAGGTGCTGTACCTCGGTCGGATGCTGCGTCGACGAATGCACCAGCATCTCGCCGCGCTCGCCCGGCAAGGCAAGCGCAACCTGGCCTTCGAGATAGAAGTGCTCCTGTCCCCCGCATCTGAGGCGTCCGCGGATGCGGTTTTTCGTCGAAACGCCGGGATTGCCGCGGGTGACGAGGAGCGAAGGCACGACGAACTGCCCGCGTTCCAGCGCCTGCTCGATCGTCAGCACGGTCTCGAGCGGTTCGTATTCCACGCGCGCGAGGCGTGCCGCCCGGCGCGCACATTCGATGCTGGTTGCGGCTACGGCGAACAGCGGCTGGCCGCGGAATTGCACTTTGTCGGCCGCGAATACCGGCTCATCGGGCAGCACGGGTCCGATGTTGTTGCTGCCCGGGATGTCGGGCGCGGCGATCACTGCGATTACGCCTGGGGCGCGGCGCACGGGCTCCAGATCCATCGACAGAATCCGCCCATGGGTGCACTCGGAGATTCCGATCGCGGCGAAGAGCGTGCCCGGCGGTTCCGGCAGGTCGTCGACATAGCGCGCTTCGCCGGAGACGTGCAGTGCCGCGCTGTCGTGCGGGATTTCTTCGCGAATCACGGCTCGAGTTCGAGGATCGCGCGCGCCGGGATCGCGGCAGCGAACTTTCTCAGCAGGTTCTGCGCAACGGTAAGGCGGTACCAGGCCGAAGCGCGGTGATCCGAGAGCGGCTCGAAGTCCTCGGCAAGCGCGGCGCAGGCGGCCTCCACGCCCTCGGAAAAGGCGGCCTCCGCACGCGGGGCCCGCGCCGGCGTTGGCGCCATGCCGCCGAAAGCGAACCTCGCCTTTGCGCCATCGACATGGAACGCGGCGCAGAGCGCCGAGATGTCCTGGTCGAAGCGCTTGGAGATCTTGTACGCGCCGAACCGCGCGCCTTTCGGGAGCCGCGGTACTCGGATCGAGCGGATCAGCTCGCCGGGCTTGAGAACGGTCTTGCGGTAGCCGGTGTAGAAGTCCTCCAGCAGGACTTCGCGCTCCGGCAGCACGACGCTCGCGCCGAGGGCAAGAAGAAACGGCATCGAATCGCCGATCGGAGAGCCGTTGGCGATGTTGCCCGCGATCGTGCCGCAGGCGCGTACCTGCGCGCCGCCGAGCCGGCGCAGGAGCTCGCCGATGTCGGCGTGGATGCCTGCGAGCGCGTCGTAGGCCTCGGCGTAGGTAACGGCGCTGCCGATCTCCACATGGCTTTGGGTTTCGCGAATCGCGCGCAGTTCGACGACGTTTCCGAGATAGACGACTTGATCGAGCTCCTTCAGCTGCTTAGTGACGAGAAGCCCGAGGTCGGTGCCGCCGCCGAGCAATGTCGCACCAGGACGCAGCACCGCGGAGAGCTCGGCCAGGTTGCGCGGCGCGCTGAAGCGGGTATCGCGCACGCCATTGCCCGGCAGGGTGCCTAGCGGAACGGTGCTCGGCATCGCGTCGTGCGCGAGCATTTTTTTCCCCGCGGCGAGGATCGGCGCGTAGCCGGTGCAGCGGCAAAGATTTCCGGCGAGCGCGTCGCACAGCGAACCGCTGCGGGTCCGGTGGTGGGCATAGAGCGCCATCACGAAGCCCGGCGTGCAGAAGCCGCATTGCGAGCCGTGGCACTCGACCATCGCGCGCTGCGCCGGATCGTCCTTCAGCCCCTCGACCGTGACGAGCGCCTTGCCGTCGAGCGCGCCGAGCAGAAATATGCAGCTGCACACCGGAAGGATCGACCTTTCAGTGGAAACAACGACGGTACAGGCGCCGCAGTCGCCCTCGGCGCAGCCCTCCTTGGTGCCCACCAGGCGCCGCTCCTCGCGCAGCCACGACAGCAGCGTGCGCGTGCCCTGGCTTGCGGGCACGCTGACGCGATCTCCATTGAGGAAAAACTCGATGGTGGTGCGCATGGTGCGGTAGACTTTATCTGCAAATCTATTCTCTCGGGGGAGCCCCAATGCGTCTCGTCGTCACGCTCGCCGCGCTCGCTTTTTCCGCGGCGGCGCTCGCACAAAAGGAAACCGCGGTGCGCTTCGCGCTCGACTGGCGCTTCGAAGGGCCGTCCGCGCCGTTCTTCGTCGCGATCGACAAGGGCTACTACAAGGCCGAGGGCCTGAACGTGAGCATCGACCCGGGCGCGGGCTCGGTGGAAGGTATCAACCGCGTCGCCTCGGGCGCCTACGAGCTCGGCTTCGCCGACATCAACTCGCTCGTCAAGTACCGAGACAATCCGCGCAACCTGCCGGTGAAGGCGGTGATGATGGTGTACGACACGCCCGCGTTCTCGATCGTGTCGCTGAGAAAGAACGGCATCAGCAAGCCGAAGGACCTGGAAGGCAAGGTGCTGGGCGCGCCCGCGCCCGACGGTGCCTACGCGCAGTGGCCGATCTTCGTGCAGGCGAACAAGATCGACGCGTCGAAGGTGAAGATCGAGAACATCGGCTTCCCGGTGCGCGAGCCGATGCTCGCGCAGGGCAAGGTCGACGCGATCACCGGCTTCTGGTTCTCGTCCTACATGAACCTGAAGGCGAACGGCGTGAAGGACGAGGACATCGTGGTGCTGCACATGCGCGACCATGGCGTCGACCTGTACGGCAACGTGATCATCGCCAACCCGGATTTCATGCGTTTCTCGCCGAAAGGGGTGGCGGGCTTCGTCAAGGCGACGATCCGCGGCATCCAGGACACGGTCAGGAACCCGGAGGCCGCGATCGACTCGATGATGAAGCGCAACCCGATCGCCAAGCGCGACGTCGAGCTCGAGCGCCTGAAGCTGTCGCTGCAGAAGAACTTCGTCACCCCGGACGTGCAGAAGAATGGCCTCGGCGCGGTCGACATGAAGCGCCTGGAGCGCTCGATCGACCAGATCGGCCTCACCTTCCAGTACACCAACAAGCCCAAGGCCGCGGACATCTTCACCGCGCAGTACCTGCCGCCGAAGGAACAGCGCCTCGTCAAGTAGTTTGGTCCAGCTCGAGCAGGTCTCGATGGCCTATGGCCGCGGCAGCGCCGCGGTCCGGGCGCTCGAGCACGTCAGCTTGCAGATCGCGCGCGGCGAGTTCATCGCCGTCGTCGGCCCCTCCGGCTGCGGCAAGAGCTCGCTCATGAGGCTCATCTCCGGATTGCACCCTCCGGCATCCGGAGATCTACGCGTGGAGGGAAAACCCGTGTCGGGGCCGCTCAAGTCGGTCGGCATGGCGTTCCAGAACTCGAACCTGCTCCCCTGGCGCACCGCGCTCGAGAACGTGCTGCTGCCGCTGGAGATCGTGCAACCCTACCGCAGCGATTTCTCCAAGCAGAAATACGCGGGAAAGGCGAAGGCGCTGCTCGAGTCGGTAGGGCTGCAGGGGTTTACTGAAAAGCATCCGTGGGAGTTGTCGGGCGGGATGCAGCAGCGCACCTCGATCTGCCGCGCGCTGATCCACGAGCCCGAGATCCTGCTGCTCGACGAGCCCTTCGGCGCGCTCGACGCCTTCACGCGCGAGGAGCTGTGGGCCGCGCTGCGCGACCTGCAGGCGGCGCGCAAGGTGACGGTGATGCTCGTGACGCACGACCTGCGCGAGGCGGTGTTCCTCGCCGACACGGTCTACGTGATGTCGAGCCGCCCGGGGCGCATCGTGCGCCGCTGCCCGGTCGCGATTCCGCGGCCGCGCGACCTGGAGGTGACGTATACCCAGGCGTTCCAGGACATCGTGCACGAATTGAGAAGCTTGATCGGAAAGCACTAGTGGACCGGCGGGAATTCTCCATCCGGGTGGTCTCTCCGCTGCTGTTCACGATCGCCTTGTTCGTGGTCTGGGAAATCGTCTGCAAGGCGCTCGACGTTCCGCTGACCATCCTGCCCGCGCCGTCCGACGTGTTCGGCGCGCTGTGGCAGTACCGCAAGCCGATCTGGGACAACTCCTTCGTCACGCTGTGGACCACGCTCGCCGGATTCCTGATCGCCACGCTGTTCGGCCTCGCGCTGGGCATCGCCGTCGGCTGGCACCGCGCGCTCTACGCCGGCATCTATCCGGTGCTGATCGGCTTCAATTCGATCCCCAAGGTCGCCGTGGTGCCTGTGCTGATCCTGTGGTTCGGGCTGGGCGAGATCCCGGCGGTGCTGACCGCGTTCCTGATCTCCTTTTTCCCGATCGTCGTCAACGTCGCGACCGGGCTTGCCACCACCGAGCCCGAGCTCGAGGACGTGCTGCGCGCGCTCGGCGCCTCGAAGCTCGACATCATGCGCAAGGTCGGCATCCCGCGCTCGCTGCCCTATTTCTTCGGCTCGCTCAAGGTCGCCATCACGCTCGCGTTCGTCGGCGCGGTCGTGTCCGAGACGGTGGGCGCGAACAAGGGCATCGGCAAGCTGATGCTCGATGCGCAGGCCGCGTTCCAGGTGCCGATCGTGTTCGCCGGGCTGATCGTCCTGGCCGTGCTCGGCATCCTCCTTTACGCAGCGACCGCAGCGATCGAGGCACGGTTTACCGGCTGGGCTTTCCGGGGGCAGGCGAATAGGTAAACTTTGAGGATGGCAAGAATCCCCTATGAGGATGAAATCATCATTTCGTGGGTTGAGCTCCACAGGGATGCTCGCTATCTCTCGGAAGTGCTGCATCAGAAGGGTCCCTGGAAGGGAATCATCGCGGTGACGCGCGGCGGCCTGGTGCCCGCGGCGCTGGTGGCGCGCGAGCTCGACATCCGCCTGGTCGACACGATTTGCGTGACGAGCTACGACGCCGGCGAGGAAGGGAAGATGAGGGGCGCTCCGGCGCAGCAGCAGGGCAAGGTCAACGTGCTCAAGGGCGTGAACGGGGAGGGCGACGGCTACCTGCTGATCGACGACCTGGTCGATACCGGCAAGACCGCGCAGGCGGTGCGCCAGCTCCTTCCCAAGGCCCATTTCGCCTGCCTCTACGCCAAGCCCCTCGGCCGGCCGATCGTCGATACCTTCGTCAAGGAGTTCAAGCAGACGAAGTGGATCCACTTCCCCTGGGACATCGAGTACAAGTTCGCCACGCCGATCAAGGACGGCGGGCGCGTGGTCGCCGGCCCC
>DASRIR010000184.1:0-17281 GCA_035649875.1 Burkholderiales bacterium | reverse complement strand
GACGCGGCAGTCGCCGCACATCTGTAGCCGGCGCGTGCCGCCGGCGAACATCGAGTGCCCGCCGAGCTTGCCGAGCATGTTCTCGACCATCTGGCGCGTGCCGAACGGCTTGCCGCAGCGCACGCAGTTGAACGGCTCGGCCTCGTTCAGGGTTACCGGCTCCTTCGCCTCCTTGCCGATCAACAGCCTCGGCAACAGCGCAATCGCGCTCTCGGGGCAGGTATTCACGCACAGCCCGCATTGAACGCAGTTGCGCTCGATGAAGCGCAGGCTGGGGGACTCCGTCGAATCGATGAGCGCGGACTCGGGGCAGGCGCCGATGCAGGCCTTGCAGAGGGTGCAGGTCTGCTTATTGATCGCGAGTGCGCCGAAAGGCGCGCCCGCCGGCAGCGGAATGGTCTTTTCCTCGTTGCGCGCGAGATGATCGAGAGCGAAGTCGAGCGTGGTGCGCTTCTCCGCCGAAAGATTGAACGTCGCCGCTTTGCTCACGCCCGCCGCCGGCTGCAGCTCCCACAGATCGGCCACGTTCTCGATCACCGAGAAATGCCGTCCCTGATAGCCGAGCGCGCTGACGATGGTCTCGGCGTAGCTCATCTGCCGCTTCAGTCCCGCGACATACCCGTCCGCGACTTTCTCATTCGATAGCACCAGCACCTGCGAAGCGCCGTACGCCATCGCGCCCAGCATGAGGTCGATGCCGATGGACGCGACATGGAAGCACTCGACCGGAATCACGCGGCCCGGCAGGCCCTTGCCCTTCCTGCCGTAGGACAGCAGCGCATTGCGCCCGTCGGCCGCGTCGTGGAACAGGATGCAGGCATCCTCGCCTCCGGCCTCGCGATAGATTGCCAGCGCGGTCTTCAGCCGCAGACCGAGCTCGGGCACCTTTGGATAGGCGTAAGTCATTGCGCCGGACGGGCAAACCGTCGCGCAGCCGCCGCAGCCCGCGCAGAGGTGCGGCTCGACCTTCACATGGTCGCCGTCGGCGCGGATTGCGCCGCTCGAGCACACGTCGATGCAGGCGCTGCAGCCCTGCTTGCCCGAGCGGGAGTGGGCGCAGATCTTTTGCTTGTAATGGAAGAACCGCGGTTTCTCGAATTCGCCGACCAGCGCGGCAAGTTGCCGGGCGGCGAGCGCCTGCTCGAGCGGATCGTCGCCCGGAGCGAAATAGCCCTGCGGCAGCTGGTGCACGCGGACGAGCGGCTCGCGCGACAGGTCGAACACGAGGTCGAAGCTTTCTTTCCTCGAGACTTCGCTGCGGGAAAAGTCGATGGCGCCGATGTCGCCGCAGGCCTTGACGCAATCGCGGTGATCCTTGCACTTCGCAAGATCGACCTGGTAGTCAAAGCCGATCGCGTCTTCCGGGCAAGCGCGCAGGCATGCGTTGCAGCGCGTGCACAGCTCCAGGTCGATCGGGTTCTCCTGGCGCCACTCGACCTCGAAGGCGCCGAGCCAGCCCGTCACCGAGGTGGGTTTTCCCGACCAAACCGGGTATTTGCGCTCGAGGGGCAAGTCGGCGCCTGCGGATGTCACCAGCGCCGAGACCTCAAGCTGGCCCGACAAGCGCTCGGCCCAGTCGAGGGCCGCCGCGGCCGGCCCGATGATCAGCACTTGGCCCTGCGACTGGAACTCGACCGCCGGCGCAGGTTCCGGCTCAGGCAGCGCCGCCATGGCGATCAGCGCCGCGATCTTGGCGGTGGATTTTTCCGCCGACCACCCGGCGAGCTCGCGCACGTTCACGAACTTGATCGGTTTTTCGGTCAGCTCGGAGAAGAGCGCCGCTTCCTGCGTGCACGCGACGATCACTTCATCGGCGCCGCCCACCGCCTTCTGGAACGCGGGCGCGTCCTTGCGGCAGAGCTCGTGGTGCACCGTGAGGGGCTCGCCCGATTTCAGCGCGGCGGCGAGCGCTTTCGCGTCGAGCGGCAGCGTGCGGTTGCAGCTGCAGACTTTAAGCGTCTTGCCTTCCAGGCTCATCGGGCTTCGGTTTTTCCGCCGCGGTTGCTGCGTCGTCCTTCGCCGCCGGCTCTTCTTCTTTCTTCTTGTCGCTGAACAGCAGTTGCTGCGCCTGGTTGAGGGTAGCGAGCATCTCCTGCGAAATTGGCTCGCCCCCCGTCCAGTCGCCGGAGTACGCCTCGAACGGATCGGGCACATTGAAATGCGGGTCGCTGAAGAGCTTCTTCAACGCGACGCGGCGCAGCGCGTCTTCCACCTTGGGATGCATGAACGGCGAAAAATCCGAGTCCGGCGTCAGCTTGTCGACCGGCGGCAGCTGCGGCGCCGGCTTTTCATCCTTCGCCGGGAGATCCTTCTGCTCGTTCTTGCGCCGCGACCAGCGTTCGAGAAAGGCTTCCTTTTTCTCCTCGCTCGCCATTACATCCGGTCCTTCGGATGCTGGAACGAGCGCGGCTTGATGCGCTTCTTCGGTTCCGGCCGGTAGTTCTTCTCGACGTAATCGCCGACCCACGCGAAGACTTCGGCCGGCATCGCCACGCCGTCGACCGAGTGGCCGCCGTCGAGCCAGCGGCCCGCCTCCTCGGAGCTCGCCGTGACGTCGAGCGGCAGCGCTCGCTCGCCCTCCATGCGCCACAGCACGAACACGCGCGGCTGCGGCGCGGAGACGTTGAGGTAATAGCCCTCGTGCTCGTCCCTATGCAGGATGAGCTTGAAACCCGGATGCAGCCACTGCGCCGAAGCGCCGTCTTCGCGCAACAAACGCGTTTCTCCGCCGGGGTCGGCGAGCACGCCGTGCGGCTCCCAGATCCAGTCGACCCAGCGGCTCTGCGCGACGCGGCGCTGCATCACCACTGCGATGGAGAAAGACGGTTTTTCCACCGCCCGAACTATACCCCCTCTATAATCGATTTCCGAGCCAAAACCCTTGATGAAAAAGGTTATTGCCATCCAGTCCGGGCACTCGAAGGCGCCGCCGTTCGAGGGCGGGCGGCTCGCCGACGCGCGCGGCCGCGAGATGCGCGACCTGCGCGTTTCGGTCACCGACCGCTGCAACTTCCGCTGCGTGTACTGCATGCCGCGCGAGGTGTTCGACTCGAGCTACCGTTTCCTGCCCCACGAGCAGATCCTGAGCTTCGAGGAGATCGCGCGCCTCGCGCGCGTGTTCGTCGGCCTCGGCGTGCAGAAGATTCGCCTGACCGGCGGCGAGCCGCTCGTGCGCCGGCACCTGCATCGCCTGATCGCGATGCTCGCGCCGCTCGGCGCGGAGCTCACCTTGACGACGAATGGTTCCCTGCTTGCCGCTCAGGCGAGCGCCCTCGCCCAGGCGGGCCTGAAGCGGGTCACCGTCAGCCTCGACTCGCTCGACGATGCGACCTTCCGCGCGATGAACGACGCCGATTTCCCGGTCGGAAAAGTGATCGAGGGCATCGACGCCGCGGCCGCGGCCGGACTCGGGCCGATCAAGATCAACATGGTGGTGAAGCGCGGCGTTAACGACCGCGGCATCGCGCAGATGGCCGAGCGCTGGCGCGGCACGGGCCACATCGTGCGCTATATCGAATACATGGACGTCGGCAGCACCAACGGCTGGCGCATGGACGAGGTCGTGCCCTCGGCGGAAGTGATCCAGCGGATTTCGCAGCGCTGGCCGCTCGAGGCGATCGATCCGAACTACCCCGGCGAAGTCGCCGAGCGCTGGCGCTACCTTGACGGCGCGGGCGAAGTCGGCGTGATTTCGTCGGTGACGCAGGCGTTCTGCGCGAGCTGCACGCGCATGCGCCTGTCGACCGAGGGCTCGCTCTACACCTGCCTGTTCGCGCAGACCGGGCACGACTTGAAGCGCCTGCTGCGCACCGGCGCGTCCGACGACGCGCTGCGCAACGAGATCGCGGCGGTGTGGCAGCGGCGCGCTGACCGCTACTCGGAAATAAGAACCTCTCAAACTACTTCCGTGAAGAAGGTCGAGATGTCCTACATCGGGGGATAGCCTGCGCCTCGCCGTTTCCAGCATCGCGTTCTTCCTTCTCGCCTTCTGTCCGGCGGCATTCGCGCAGCAGGTCGAGCTGCTTTACGTGGCGGCGGCCGATTGCGGCTTCTGCCGGCGCTGGGAAGCGCAGTATCTCCAGGATCGCAAGCCCAAGGCGTCGCTCGACTGGACCGGCGTGCGCTTCACGATGGTCGACATCGGGACTTTCCGCGGGCGCTTCGGCGTGAACGAAGCTCCTCCCCATCTTCGACCCGGAATGGCGAGGGCCTTGGACGCCGCGGCCCAATCGAGCCTGCGCGGCACGCCGTGGTTCGCGCTTTTCGTCGACGGCGAAGTGCGCGTGCACGCTTTCGGCGTCAACGCCTTCGAGACCCGGATCCAGCCCGCGATGCGCGCCGCTCTTCGTGAAAAAACCTAAGCTCACCAACGCCGCTCGCCCCGCGACCTTCGAGGTCGAGGCCTACAACGAGCGCGGCGAGATGGTGCCGACCTCGATCGCCGGCGAGCACCCGCTGACGCTCTACCTCAACAAGCGCGAGATCGTGACCCTGATGACGCTCGGCCACGCGCCCGAGGCGCTCGCCATCGGCTACCTGCGCAATCAGCGCCTGGTCGATTCGATCGGCGAAATCGAAGCGGTGCAGGTCGACTGGGAAACCGATTCTGTCGCAGTGACCACCCACGCGAAGAAGCCGGTCAAGGCCCTCGACAAGAAAACCGTCACTTCGGGCTGCGGCCAGGGCACGATGTTCGGCGACCTGATGGACGAGGTCGATTCGATCAAGCTGCGCGACGACGTGCAGCTGGCGGACGCGGACCTGTTCGTGCTGCTCGAGAAGGTGCGCAAGCACGAGACCATCTACAAGCAGGCTGGCGCGGTGCACGGCTGCGCGCTCGCCACCACCGCGGGGGAGATTCTGATGTTCATCGAGGACGTCGGCCGGCACAACGCGGTCGACGCGATCGCCGGCCGCATGTGGCTCGACGACATCGACGGCTCCGACAAAGTGTTCTACACCACCGGCCGGCTCACCTCCGAGATGGTGATCAAGTGCGCGCAGATGCGCGTCCCGTTCCTCGTTTCGCGCTCGGGCCTGACCCAGATGGGCCACGAGATCGCGAAGAAAGTCGGCATCACCATGCTCGGCCGCGCGAGCGGCCGGCACTACTTGGCGTTTACCGGCAAGGAAAGGCTAGTCAGGACGTCGCCGCAGCCGACTGCGCTTGCGTAATTGAGCGCCGCGAGGGGAAGAACAGCGACGCGATCAGCATCCCTGCGGCGAGCGCGGCGAGCACCAGGAATACGTTCCTGAAGCCACCCTCGGTGCGGTGGAGCACCGCGATCAGCGGCACCGCGACCGCCGCGACGCCGAGCGAAACCACGTAGCGCACCGAAAGCACGCGCGCACGGTACTCGTCCGCGACGTACTTGCCCACGATCGAGTCGTTGAGCGGGATCTGGCCGAACACCGCGAGCATCATGGCGAGCGCGGCGGCGAGCATCGCCCAGCCCTCGAGATTCGCCGCGATCGCGAGCAGCGGGATCTGGATCAGCGCGATGCCGATCATCAGGCGGCGCAGCTCGAAGCGGTCGATGAGCGCGCCCATCGCGAGCTGGGCGAGCGCCGCGAGCGAGTAGACGAACGCGACCAGCGCGCCGATGCCGAAGCTGCTCTGCGTGAGCGCGGCCAGCCGCTCGTCGAATACCTTCGGCATCGCGACCGTGGTGGAGTTGAAGATTACGCCGCCGCACGCGGTCGCGATCAGCAGCACCGCGAAGATGCGTGTCATGGTGGCGGCATCGACGTGCAGCCCGATGGTCTTCGACTTCTTTTGTACCGGCCCCGGATCGGGGACCAGCAGCAGAAATGCCGCCCCGGCGCCGAGGCAGGCGATCCCAGGAACAAAAAACGCGGCGCGCCAGCCAAAGAGGTCCATCAGGGCGCCGGCGATTAGCGCCGCGGCGGCGAGGCCGAGGTTGCCCCACAGGCCGTTCCAGCCGAGCGCCCTGCCCATGCGCTCGGGCGCCGCCACGAGCATCGCGATGCCGACCGGGTGGTAGATCGCCGCGAATACGCCGATCAGCGTCAGCCCGGCGCCGATCTGCCACGGGCTCTGGGCAAGGCCGGTGAGCAGCATCGACACGCCGATGCCGAAGAAGAACACCGCCATCATCTTGTAGCGGCTCCAGTGGTCGGCGAGCCAGCCCGCGGGCAGCGCGAAGGCGCCGAAGGCGATGAAGCTGCCCAGCGCGAGCGGCAGCAGCTCCGAATACGGTCTTCCCCACTCGCGCCCCAGCGCGACCACCACGGTGGGAAACACCAGCATCACCAGGTGGTCGAGGAAGTGGCCGAGGTTGATGAAAGGAACCAGGTAGCCGCGATTCATGGTCGGCATCGTACCCTGCGGGATTGCGTCCGTCATTCGACTGCCGGACAATTCCTATCGCAAATGCGACACATCAAGCCCACGCGCGGCGACGCTTACCAGAATGTGCCGCGGCCGGTCGGCGCCATGGCGCGCGACCTGCCGCCCGCCTACGAGATCGACTGGCATAGCCACCCGCGCTTTCAGCTCATCTTCGCGGTGCGCGGCGTGATGACCGTCGATACCCACGACGCCACGTGGCTGGTGCCGCCGCAGCGCGCGGTCTGGATGCCGCCGAAAATGCCGCACCGCGTGCGCACCTCGGGCGCGGTGCACATGCGCACGCTCTACATCCGGCCCGCGGCGGCGAAGCGCATGCCGCAGGACTGCGAGGTGCTCGAGGTGACGCCACTGCTGCGCGAGCTGATCCTGCGCGCCACCGAGCTGCCGCTCGAGTACGACGAGCGCGGCTCGTCCGGGCGCCTGATCCGGCTCTTGCTCGACGAGCTTGCCTCGCTCGCCCGCCTGCCCTACAACTTGCCGATGCCGAAGACCGCCCCGCTTGCCGCCATCTGCGCGCGGCTGACGGAAACCCCGAACGACGCCGCGACGCTCGAGGACCTCGCGGCACGCCACGGCACCACCGCGCGCACCCTGGCGCGCCACTTCCGCCGCCAGACCGGCATGAGCTTCGCGGAGTGGCGGCGCCGCGCCCGCCTGTTGCGCGCGCTGGGCTGGATCGCCGAGGGCCGGCCGATCCTCGCGGTGGCGCTCGACCTCGGCTACGACAGCCCCTCCGCCTTCAGCGCGATGTTCCGGCGCGAGCTCGGCGCGCCGCCTTCGCGCTTCCGCGCCGCATGAACGTCAGCGCGGTCGTGCTCGCCGGTGGAAAAGGCAGCCGCATGGGCGGGGTCGACAAGGGCCTGCAGCCGCTGCGCGGCAAGCCGATGATCGAGTGGGTGCTGGGGCGCCTCGCGCCGCAGGTGTCGGAGGTCATCGTCAACGCCAACCAGAACATCCCGAGCTACGAGAAGTACGGCTACCGCGTGGTGCCGGACGAGATCGCCGGCTTCGCCGGCCCGCTCGCCGGCCTGCACGCCGGGCTCAAGGCCGCTGCGCATCCGCTCGTGGTGACCGTGCCTTGCGATTCTCCCTTCCTGCCAGACGACCTTGTCGCGCGGTTGCGCGCCTCGATGCACCACCATGACCTTGCCGTCGCGAAGACCGGAAACCAGCCGCACCCGGTGTTCTCGCTCATGAAGCGACAGGTGCGCGAGAGCCTGGAAGCGTTTCTCGCCGCCGGCGGGCGCAAGATCGACGCCTGGTACGCCGCGCTCGAGGTGATCGAAGTGAGCTTCGACGACGAGGCCGATGCGTTCCGCAACATCAACACCCTCGAAGAGCTTCGAAGGGAATGAGAAGCGGCTCATGAGCATTGCGCAGACCGTAAGCTGCCTCGACGGCTACGATCCGGACGCGCTGCGCGTCGACAAGGCGCGCGAAGCGATCCGCAGCTGCCTTTATCCTGTTCGCGATGTCGAGCTGGTCCCGATCAAACAGGCGCTCGGCCGCATCCTCGCGCAGGAGATCGTCCCGCAGATCAACGTGCCGGCGCACGACAACTCGGCCATGGACGGTTATGCGGTTCGCTTTTCCGATCTGGAGAAAGGCCCGCTGAAGGAAGTCGGCACTGCGCTCGCCGGCAAGCCGTTCGCGGGCAAGCTGGGAGAAAGGCAGTGCGTGCGCATCATGACCGGCGCGGTGATGCCCGCCGGCGCCGACACGGTCGTGATCCAGGAAGTGGTGAAGAAGGAAGGCGACCGCGTCACCGTCCCGTCTGGACAAAAGAAGGCGCAGAACGTGCGCTACGCAGGCGAGGACCTGAAGCTTGGCACTCCAGTTCTCACGAACGGAAAGCATTTGAAACCCGCCGACATCGGCCTCATCGCTTCGCTCGGCGTCGGCGAGGTGGACGTCAGGCGCCGGCTGCGCGTCGCATACTTCGCCACCGGGGACGAGCTCGCTTCGATCGGCGCGGCACTCAAGGAGGGCGAGGTCTACGATTCGAACCGCTACACGCTGCACGGCATGCTCGCGCGGCTCGGCGTCGACCTCATCGACATGGGCGTGGTGCGCGACGATCCGGTGCTGCTGGAAAAAGCGTTCCTCGAAGCGTCGCAGAAGGCGGACGTGGTGATCACGACCGGCGGCGTCTCCGTCGGGGAAGCCGATTTCGTCAAGCAGCTGATGGGCAAGCTCGGCGAGGTGCTGTTCTGGAAAATCGCAATGCGGCCCGGCCGGCCGATGGCGTTCGGCAAGATCGGCAACGCCTTCCTCTTCGGCCTGCCCGGCAATCCGGTGGCGGTGATGGTGACCTTCTACCAGTTCGTGCGCGACGCGCTGATCCATCTCTCGGGCCGCAGCGACGAGCCGCTGCCGCTGCTCAACGCAGTCAGCGCCGAGAACCTGCGCAAGGTTCCGGGGCGAACCGAATATCAGCGCGGCATCGTGTTCCGGCAGGACGACCAGTGGAAAGTGCGCACCACCGGACAGCAAGGCTCGGGGGTGCTGCGCTCGATGTCGGAAGCGAACTGCTTCATCGTCCTCGAGCACGAGCGCGCTTCGGTCAAGGCCGGCGAGCCGGTCAGCGTGCAGCTCTTCGAGGGGCTCGCTTGAATCCGATCCACCCGGCGCTCGCGCGCCTCGCGCAGGCCGCGAAAGCCATGCCGCGCGAGGATTGCGCCGGCGTGCTGCGCGCTGCCCGGCCAGGTCAGCCTGCTGCACGGCCACCAGGTGTGGTGCGCATTCGGCGTGGCCGAGAGAGATCTCGATTGCCAGGCGATCCACCGCGTGTCGAACCGCTCGCGCGGTACGATCGTCTCGCTGCATCTCTATGGCGTGTCGGCCGAGCGGCTAACGACGGGCATCAATCGCCTCTATTCTTAGCCCTTGATCGTCCTGAGCTCCCTGGCCCTGAAGGGCGTGCTGGAGAAATCGCGCGCGCAATTCGAGCGCGCCGTCGGCACCGCGCTCGAGCTTCACTTCGACGCCACGCAGGCCATCCTGCCGCGGCTTGCAGCCGGCTTCCGTGCGGATCTCGTCGTCCTGACGGCGGAAGCAATGGAAGAGTTGCGCAAGCGTGGCAAGGTGAGCGAGGCGCGCGCGCTCGGCGCCTCGGGGGTCGGCGTTGCCGTGCGCGCCGGCGCGCCGAAGCCCGACATCGGCTCGGTCGAAGCGTTCAAGCACGCGCTGGTCTCGGCGCGCTCGGTCGCGCACTCGAAGGTCGGCGCGAGCGGGATCTACTTCGTCGAGCTGCTCGAGCGCCTCGGGATCGCCGGGCGCGTGGAAACGCGCGTGGTCGAGAAAGGCCCGGTCGGGCTGGTGGTTGCCGCGGGCGAGGCGGAGCTCGGCGTGCAGCAGCTCTGCGAGCTCGAGCCGGTCCCGGGCATCGACATCGTCGGCCCGCTGCCGCCGGCGGTGCAGAAGATGACGCATTTCGCCGCCGGTATCCCGCTCGACGCGGCGAATCCGCAAGCCGCGCGCACGCTGATGGCGCTCCTGCCCTCGTTCGCTACTTCGGCAGCGCCTTCACCTCGTCGCCCCACTTCTTGAGCAGGCGGTTGCGCTCTGCCGACGAACCGTATTTCGCCGAGTCGTAGCTGATCAGCTTGATCGCCGCGATCTTCGGCGCCTGGGCATGGACAGGCGCTGCCTTGTTCGAGGGGATCGAGTAGATGCTCTGGTCGACGCCGACGATCTTCTGCGCCTCGGCTGACAGCGTCCAGTCGACGAAGCGCCGCGCGGCGTCGGCGTTCTTGCGGCCCTTGATGACGGACACCGCCCCGATCTCGTAGCCCGTGCCCTCGCACGGCGCGACGGTCTGGATCGGCGCGCCCTGCACGCGCATGGTCACCATGTCGTGCATGAACGCGATGCCGACGCCGGTCTCGCCCGACGCGGTCGACTTGACCGGCGCGATCCCCGACTTGGTGTACTGGTTGACATTCCGGTGCAGCGCCTTGAGGTAGACGAAGCCCTTGTCCTCGCCCATCAGCTGCACGATGGTGGCGAGCATCACGTACGCGGTGCCCGAAGAGTTCGGGTCGGCGATCTGCACTTCGTCCCTGAACCTGGCGTCGAGCAGATCGGCCCAGCATTTCGGCTCGGGAATATTCTTCTTCTTCAGCACCTCGGTGTTGTAGCCGATGCCGAGCGCGCCGAGGTAGATGCCGGCGGTCCGGTATTTCGACAGCTCCGCGAGCCGCACCGCCCAGGGGTGCAGCTCCGCGAGCCGAGGCGACCGGTATTCCTCCAGCAAGCCCTCGTCCGCGGCCTGCATGTGCGGATCGCCCGGGCCGCCCCACCAGACGTCGCCCCTCGGATTGGACGCCTCGGCGCGGATCTGGGCGTAGATCTCGCCGGTGCCCTTGCGCACCATGGTCACCTTGATGCCGCTGGCGCGCTCGAAGGCGGCAACACCGGCGCGGCATTGCTCGTCGATGATCGAGCAATACACCGTGAGGTTTGTCTGTGCGTTGGCGCCCAGCGGCGCGATCAGCGCGAAAAGAACGATGCCGGCGAATCTCATCTCCCCTCCACTCTTGCGAACTAGATTGCCATCACCCGCGCGAGCTCGAGCAGGCTCGAGTCGGCGGGGCGTGTGCGCCCGGCGATCTCGGCAAGCGGCGTGGCGACCACCTCGTTCTTCACGATGCCGACCAGCACGCCGTGCTTGCCGGAGGCGAGCGTGTCGATCGCCGCGGCGCCCAGGCGCGTGGCGAGCACGCGGTCGGCCGCGCCGGGCGAGCCGCCGCGCACCACGTGCCCGAGGCGCGTCACGCGCAGCTCGAAGGCGATCGCGGCGCGGTTGGCGCTGTAGTACTCCATCAGCTCGTGCACGCCGCACTTCGCGCCCTCGGCGATCACCGCGAGCGCGTGGGTCTTGCCGCGGCGATAGGCGTCGCGCAGCCGCTCGGCCACCTGCGCGGGCCGGATCTCGCTCTCCGGCAACGCGATAACCTCCGCGCCGCCGGCGATGCCCGCCATGAGCGCGATGTAGCCGCAGTCGCGGCCCATGGTCTCGACCGCAAACGCGCGCTGGTGCGAGGACGCGGTGGTGCGCAGCCGGTCGATCGCCTCGAGCGTGATGTTGATCGCGGTGTCGCAGCCGATGCTCACGTCGTTGCCGTAGAGGTCGTTGTCGATGGTCGACGGCACGCCGACCACCGCGAAGCCCTCGCGCGCTAGGCTAGCCGAGCCCGACTGCGAGCCGTTGCCGCCGATTACGACCAGCGCATCAATCCCTCGAGCCCTGAGGTGGCTGATTGCTTTTGCACGACCCGCAGGTTCTACGAATTCCGGGCAGCGCGCGCTGCCGAGCACCGTGCCGCCGGTCTGCACGATGCCGCCGACGTCGCGCGCAAGCATCGGCTCGAGCGCGCCGGCGAGCAACCCGGCGTAGCCGTTGCGTACGCCGAATACCTCCCAGCCGCGCGCGAGCGCGCCGCGCGTCACCGCGCGCACCGCGGCGTTCATGCCCGGCGCGTCGCCGCCGCTCGTCAGAACTGCAATCTTTTTCAAGATGGTGATTCTAAGCGTCGATGGACAAGCCCTTGAAGCAGCTGCGCGAGGAAGCCCGCAAATGCCAGGACTGTCCGCTGTGGGCCAACGCGACGCAGACGGTGTTCGGCGCCGGCGACCCGCACGCCCGCGCGATGCTGGTCGGCGAGCAGCCCGGCGATGAAGAGGACAAGAATGGCCTGCCGTTCGTCGGTCCGGCGGGCCGGCTGCTCGACCGCGCGCTCGAGGCGGCCGGAATCGAGCGCGAGCGCCTCTACGTCACCAATGCGGTGAAGCATTTCAAGTGGCAGCTGCGCGGCAAGCGTCGCCTGCATAAGACACCCGCGCAGCGCGAGATCGACGCCTGCCGCCAGTGGATCGAAGGAGAGATCCGGGCGGTCAAGCCGCACGTCATCGTGGCGCTCGGCGCGACCGCCGCCAAGGCGATCATCGGGCCGGACTTCAAGGTTTCGTTGCAGCGCGGGCGGTTCGTCGAGAGCCCGCTCGCGCCCTATGTCTTCGCCACGTTTCATCCGTCGGCGCTCCTGCGGCTGCGGGAAGAGGAGAAGGAAGCGGCTTTTGCCCAGCTGGTGAAGGACCTGAAGCTCATCCAGAAGGCGCTAGCCGGATAGATGAGGCGGCCATAGCATCGCGGCGCCGCGCACGCCGCTCGCGTCCCCGTGCTCGGCGGGCACGATGGGCGTGCGTGGGTTTCGGTGGTAGACATACCGGGAAAGCAACGGCGGCACTGCGCGGTAGATCTCGTCGTGCTTCGACATGCCGCCGCCGACCACGATCACGTCCGGGTCGAGGATGTTGATCACGGTGGAAAAGGCGCGCGCCAGGCGATCGGCGTAGCGCGTCATGGCTGCCTGCTCGCCGATGGCGTCGCGCTCGCGGTTCTTCGCCGGGCCGGAGAGGAATTGCTCGATGCAGCCCAAGCGGCCACAGGTGCAGCGCGCCCCGGGGTACTCGTCCGCGCTCATCCGGGGCAGCGGTGTGTGGCCCCATTCGCCCGCGATGCCGTGCCGGCCGGCGACCACGCGCTGCTCGACGACGATGCCGCCGCCGACGCCGGTCCCGAGGATCGCGCCGAACACCACGCGCGCACCGCGCGCCGCGCCGTCGCAGGCTTCCGAAAGCGCGAAGCAGTTCGCATCGTTCGCGATTCGAATCTCCCGCTCGAGACGCTGCTGAAGGTCGCGCTGCAGGGCCTTCTTGTTGTAGGGCGTGTTGTAGGCGTTCTCGACTAGGCCGGTGTCCGGATCGATTAGGCCGGGCATGCCGACGCCGACGCTGCAAGGTTCAGCGGCTTCCTTTTCCGCCGCGCGAATCTCTCCGAGCAGGAGATCGAGAGCGGCACCATAGTCACGGCTCGAATACTCGACGCGGCGTCGCACGCGCTCAGCGCCGTCGGCGTCGAGCACCACGACCGCGATCTTCGTGCCGCCGATGTCTACGCCCAGCCGCAAGTCCGCTCGAGATTCCTTCCGGGCACTAGGCGTCGTGCCGCGCCCCCGCCTGCTCGATCCAGGCGCCGAGCCAGGCACGCGCCGCGGCCGGGTCTTCGAGGCGCCAGCGCGCGGCGCTCGGCCCCTCGCCCACTTTCACCGAGTGACCGTCGAGCCGATTCACCACGCGAAAGCCGTATTCGTCGGTCACGTCGTCGCCGAGGAAGACCGGTACGCGGCCCGCGAACGGCGGCTCGCGCATGAAGCTCTCGATCGCGCGGCCCTTGTCGCAGCCCGCCGGCTTCAGCTCGACCACCATCTTGCCGCCCTGCACCTCGACCGTATCGCCGAGCGGCAGGGCGGCTTCGGCGACCGCCTTCTTCGCCGCGGCGGCGAGCTGCGGGGCGAGACGATAGTGGAGCGCCATGCTCGCGCCCTTGTCCTCGAACACGAGGCCGCGATGGCGCGCGGCGAAGCTGCGGATGCCGCCCGCGGCCGGCCGCAGCGACTGCACCGGGAAGCGGTGGCGATGGCGCTTGCCCTGCGCGTCGCGCCATTCTGCGCCGTGCTGCCCCGCCGCCGGCAGCACGAGCGGCGAAAACAGCTGGTCGATGCGCGCCAGCGAGCGGCCGCTGATCAGCGCGAGCGCGCCGCCGGCCGCGGCGGCGAGTCTTCTCAGCAGCAGGATCTCCTCCGGCCCGGGGTCGACGTCTTCCGGCGTCTCGGCGATGTCGAGCAGCGTGCCGTCGAGGTCGAGAAAGAATGCCCAGTCGGCACGGAACGGGGGCACCGCGGCCGCCATCTATAGGGATAGCGCGTTTGAGCGGCGGCGCGCCGCCCGCGCGCGCGCCATGACCCGGCTTCGATGGCGCATGCGCGCGGCGTCGAGCAGCATGCGACCCGCCCAGCGGTACACGTTGAACTCCTGAACCAGGTTGCGCATGCTGCGCATGCGCGCGCGCTGTTCTTCGGGCGACATGGTGAGCGCGAGATGCATCGCGGCCGCGCTCTGCTCGATGTCGTACGGGTTCACGATCAGGGCTTCGGCCAGGTCGCGCGCCGCGCCGGTGAACTGCGAAAGCAGCAGCACCCCCTGCTCGTCGTCGCGCGCGGCGACGAACTCCTTCGCCACCAGGTTCATGCCGTCGTGCAGGCTCGACACGTAGCAGAGGTCGGCGGCGCGGTAGAACTCGTAGACCTGGGTAGCGTCATGGTGCTCGATGCGCAGCACGATCGGCAGGCAGCCCGGCCGGCCGAAGCGCTCGTTGATGCGCGCGGCGACCTGGCGCACGCGCGCATCCAGGTTCTGGTACTCGTCGATCGAGACGCGCGATGGCGCCGCTGCCTGGATGAAGGAGAACTGGCCGACCCAGCGCGGCTCGAGCTCGAGCAGCCGCTCGATGGCGTTGAAGCGCTCCAGGATGCCCTTGGTGTAATCGAGCCGGTCGACGCCGATCCCGATGCGCACCTCCGGATGCAGCCCCAGGCGCTCCCGCACGCGCTTGCGGCACTCCGGCACCGGCGGCTGCAGCGCGAGCGCAGCGGGCGGCCATTCGATCGAGATCGGGTAGCGCCGCACCTCGGTCGGGTCGCCGCCGTAGGAGATAGTGAAGGTCTCGCGGTCGACGCGCGCTTCCAGGAAGCGGTCGACCGTGTCGAAGAAGTTGTTGCAGTGGAACTGGGTATGAAAGCCGAGGATCGACGAGCCGAGCATGCCCTCGAGCACCTCTTCACGCCACGGGCAGATGCCGAACGCCTCGGGATTGGGCCACGGAATGTGCCAGAAGGTAATGATCGTCGCGCGCGGCAGGCGCTCGCGCACCATGCGCGGCAGGAGCGCGAAGTGGTAGTCCTGCACCAGCACGATCGGATCGTCGGTGCGCGCCTCGTCCGCCACCACATCGGCGAATCGGCGGTTCACCGTCTGGTAGTGCTCCCAGTCAGGGGCGCGGAACACCGGCCGCGTGTGCGCGATGTGGCACAGCGGCCACAGGCCTTCGTTCGCGAAGCCGTAGTAGTAACCCTGCTCCTCCTCCGGCGACAGCCACACGCGTCGGATGCGGTACGAGGGCTTCTCCGGCGGCACCATCACGTGGTCGTTCTTGTCGACCGTGTCGCGGTCGGCCGAGCCCGCGCCGTGTGCGACCCAGGTGCCGGAGCAGGCGCGCATCACCGGCTCGAGCGCCGTGACCAGCCCGCTCGCCGGGCGCTGGATCTCGATCACGTTGTCCTTGCGCCGCACGTGCAGGTAGGGCTCGCGGTTGGAGACGATGAGGACTTCGTCGCCCTTGAGGTCCTGGCGCAGGATGCGGCGCAGGGCGTCGGGCCCCCAGGTGGTCTGGCTCTCGTCGCGCGAGCGCCGCTCGCTCTCGAGATCGCTCACCAGCGCCTGCAGGTCGCGGGCGATCGGACGCAACTCCGGCGCGGTGACCTTGGCCGCCGCGGCGGTCGGCGAGCGCAGCAGGTAGTCGCCGGAAAGCACGGCCTTGATGCCGTTCACCCAGCCGCGCCAGCTGATCTCGGCGATCACCACGGTGATGAGCGCGACCACCGCGGCGATGCCAGCGAAGAGCCACAGCACGTACTTGCGCGTGTCCTCGCTGCGCCGCTGCGCGAAGCTCATGTCGTGCACGATCATCAGCTCGCCGAGCGTCGCGCCGTCGGCGGCGATCGGGTTGGCCGACACATGCAGCGGGCCGTCGGTCAGCTCGAGCACGTAGTTGCGCGCGTCCTTGCGCTCGCCGGGCAGGCAGCGCACCGCGTCCGGGAACGCCGGCGTGGCATAGGCGAGCTTGCCGCCGCGATCGCAGAAGCCGAGCGCGAAAATCCGCTGGCCTTGGGCGATGCTCTGGAAGTAGCGCACCACCCGCTGGCGCGCGCCCTGGCCGCTGCGCATGAGCTCGACCAGCGGCTCCTGGGCGGCCTGCACGATCAGCGCGCCGCGCATGTCGAGGTCGCGCACCGTCCACTGGAACGTCAGGCGGTCGACCAGCGGCACCACCACGTAGGCGATCGCGGCGAGCGCTAAGGCGAGCGGAACGACGAATCTGAGCGAAAGCGGCAAAACATCTCCAAGCTCCCCCTACTAGAGCCCCTTGCCCCCAGCAAATTTTACGCCCCGGCTCCCTCTCTGGGGATCACCGGATCCGGCAGGACTGTCGTAATTCGGCTACACCTTCGGCAGGCGGACGAGATCGCCGACCGGCCGCTCCTCCTCGAGCGGCAGGTGTTCCTGGGTGTCCGGCAGCGCCTCGACATCCTTCAGCTTTCGCTCGATCTGGCGCGTGCGCACTTCCGCCTGATCGATGGTGTTGGCGACCGTCTGCAACTGCCGCTTCGTGTTCGCCAGCACCTCGGCGAACTTGCCGAACTCGGACTTCACCGTGCCAAGCACCTTCCACACCTCCGAGGAGCGCTGCTGGATCGCGAGGGTGCGGAAGCCCATCTGCAGGCTGTTGAGGTAGGCGAGCAGGTTGGTCGGCCCGCAGACCGTCACGCGCCACTCGCGCTGTACGTGGTCGAACAGCCCGGGGCGACGCAGCACCTCGGCGAACAAGCCCTCGAACGGCAGGTAGAGCAGCGCGAACTCGGTGGTATGCGGCGGTTCGACGTATTTTTCGGCGATGGTCCTCGCCTCGAGCTTGACCCGCGCCTCGAGCGCCTTGCCGGCGGCTTCCGCGGCGAGCAGGTCGCCCGCCTCCTGCGCGGCGAGCAGCCGCTGGTAGTCCTCCTGCGGAAACTTGGCGTCGATCGGCAGCAGCACCGGCCCGCCATCGTCGCGGCCGGGCAGCCGGATCGCGAACTCCACCCGCTCGCGCGAGCCGGGGCGCGTGGCGACATTGGTTTCGTACTGCTCCGGCGTCATGACCTGCTCCAGCAGCGCGGCGAGCTGGGTCTCGCCGTACACGCCGCGGGTCTTCACGTTGGACAGCACGCGCTTGAGGTCGCCGACGCCGGCGGC
>DASRIR010000183.1:0-3266 GCA_035649875.1 Burkholderiales bacterium | reverse complement strand
GTACATCGTGCCGCCCGAGCTGCTCCAGCCCGGACGTCCGTACCCCGATTTCCTGCGTTATCTCGCCGAGAACGGCTATTACGGGCCGGGAAACGTCGATGAGCAAGTCACCCGCCGCGTGGAGAGCCTGCGCAACCCCTCGGGCAAGAGCTTCGAAGACCACACGCCCGACGGCCGCTGGTATCGCATCCTGCGCCGCCGCGTCGCGGGCGGCGGCGCAGTGACGGTGATGACGGACATCACCGAGCAAAAGCAGGCGGAGCGCGACCTCATCGAGGCGACACGTCGGACCGAGGAAGCGAACAAGGTCATCACCGAAAAGAACCGCGTTTTGGAGGCGCTGAACGCCGAGATCCGCGACAAGAATGTGCAGCTCCAGGAGCAGGCGGCGCAGATCGCCGAATGGAACGCGAGGCTCGAAACGCGAGTGACCGAGCAGGTGACGCAGATCGGCCAGATGTCAAAGCTCACGCGGTTCCTGTCGCCGAAGGTCAGCGACCTCATCATGGCCGGCGACGCCGACGATCCGCTCAAGACGCGCCGGCGCGACATCACCGTGGTGTTCGTCGACCTTCGCGGCTTCACCGGCTTCACCGAGACGGCCGAGCCCGAGGAAGTGATGGCGGTGCTGCGCGAATACCACGCCGAGCTCGGCAAGGCGATCATGGCGCACGACGGCACCATCGAGCACTTCGCGGGCGACGGTGTCATGATTCTGTTCAATGACCCGGTGCCCGTTCCGGACCACGAGCTTCAAGCCATCCACATGGCGATCGCCATGCGCGAGTCGGTGGGCGCGCTGGTGCGAGCATGGAAAAAGCGCGGCCACGCGCTCGGCTTCGGCGTCGGCATCGCCGGCGGTTACGCCACGATCGGCACCATCGGCTTCGAAGGGCGGCTCGACTACGGCGCGATCGGCGCCGTGACAAACCTAGCTGCGCGACTTTGCGGCGAGGCGCAGCACGATCAGATTCTCATTTCGCCGCGCATCTTCTCCAAGGTCGAGGACCGCGTCGAAGTGCAATCCGTAGGCGAGCTGCAGCTGAAGGGGTTTCAGCGGCCGGTGCTTGCCCACAATGTCATCCGCCTGCGTCCGCAATCGACGTAGGCCTCGCTTTCCGGCCGCTCAAGCCGATCAACGCCGCATAGAAGGCCATCGAGATAAGAGTCAGATTTCCAGGCCGAGGGCCAGGCGCGCGCTAAGAGCCTTTTGCAGGCCCTCCTGCAGTGGGTGGAATCGAGCGCCCTGAGCGTCGCGGAACAGGCGCTCCAGGCCGTTGACACGGAAGTATCCCGCGCCACCGGCGACGTTCATCGCCGCGTCCACAGTGCCGAGAACGCTGCGCGCGATGAGCGTGCGGACCACCATGCTCTTGCTCGTGGTCGCCGGTCCCGGCTGAGCGCTAGAGCTGTATGCCACCCAAGCGGCATGTGCGATACGCGTTGATTCGAGCTGGTTCTCCATTTCGCCGACCGCCTGGAGCAGGTGCTCGTCGGGGCGGCGCTTGCGCACTAGCGTGAGCGCGCGCTCGCGCGCGGCCTCGGCGACGCCCAGGTACACCGCGTAAATGATGGGCAGCGAGATCATGCTGATCGCGTGGAAGAGGGGATGCCACTTCCCACGTGGGCGGCGCACCGCGACCGCGCTCTCGGGCACGAACACGTTCTCGAGAACCACGTCGTGCGAGGCCGTACTACGCATGCCCATCGCGCGCCACGTGGGCTGGATGCGAATGCCCGGCGTCTTCATTGGGATGCCGAAATGGATGACGTCATTCCCCACGACCACGGAACTCGAGAGGATGTCGCCGGCGGGCGACCCGCTCGCAAAAGCCTTCCGAGCGTTCACGCGGAAGCCGCCCTCGGCCGCAACCGCTTCGCCCGAGCTGTCGAGCCAGTCGCCGCCGCCGGTCGAGATAATCAGCACCTTGTCGCGCGCGACTTTCTCGAGCAGCGCGCCTACAGGTGCCTTCTGGTGCCGCCAGCGCCAGGCGTTCACCGCCACCTGGTGCGTATGCATCGAGAACGCGAGGCCGGTGCTCGAGCAGGCGCGCGCTATCGTGCGCACCACCTCGCACAGCTCCCCAAGCTCGAGGTCCTCGCCGCCGAGCTCCCGCGGCACGCCTGCGGCGTAGAGCCCGCTTGCCTTGAGCTCGGCGTAGTTTTCCGCGACGAACTCGTCGCCGTCGTCCAGCCTCGCCGCCCGCTCGGCGAAGGCTGGCGTGAGGCTTGCCACCGTCTCGCGCCAATCCGCTCTGACGTTCATGCCACTCTCCTCTGGATGAATTCGGCCGGCCGCGGAACGGCGGCCAGGGTGCTGAGCAGAAGCCAAGACGGAAAATTGCGTATCGCCTCGCGGCTGCCCGATAGCTTTATGCCGCCCTCGCGGATCGCTTGGCGCATCGGCAAGTCGCCCAGCCATACCTTGGCGAAGGAAGCCAGGTCGGCGTAGACAAAAAGGTCCACCTCGAACCCGGGCTCGAAAAGGCAGAGGTCGACCTCGGGGCGCTCCAGCACGAACCAGTAGGTGCGCGGCGCGCTATTCCCGGCAGGTATCCCGCCGAAATCAAGGCGCATCACCACGCGCTTCTCGGGCAGGCGCTCGACGTCGAAGCGTCTGCGCATGTCCCATGTCAGAAGGCGGGCATCCAGCCGGTCTCGCTGGACCGGCGCCGTCCACCGTGCGCCCCAGACGCCGAGGCTCTTCACTATCTCGCCGAGCTCTATACCCGCCTCGGTCAGCCGGTACTCGCCGTCGGTGCTCTCAATCACTCGGGCCGCGGCCAAGTCGCGTAGCCGCTTAGCGAGCAGCGCGCGGGAGATGCGCGGCACACCACGATGGATTTCATTGAAACGGCGGCTACCTAGGACGAGCTCGCGTAGGATGATGGGCGTCCAGCGTTCCGCAAAGATCTCGGAAGCGACGGCGACCGGGCAGAACTGGCCATAGCGGGAGGTCATTGCTCCACGGTAGCGCCGAGGCGAAAGCCGGGCAAGTACAGGATCTGTACCGAACCTATGGCGCCCGATTCCCCAAGTCCGGATGCAAGGGCGGCGGCTTTGATGCGCATTGGCCTGATCCCAACCTCAAGGCGGCGAAACTGCTCGGCCTTGCGGTGCCTCCCTGCTTTTGCGCGCCGACGTCGTGATCCAATAGGACTTGTCTTTCGACCGCTCAAGCCCGAGCTCATGGACTGCATGGGTACGGTGCTGCGCGGCAGCTGGGGCTCGGGCTGCTGGTGCATGTTCCCGCGTCTCGCGAGCGC
>DASRIR010000182.1:0-41176 GCA_035649875.1 Burkholderiales bacterium | reverse complement strand
CGTTGGCGCGCGTGGTCTCGACGGCTTGGGGATCGAGGTCAACCGCATCGACGTGCGCCGCGCCGAGCTTGGCCGCGGCGATCGCCAATATACCCGAGCCGCAGCCGTAATCGAGGACGCGCTCGCCGCCGCGCAGCCTCTTTTCCAGATACGTCAGGACCAGCTTGGTGGTCGGGTGGCTTCCGGTGCCGAACGCGAGTCCCGGATCGATGCGCACCGCAATGCGGCCGGCCGGCGCCCGGTGCCAGTGCGCGCCGATCCACAGCCGCTCTCCGACCGCGAGCGGCGCGAACTGCGCCTGGCTCGCGCGCACCCAGTCCTGGTCGTCGATCTTTTCGACGGAGAACGGCGGCGGCGAGATCCCCACAGCGCTGGACGCTCGCGCGATCAGCGTTCGCGAGTCGCTTTCCGGCGAGATGACCGCGCTCACGGTTCCCGCCGGCTCGATCGCAACCGACTGCGCTCCGGCCTCGAGCAGCGCGTCGCTGAACGCCTCGGCCGCGGCGCGCTCGACCTGCAGCCGGAGCGCGAGCCAGGGCATCACGGCTGCTTCAGCTTCATTTCCTCTTTTTCTCCTCCTGGGCGAGCTTCTGTTCCAGGTAATGGATCGACACGCCGCCGCGCATGAAGCGCGTGTCGTTGAGAAGCTCTCGGTGCAGCGGGATGTTGGTCTGGATGCCCTCGACCACCATCTCGGAGAGCGCGATGCGCATGCGCGACATCGCCTGCTCGCGGTTCGCGCCGTAGGCGATCACCTTGCCCACCATGGAATCGTAGTTCGGCGGCACGGTATAGCCCTGGTACACGTGGGAATCGACGCGGATGCCCGGGCCGCCGGGCGGGTGGTAGGAGGTAATCTTCCCCGGCGAAGGCGTGAAGCGGTAAGGATCCTCCGCGTTGATGCGGCACTCGATCGCGTGGCCGCGCACGTTCAGGTCTTTCTGCCGCATGCGCAGCTTCTCGCCCGCCGCAACGTGGATCTGCTCCTGCACCAGGTCCACCCCGGTGATCATCTCGGTCACCGGATGCTCGACCTGGATGCGCGTGTTCATCTCGATGAAGTAGAACTCGCCGTCCTCGTACAGGAACTCGAACGTGCCGGCGCCCCGATAGCCGATGCGCCGGCACGCATCCACGCAGCGCTCGCCGATCTTGTCGCGCAGCTTGGCCGGCAGCTCGGGCGCGGGCGCCTCCTCCAGCACCTTCTGATGGCGCCGCTGCAGCGAGCAGTCGCGCTCGAACAGGAACACCGCGTTTTTGTGGGCGTCGGCTAGCACCTGGATCTCGATGTGCCGTGGCTGCTCGAGATAGCGCTCCAGGTACACCACCGGATTGGCAAACGCCGCCTGCGCCTCGCTGCGCGTCATGTTGACCGCGTTGAGCAGCGCGGCCTCGGTGTGCACCACGCGCATGCCCCGCCCGCCGCCGCCGCCGGCGGCCTTGATGATCACCGGGTAGCCGACCTTGCGCGCGATGCGCACGATCTCCTTGGGGTCGTCGGGTAGCGCGCCCTCCGAGCCCGGGACGGTCGGCACCCCGGCCTTGGTCATCGCTGCCTTGGCGCTCACCTTGTCGCCCATCAGGCGGATGTTCTCGGGGCGCGGGCCGATGAAGATGAAACCGGAGCGCTCGACCTTCTCGGCGAAATCGGCGTTCTCCGACAGGAAGCCGTAGCCGGGGTGGATCGCCTCGGCGTCGGTGACTTCCGCCGCGCTGATGATCGCCGGGATGTTGAGGTAGCTCGCGGCGGCGGGCGGCGGGCCGATGCAGACCGACTCGTCGGCAAGCTTCACGTACTTCGCCTCGGTATCGGCTTCGGAGTGCACCACCACGGTCCGGATGCCGAGCTCGCGGCACGCGCGCTGGATACGGAGCGCGATCTCGCCGCGGTTGGCGATGAGAATCTTTCCGAACATCTAGCCGAGAATGAAGAGCGGCTGGCCGTATTCCACCGGCTGGCCGTTCTCGACCAGGATGGCTTTCACCACGCCGGAGGCGTCGGCCTCGATCTCGTTCATCAGCTTCATCGCCTCGATGATGCAGATGGTGTCGCCCTCCTTCACCGCCTGCCCCACTTCAACGAACACCTTGGCGTCCGGCGAAGGCGAGCGATAGAACGTGCCCACCATCGGCGCCTTCACCACGTGTCCCTCCTGGCCGGGCTCGGGCTCGGCGGCCGCAGCGGCCGGAGCCGTCGCCGCTGCCGGGGCGGTCGCCACCGCCACCGGCTGGGCAGTTGCCACGGTGACGACGCCGCCCTTCACGATCTTGACCTTCTCCTCGCCCTCGGTGATCTCGAGCTCGGCGATCCCCGACTCCTGCACCAGGTCGATCAGCTTTTTTAGCTTGCGCAGGTCCATGCAGAACCCCGTTTTTTACGCGTATTTCGCCGCAGAACGCGGCATTTTAGCTGCGCAATCTTGCTACGAGCTGTCGGAGCTCGGGGGATTTCAAGGCTCCGAGGTGCCGCTCCACCACGGCGCCGCTCCGGTCCAGCCCCACGGTGTAGGGCAAGCCCCCGCCCCGGTTTCCCAATGCCCGGATCAGATCCACGGCCGTCGCGTCCGCCACGAGCAGTGAATAATTGATTTTGTAGGTTTCGGAGAATTCACGTATTTTGGCAGCAGAATCGATGCCGATGCCGACTATTTCGAGCCCATTTCCGGCGGCGGCCGCCTTGGCGGCTACCAATAGCGGCACCTCCTCCCGGCACGGTGCGCACCAGGTCGCCCAGAAGTTGCATAGCAACGCCGTGCCCCGCCACTCGAGCAACCGGCGCGGCCTGCCTTCCAGGTCGCGAAACGTCGTCGACAGCAACTCGGCGGCGCCGGTACGCGCTTGAAGCGCGAATACGCCGGCGAGCGCGCCCGCCGCGGCCGCGACTGCGCCGACCCCGGCGAGGATCAGCCCGTCACGTCGGCTGATCGCCATTGCGCAGCAGCGCGCCGACCTCCGCTATGCCCGCGCGGTCCATGACGCGGCCGGCCTGCGAGGTCTTGAGCGCGAGGCGCTCGTCCCGGGGATCGAAGACCGAGAGCTTGAGCGGCGCGTCCTGCCAACTGAGCGAGAAAACGCTCATGGCGTGCGCCCGGCTGCCGGAAAAGCGCCTGCCCTCGTGGGTGCTGAAGGCTAGGCGGCGCTCGAGCAGGAACAGCTCCACGTCCTTCGGGCTTTCCGGAAACAGTTGCAGCTCAATCTCGGCATAGGGACCGGCGGTGCCCTTCAGCACCGGCCCCGTCAGGTAGGGGCTGAAGCGCTCCAAGGCGCGCATGGCGTCGAGCGCGATGCGGCGCAGCTCGTTGACCCGCGCGGTGTGCTCCTCGGGCTGGTAGAGCGCGCGATACGCGCGCAGCTCTTCTTCGATCTCGTCATTCCGCGGCAGCGCCTCGGTCTCCGGCGCGCCGAGCTGGCGCGCGGCCTTGCGCTTGGCGAGCGCGAAGTCGTCGATCCCATCCTCGGCCATGATGCGCGCGGCAGCGGCTGCGATCCGCGCGCGCATTCCAGTCTGGCGCGTGCCTTTCCGGCTCACGCCCGGATTCAATCATAGAATCTCGTCGCTTCATGGCGGCGCATCTGCACATCCTCGGCATCTGCGGCACGTTCATGGGCGGGATCGCCGCGATCGCCAAGGCCGCCGGATATCGGGTCACCGGCTGCGACGCCAACGTCTACCCGCCGATGAGCGACCAGCTGCGCGCGCTGGGCATCGAGCTAATCGAGGGCTTCGGCGCAGACCAACTCGCGTTTCGCCCGGACGTATGGGTGGTGGGCAACGTCGTCACGCGCGGCAATCCCCTAATGGAGGCGATCCTCGATTCCGGCCAACGCTACATGTCCGGTCCGCAGTGGTTTGCCGAGCAAGTACTCGCGGGCAAGCACGTGCTGGCAGTGGCCGGAACGCACGGCAAGACGACGGTGTCCGCCATGCTGGCCTGGATCCTGGAGCAAGCCGGCCAAACGCCGGGCTTCCTGATCGGCGGGGTGCCCAATGACTTCCCTGTCTCGGCGCGCCTCACTCCTTCGAGGCTCTTCGTGATCGAGGCTGACGAGTACGACACCGCCTTCTTCGATAAGCGCTCCAAGTTTGTGCATTACCGTCCCCGCACCGCGATTCTCAATAATATCGAGTTCGATCATGCAGACATCTTCGACGATCTTGCTTCGATCGAACGGCAATTCCACCACTTCGTGCGCACTGTGCCGAGGTCCGGAAGAGTGGTGGCAAACGGGGCGGAAGAGAGTGTGAAGCGAGTGCTCACCATGGGATGCTGGACCCCGGTAGAGGCGTTCGGCATAGCCGAGGGTTGGCAGGCGAGCGAGGCAGCCGCCGACGGCTCCTTCGAGGTCGGGTTTGAAGGCCGAGCCCTGGGCCGGGTGGGCTGGTCGCTGCTTGGGGCGCACAACCGCATGAACGCGCTGGCGGCACTGGCCGCGGCGCGACATGCCGGGGTCGAGCCGCCTGCCGGCATCGAGGCGCTTGGCTCTTTCGGCGGCGTGCGCCGGCGCATGCAGGTGCGGGGCGAGGCGGGCGGGATCACGGTCTATGACGACTTCGCCCACCATCCGACCGCGATCCGCGTCACGCTCGAAGGCTTGCGGCAGAAGGTCGGCAAAGCGCGCATCCTTGCCGTGCTCGATCCGCGCTCGAACACCATGAAGCGCGGGGTGATGAAGGACGCGCTGCCAGCGAGTCTCGGCCTGGCCGAGCGCGTGTACGTCTACACCGCCGGCATTGCGTGGGACGCGCGCTCGCTCTTCGCGCTGCTTGGCGAGCGCGCGCGCTGCGAAAGCGAGCTCGAAGCCTTGATCAGCGCCGTGGTCGGGGAGGCGAGGGCAGGGGACCATGTCCTCGTCATGTCGAACGGCGGCTTCGGCGGCATCCACGAGAAATTGCTTGATCGTCTATCTGCACGGGTTTAACTCCTCGCCCCAGTCGCATAAGGCGCAGGTCATGCAGCGCTTCATGGCCGAGCGCGGGCTCGCACACGAGTACGCATGCCCGGCGCTGCCGCCGTTTGCGCAGGATGCGCTGCGGGCCGTCGAGCCTCTCATGGTGCGCAAGCCATGCCTGGTGGGATCGTCGCTGGGCGGTTTCTACGCGACCTACCTTGCCGAGAAGCACGCCCTGAAAGCCGTGCTGATCAACCCGGCGATCGACCCCCACGTCGGCCTGCGGGCCTACCTCGGGCCGCAAAAGAATCTGCACACCGGCGAGCCCTACGAGCTTACTACGGCCCACCTGCGGGAATGGGAGCGGCTCTACGTGCCGCGCATCGACCCGAGCCGTTACTTGCTGATCGTGGAGACCGGCGACGAGGTGCTCGACTATCGCAAGGCGGTGGAGCGCTACGCGGGCGCCGAGCAAGTCGTGATTCCCGGCGGGGACCACAGCCTGCAGAGCTTCCCGCAACATCTGCAGCGCATACTCGAGCTTTCGCGTGCACCTTCTCTATGAGGAAGACGGCGAGCTGAAGGTTGGCGCGGTGCTCGACCGCGCGCCGGCCTCGTTCCACGTTGAAAGCCCGCACGGGCGGCGCTCGAAGATCAAGGCCGCGAGCGTGCTGCTCGCCTTCGAGCGGCCGGCGGCCGCCGAGCTGCTGGGAGAGGCGGAAAAGTTCTCGCGCGAGCTGGAAGTCCAGTTCCTCTGGGAATGCAGCGGCACGCGCGAATTCGGCTTCGAGGAGCTGGCGCGCGAATACGTCGGGCGCGAGCCGACCCCGGCCGAGGCCGCCGGGGTGCTGCTGAAGCTGCATTCGGCGCCGATGTATTTCTACCGACGCGGCAAAGGCCGCTTTCAGGCCGCGCCCGAGGCGACGCTCAAGCAGGCGCTCGCCGCAGTCGAGAAGAAAAAGCGTGTGCAGGAGCAGGTGGCCGCGTGGGCGGAGTTGCTCGCGAAAGGAAAATGTCCGGCGGAGCTCGCCGCGCTGAAGGACGAATTGCTCTACGCGCCCGATCGCAACAAGCCCGAGACCCGGGCGCTCGAGCAGGCCTGCGCGCAGACCGGGCTCGCAGCGGCGCGCATCTTCGAGCGCTGCGGGCTGCTGGGCGACAGCCACGACTACCACCTGAAGCGCTTTCTGCACGAGTTCTTCCCGCGCGGCGCGGCGTTTGCGCCGCACGATCTGCCGCAAGTGAGCGCCGAGCTGCCGCGCGCGCCGGTCGCGGCCTTCAGCCTCGATGACATCGGCACGACCGAGATCGACGACGCCTTTTCCATACAGAAGACCAAGGATGGTTTGCGCTTGGGGATCCACATCGCGGCGCCGGCGCTCGGCATCGCGCCCGGCTCCGCGCTCGACTCGATCGCGCGCGAACGGCTCTCCACCGCCTACATGCCCGGCCGCAAGTTCACGATGCTGCCGGAAGACGTGATCGCGCGCTTCTCGCTCGATCACGGCGGCGAGCTGCCGGCGGTGTCCCTGTACGTGGACCTCGACGAGAACTATGCGCCGCGCGCGCGCCATACGCGGCTCGAGCGCGTACCGATCGTTGCCAATCTGCGCCATGCCGAGTACGACGCACTCAACGAGGCGTTCGAGCAAGGGGCAGGGAAGGGCCTCGCGTACGAGGAGGAGCTGCGCACGCTATGGCTCGCCGCGCGCGCGCTCGAAGCGCGCCGCGGCAAGCCGAGTGCCGGGTCGGCGCTCGACTACAACTTCTACGTGGAAGACGGGCGCGTGCGCATCGTGCCGCGCAAGCGCGGCGCGCCGCTCGACAAGCTGGTGTCGGAAATGATGATCCTCGCCAATTCGGCCTGGGGCGAGCTGCTCGCGGAGCGCGACGTCGCCGCCATCTATCGCGTGCAGTCGACTGGCAAGGTGCGCTTCAGCGTGCATCCCGAGCCGCACGAGGGCCTGGGCGTGGCCGCGTATGCTTGGATGAGCTCGCCGTTACGGCGCTATGTCGACCTGGTGAACCAGTGGCAACTCGCCGCGGCGCTCACCGGCCGCAGGCCGCCCTTTGCGCGCAACTCCGATGCGCTGCTCTCGGCGCTGCGCGCCTTCGAGGTCACCGCCACGCGCTATGACGAGCACCAGCGCGCGATGGAGACCTATTGGAGCCTGCGCTGGTTGCTCCAGGAGGACACGCGCTCGCTCCAGGCCGTGGTCCTGCGCGAGAATCTCGTGCGCGCGCAGGGCCTGCCGCTCGTTACCCGCCTGAGTGCGGCGCCGACGCTTGAGCCGGGAACGCTCGTGCGGCTGGAGGTCACCGGCGTCGACTTGCTCGAGCGCTCGCTCGCCTGCGCGTACCGGGAAACGCTCGGCGCGGTGCAGGATTCGACGGAGGATGCTGGTCAAAAAGCCTAAAGTATGAAAGGCTTGTGGTATTGAGGTGAGAATGCACTTTATATGGGGGAGGCAGGACCGCCTGCTCGGCGCCGCGCTTGGGCTGTCGCTCGCGCTGCATGGCGCTCTCCTGTCGGTGCATTTCAGGTTCCCGGACGGCACGCGCTGGAAACAGGACAGCGCGCCACTGGAAGTCGTATTGGTGAACGCGAAGACGCGGGAGCGACCCGTGAAAGCCGACGTCCTTGCGCAGGCCAACCTGAACCGCGGCGGGACGGTGGAGGAAAACCGGCGCGCGCGCACGCCACTGCCCGTGACCGAGCCGCGCAATCCGGGCAAGGATCTGGCCGACGCCGAGCGCCAGCAGCGCGCGCTCGAGGCGAGGCAGCAGGAGCTCCTTGCCCAGATGCGGGCGGCACAGAGCCAGGTGCCGGCAACCGCGCCGGGCCAGACTTCGGTCGAAGAGTCCGGCGCGCAGCCGAGCGGCCGCGATCTCGCGGACCTTGCGCTCGCGGCGATGCGCCTGCAGGCGCAGATCGACCGCCAGATCGACCAATACCAGAAGCGGCCGCGCAAGAAATTCATCGGCGCGAATGCCGCGGAATACCGCTTTGCGCAGTACGAAGAAGACTGGCGCGTTAAGGTCGAGCGGGTGGGCACGCTCAACTACCCGCCCGAGGCGCGCGGACGGATCTACGGCAACCTGCGGCTCACGGTCACCATCCGCCCCGACGGCAACGTCGAGTCGATCGAGCTCGACCGCTCCTCCGGCCTCAAGGTGCTCGACGCCGCGGCGTTCAAGATCGTGCGCATGGCGACGCCGTTCGCTGCCTTTCCGCCCGACATCCGGCGCGATACCGACCTCCTGGTGATCACCCGAACTTGGTTTTTCGGTCAGGGCGACAAGATCTGGACTGAGTAGCCCCATGAGCGACCGGTACGCGGTCATCGGCAACCCGGTCGCGCATTCCAAGTCGCCCGCGATTCACGCGGAGTTCGCGCGCGCCACCAGCCAGGACATGGAATACACCCGCATCGAGGCGCCGCTCGATGCGTTCGCGGCGGCGGTCGAGCGCTTCCGTGGCTCGGGCGGGAAGGGCCTCAACGTCACGCTGCCTTTCAAGGGCGAAGCCTTCCACCTCTGCGCGCGCGTGAGCGAGCGCGCGCGGCTGGCGCAGGTCGTCAACACCCTGCGCTTCGAGGATTCCTTCGGCGACAACACCGACGGCGTCGGCCTGGTGAGAGACATCTCCGCCAACCTCGGCCTGCCGCTGCGCGGGAAGGCAGTTCTCCTTCTGGGCGCCGGCGGCGCCGCGCAGGGCGTGGTCAGCGCGCTGCTGGAAGCGGGCGTGGCGCGCCTGGTGATCGCCAACCGGACCGTAGCGAAGGCCGAAACGCTGGTCCGCCGCTTTGCGGGCGCATCGTCGGCTTGCAGTTACGACGCGCTGGCCGGCCACGCTTTCGACATCGTCGTCAACGCCACCTCGGCCGGCCTTCGCGGCGAAGCGCCACCGGTACCCGAAGACCTCCTGGGAACCACCGCGCTTGCGTACGACATGGTGTACGGGCGCGACACGCCGTTCCTCGCAGCCGCGCGCAAGGCCGGGGCGCCGGCGTGCGACGGCCTGGGCATGCTCGTCGAGCAGGCCGCGGAGTCGTTCTTCCTCTGGCGCGGCGTGCGCCCGGCAACGCGCCCGGTGCTCGAGAAGCTCCGTGGCGCGTAGCCGCTGGCGGCCCCTCGTCTTCGCCTGGAAGGCGTTCTGCTACACGCTGGGGACCGCGCTGCTGGTCGCGATCGCGGTGCAGCTCTGGTTCCTGTCGCACCTCATCTATTGGTCGAACTTCAATCCGTCCTCGACCGCGTTCATGGAACGCTACCTGGAGAAGCCCGGCGCCAGGGTGCGCCACGTCTGGGTGCCTTACCACCGCATCTCGGAGCACCTCAAGCGCGCGGTCGTCGCGGCCGAGGATGCGAAGTTCCTCGATCACGAGGGCTTCGATTGGGAGGCGATTACCAAGGCGATGCAAAAGAACGAGAGCCGCGGCAAGGTGGTCGCCGGCGCCTCCACCATCAGCCAGCAGCTCTCGAAGAACCTGTTCCTTTCGGGTAGCCGCTCTTGGCTGCGCAAGGGGCAGGAAGCCGCGATCACGTGGATGATGGAGCGCACGCTCTCCAAGCGCCGGATCCTGGAGATCTACCTGAACGTCGCGGAATGGGGCGAGGGCATCTTCGGCGCGGAAGCCGCGGCGCGACATCACTTCGGCGTGCCCGCCGCCGCGCTGACACCCGAGCAGGCGGTCTGGCTCGCGGCCATCCTGCCCAGCCCGAAGCGCTACGAGCGCGGGCGCCGCACACCCTATATCGAAGGGCGCATGGTCACCATCTCGAGCCGCATGGGCTACGCCCAGATCCCATGAACACCGAATCACCGGCGCGCCTCGAGGTCGAGGAGCTTCAGCAGAACCTGCGCGAAGTGCAGGAGCTGCTTCAGAAGCACAAGGCGATGGAAGGCGTAACCGAGCGCCAGGAAATGGCGAAGCACGAGCTCAAGCTCGACCGCCTGCACGCCGCCGACATCGCCTACATCCTCGAGGCGCTGCCGCTCGAGGAGCGGCTGGCAGTCTGGGACCTGGTCAAGGCCTACCGGGACGGCGAGATCCTGGTCGAGGTGTCGGACGCCGTGCGCGAGTCGCTCATCGAGGCGATGGACGCGCGCGAGCTGGTGGCCGCGGCCGAGACCCTGGAGGCCGACGAGCTTGCCGATATCGCGCCGGACCTGCCGGCGAGCGTCATCGAGGAGGTGGTGCAGTCGCTGCCGGCCGAGGAGCGCGAACGGCTGCGCGCGGCGCTGTCGTTCCCGGAAGGCGCCGTCGGCGCGCTGATGGATTTCGACCACGTTTCGGTGCGCGAGGACGTGACGCTCGAGGCGGTGACACGCTACCTGCGGCGCCTGGACGAGCTGCCCGACCATACCGACCAGTTGTTCGTTGTCGACCGCGAGCAGCTGCTGAAGGGCACGCTGCCGCTCGCGCGCCTTATCGTCTCCGACCTCGAGCGCGAAGTGCGGCAGGTGATGATCCCGGAGAGCGTCAAGCTCTATCCCCAGGACCCGGCCGAGGACGCGGCGAGCGCCTTCGAGCGCTATGACCTGGTGTCGGCGCCCGTGGTCGACGCGTCCGGTCGGCTGATCGCCCGGCTGACGGTCAACGCGGTGGTCGACTACATCCGGGAAAAAAGCGCCGAATCGCAGCTCGCCGAAGCCGGCTTGAGCCACGAGGAAGACGTGTTCGCCCCGGTGCTCGACAGCTTCAAGAACCGCTGGGCTTGGCTGGCGATCAACCTGGTCACCGCATTCATCGCCTCGCGCGTGATCGGGGTATTCGAAGACTCGATCGCGCAGCTGGTCGCGCTCGCGGCGCTGATGCCCATCGTGGCGGGCATCGGGGGCAATTCCGGCAACCAGACCACCACCATGATCGTGCGGGCGCTCGCGCTGGGCCAGATCCAGGGTGCGTACTGGCGCAACCTGCTCGCCAAGGAAGTCGGCGTCGCGCTCTTGAACGGCGCGGTCTGGGGCACGCTGCTCGGGGCGATCGCCTACGCCTTCTACGGCAACGTCGCGCTCGGCGGCGTGATGGCGCTCGCCATGATGCTGAACCTGCTGCTCGCGGCGCTGATGGGCGTGAGCATTCCGTGGCTGCGCGCGCGCTTCGGCCGCGACCCCGCCGTGGGCTCGTCGGTATTGATCACCGCCTGCACCGACTCTGGCGGCTTCTTCATCTTCCTTGGCCTAGCCACGCTCTTCCTTGTTTGAGGGCGTAGTCGAAGAGCGCGACGCGCTGCTGGAACACCTCGCCGAAATGGCTGGAAGCGTCGGCCGGCGGGAGCTTGAGCCAGGCGTCGGCTTCTCCGGACTTAACCACGATCTGCATTTCTTGCTTGCGCGCCAGGTGCATCATGGCGCCGTTTTCCGTCAGGCAGTGCATGAAAAGCGAGCGCACGCCCCAGTTGCGGGCACGCAAATGCGCTCGCCCGAGCAGCGCGCCACCGATGCCGCGACCTCGATAGCCCGGCAGCACCGACACGCCAAGCTCGGCATGCCCGTCGCTGCGCGCGAGGTGCGCCGCGGCGATCAGGTACAGCGCGTCGTCATAGACACCGAAAGCCGCGTCGCGCTCGAAATTGATGCGCGCCACGTAGGCGCGCACCGTTTCGTCTTTGAGCGGCAGCCCGAAGCGCAGCCTGCGGTCTTCAGTGCCAAGCGCAAGAAGGTGTCCGGCGAGCGCGGCGCGATCCAGCCTGGAGAGCTCCCTGATATGGATATTCATATCGCCGGTGTTTGGACACCGCACGTGATGCAAGGTTTACGCCAGTTGCGTTACGAAATCTTGGCGAATGCGGCGCGCGCGGCGGCGAGCGTGGCTTCGATCTCGGCCGCGCCGTGCGCACCCGACACGAAGCCGGCCTCGTAGGCCGACGGCGCGAGGTACACGCCGCGCGCGAGCATCTCGTGAAAGAAGCGGTTGAAGCGCTCGCGGTCGCATTGCATGACCTGCGCGAAGCTCGCGGGCGGCGCGTCGCGAAAATAGACGCCGAACATGCTGCCGATCGATTGCGCGGAGAAATGGCGGTCGGATTTCCCCGCTGCGGCGGATAGTCCATCGACCAGCGCCCGGGCCGTTGCTTCGACCTTTTCGCAAAAGCCGGGCGCCGAAACGATCTTCAAGGTCGCAAGCCCCGCGGCGACGGCGATCGGGTTGCCCGAAAGCGTACCGGCCTGATACACCGGCCCGAGCGGAGCGATTTTCTCCATGAGCGCGCGCCGGCCGCCGACCGCGGCGAGCGGCAAGCCGCCGCCCGCCACCTTGCCGAGCGTAGTGAGGTCCGGGCGGATGCCGAAGCGCGCCTGCGCGCCGCCGAGCGCCACGCGAAAGCCGGTCATCACCTCATCGAAGATCAGCACCGCGCCGTGGCGCGTGCATTCCTCGCGCAGCGTCTCGAGGAACCCGGGCGCCGGCAGCACGAGGTTCATGTTTCCGGCGACCGGCTCGACGATCACCCCGGCGATGTCTTTCCCGCGCTTCTCGAAGAGGGCCTTGACCTGCGCGCTGTCGTTGTAGTCGAGAACCACGGTGGCGGCAGCGGTTTCGGCGGGCACGCCGGCGCTGCTCGGGTTACCGAAGGTGAGCGCGCCCGAGCCGGCTTTGACGAGGAGCGCGTCCGCGTGGCCGTGGTAGCAGCCCTCGAACTTGACGATCAGGCTCCGGCCGGTGAAGCCGCGCGCGAGGCGCAGCGCCGTCATGGTCGCTTCCGTGCCCGACGAGACCAGGCGGACGAGCTCGAGCGAGGGCACGAGGCGGCACAGGAGCTCGGCCAGCTCGATCTCGGCCTCGGTCGGCGCGCCGAACGACAGCGCGCGCGAAGCCGCCTCCTGTACCGCCTCGACCACTGCCGGATGGCCGTGTCCGGCGAGCATCGGCCCCCACGAGCCGACGTAGTCGACATAACGCATGCCGTCCGCGTCCCATAGATAGGCGCCCGAGGCGCGCTCGAAGAACACCGGCGAGCCGCCGACGGCGCGGAACGCGCGCACCGGTGAGTTCACGCCGCCCGGGATGCGCGCCTGGGCGCGCTCGAAGAGCTGCTGGCTTTTTTTCATTGGAAGAGCTTGCGGTATTCCCCCGCGCGCACGGCGATGTCCGGCGCGTCGAAGAGATCGCTGATCACCGCGAGGAGGCTCGCTCCGGCGGCGATCAGCGCGGGGGCGTTCTGCAGCGTGATGCCGCCGATCGCACAGGACGGGACACCGAGGTCATGCCCGAAAAGCGAGAGTGGAGCACGCACCGCGTCGGGCTTGGTGGGGGATGGGAACACGCTGCCGAAGGCGACGTAATCCGCACCGGCGCGCGCGGCTGCTCGGGCCCGGTCCAGGTCGTTGTAGCAGGACGCGCCAAGGATCCTGCCCGCGAGCGTGCTGCGCGCCGCGGCAAGGTCGCCGTCATCCCTGCCGACATGCGCGCCGTTCGCGCCGACCGCGAGGGCGATCTCGACGTCGTCGTTCACGATGAACGGCACGCCATAGCCGCGCGCGAGCGGCGCGAGTTCTGTCGCCTGGAGCAGGCGCTTGTCCCTGGACAGGATCTTGTTGCGGTACTGCAGCATCGCGACGCCCGCCTTGAGCGCCTGCTCCACTTTGTGGAGCAGCGCGGCGGTATCCGCCGTGTCGGGTGTAATCGCATAGAGCCCGCGCATCATCGACTGAAGAAGCGGTTGGGCAGCGCCTGCCCGGCTCCGGTGCGGATCGCCCCGGCGAGCGCCTGCCAGGTGAACTCCTGCGCAGCGCGCGAAGCTTCGGGCACATCGCGGCCCTGCGCGAGCTGCGCGGCGAGCGCGGAAGCGAGCGTGCACCCCGAACCGTGATAGCTGCCGGGCAGGCGTCGCCACCGGTCCTCGCGGACCAGGCCGCGCGCATCGTAGAGCTTGTTGCTCACCTCGGCGCTTTCCTCGTGCGTGCCGGTGACGAGCACGTATCGGCAACCGCGCTCGAGCAGGCGCTTCGTGCCGCCGAGCTTTGCCGCCTCGAGCGTGTTGGGCGTGACCACCGTCGCGAGCGGCACGAGCGATTCGAGCAAGGTTCCGGGCAGGTCGTCGCTCGCCAGTGGATCGCCGCGCCCGGAGGCGAGCACCGGGTCGAGCACGAGCGGGACTTGCGCGTGCGCGGCGGCAATCGCCGCGACCGCGCGCACGTTGTCGGCGGATCCGAGCACGCCCACCTTGAACGCGGCCACCTTGCTTTCGGCGAGCACGCGTCGCGCCTGTCGCGTGACGAGCTCGCCGGCAAGCGTCTCGAGCTGCTCCACGCCGCTCGTGTCCTGCACGGTGAAGCCGGTGAGCACCGACAGCGGATGGCAGCCGAGCGCGGCGAGCGTGAGCAGATCGGCCTGCAATCCCGCGCCGCCAGTCGGATCGGAAGCAGCGAACGTCAGAACAATCGGTGGCATGAGCTAATATCCGGCCCATTCTATGACCGAGAACCAAGTGCAGTACAAGACGTGGATGTGCCTGATCTGCGGCTTTGTGTACGACGAGGCCGCGGGACTTCCCGACGAAGGCATCGCGCCGGGCACGCGCTGGGAGGACATTCCCCTCAACTGGACCTGCCCCGAATGCGGCGCCCGCAAGGAAGACTTCGAGATGGTGGAGATCTAAACCCGATTACCCGAGTAAAATGGCGGTGCGGCGGCGCATGTCCTCGATCAACCTGACGCACCACTTCCTGATCGCCATGCCCAACATGGCCGATCCGTATTTTTCCAAGACGCTCACCTATATCTGCGAGCACAACGACCAGGGCGCGCTCGGCCTGGTCGTCAACCGCCCGATCGACATGACCCTGCAGGCGCTGTTCGAGCGCCTGTCGCTCACGCTGCGCGACCGCGTCCGCAAGGACGCGCCGATCTATTTCGGCGGCCCGGTGCAGACCGACCGCGGCTTCGTGCTGCACGCGCCCGCGGGTAACTGGCAGGCGACGCTGCGCGTGGGCGACGCGATCGGCCTTACCACTTCCAAGGACATCCTCGAAGCGGTGGGGCGTGGCGAGGGACCGGCGCGCATGCTGGTCACGCTTGGGTACGCGGGCTGGTCGCCCGGGCAGCTCGAGCACGAGCTGTCGCAGAACGCCTGGCTCACCGTGGAGGCGCGCGACGGCATCATCTTCGAGACGCCGGCCGAAGAGCGCCTGCCGGCGGCGATGGAGCTGCTGGGCCTCGACTACGCGAGGCTCCAGGACGAAGCGGGACATGCCTGAGGGCACTGTCCTCGCCTTCGACTTCGGTCTCAAGCGTATCGGCGTTGCAGTCGGGGAGCCCGAGCTGCGCACGGTGCATCCGCTACCCGCGGTGTCCGATTTTTTTCAGATCCAGAAGCTGGTCGACGAATGGAAGCCCGCGCACCTGGTGGTCGGCCTGCCGACCACCGCGCAAGGCGAGCCGCACAAGATGACGCGCCAGGCCGAGGACTTCGCGCGGCGCCTCGAGCGCCGCTTCAAGCTGCCGGTGGCGCGCGTGGACGAGCGCTTTACCTCGGTCGAAGCGGAATCGCGCCTGAGAGGGATCAAGAAGAAGGCGGTCGACTCGGTCGCCGCGCAACTGATTCTGGAGCAGTACTTCGATGAAGCCGCGTAATGACGCTACCTGAGGCCGAGAAGCTCTGCGAGCAGCTCGTCGCCGAGCTCAAGCCGCGCATCGGGCCGAGAAGCGCGATGGTCGGCCTCTATACGGGCGGCGCGTGGCTCGCGGAGCGGCTGCACCAGTTGCTGAGCCTGAAGACGCCGCTCGGCCTGATGGACATCGCGTTCTACCGCGACGACTACGCCGCGCGCGGCCTGAAGCACGATCCGAAGCGCACCAAGATCCCGTTCGACGTAAACGGCGCCGAGCTGCTGCTGGTCGACGACGTGCTCTACAGCGGCCGCACGGTGCGCGCCGCGATGAACGAGCTGTTCGATTACGGTCGGCCGGCCAGCATCTCGCTCGTCGTGCTCGCCGACCGCGGCGGGCGCCAGCTGCCGATCTGCGCCCAGCACGTCGGCGCGCGCGTCGAGGTGCCCGCCGGCATGCGCCTGACGCTCAAGCGAGCCGATTCCGGGAAGCTCGCCCTCGCGCTGGAGCCCGAGCGTGCAGCGTAACCCGCAGCTGAACGAGAAAGGCGAGCTGCAGCACCTGCTTTCGATCGAGGGCCTGCCGCGCGACATTCTGGTGCGCATCCTCGATACCGCCGAGTCTTTCGTCGGCGTGACCGAGCGCGAGGTCAAGAAGGTGCCGATCCTGAGGGGCAAGAGCGTATTCAATCTGTTCTTCGAGCCTTCGACGCGCACGCGCACCACCTTCGAGATCGCCGCCAAGCGGCTCTCGGCCGACGTGATCAACCTGAACATCACCGTGTCGTCGCAGACCAAGGGCGAATCGCTGCTCGACACCGTGGCGAATCTGTCCGCGATGCACGCGGATATCTTCGTGGTTCGCCACGAGAGCTCCGGCGCGCCCTTCCTCATCGCGCGCCACGTCAAGCCGCACGAGCACGTGATCAACGCCGGCGACGGCCGGCATGCGCACCCGACCCAGGGATTGCTCGACCTGTTCACCATCCGCCACTACAAGAAGGACTTCGGCCGCCTGACGGTGGCGATCGTCGGCGACATCCTGCATTCGCGCGTCGCGCGCTCGCTGATCCACGGCCTGACCACGCTCGGCGTGCCCGAGGTGCGCGTGATCGGCCCGCAGACGCTGCTGCCCGCCGGCGTGGAAGCGCTCGGCGTGCGCGTGTTCCACAACATGCACGCGGGACTCAAGGACTGCGACGTGGTGGTGATGCTGCGCCTGCAGAACGAGCGCATGCGCGGCGCGCTGCTGCCGTCGGCGCAGGAGTACTTCAAGCACTACGGGCTCAACGCCGAAAAGCTCTCGCTCGCGCGGCGCGACGCGATCGTCATGCATCCCGGGCCGATGAACCGGGGAGTCGAGATCGATTCGACCGTGGCCGACGGCCCGCATTCGGTGATCCTGCCGCAGGTCACCTTCGGCATCGCGGTGCGCATGGCGGTCATGAGCATCGTCGCGGGCAACTGATGCGCATCCATATCAAGAACGGGCGCGTGGTCGACCCGGCCAGCGGCAAGGAGGGGGCGGGCGACGTTTTCATCGCCGACGGAAGGATTTCCAACGAGGCGGGGAAAGCGGATCGGGTCATCGACGCGAAGGGGCTGGTCGTTGCGCCTGGCCTGATCGACCTCTCGGCGCGCCTGCGGGAGCCGGGCTACGAATACAAGGCGACGCTCGAATCGGAGATGGACGCCGCGCTCGCCGGCGGCGTGACCAGCCTCGCCTGCCCGCCGGACACCGACCCGCCGCTTGACGAGCCCGGGCTGGTCGACATGCTGCGCCGCCGCGCGAAGGCGCTGTCGCGCGCGCGCGTCTACCCCGTGGGCGCGCTTACGGTGAAGCTTGAAGGCGCGTCGCTCACCGAAATGGGGCAGCTCACCGATGCCGGCTGCGTCGCGTTTTCTCAGGCCAATGCGCCGCTCGCCGATACCCAGGTGCTCTGGCGGGCGCTGCAGTACGCCGCGACCTTCGGCTACCCGGTGTGGTTGCGCGCCGAGGACGCGTGGCTCGCGAAGGGCGGCGTGTCGCACGACGGCGAGATCGCCACGCGCCTCGGCCTGCCGGGCATCCCGCCGTTCGCCGAGACCATCGCGCTCGCCACGCTGCTCGAGCTCGTGCGCGCGACGCGTGCAAGAGTTCACATTTGCCGGCTGTCGACGGCCGGCGGGGTCGAGCTCATGCGCCGGGCGAAGCAGGAGGGCCTGCCGGTCACGTGCGATGTCGGCATTCATCATGTGCATCTCTGCGACATGGACCTCGGCTACTTCGACTCGCACTGCCGGCTCGAGCCGCCGCTGCGCAGCCAGCGCGACCGCGACGCGCTCGCGCGCGGGCTCGCCGAGGGCGTGATCGACTGCGTGTGCTCCGACCACACTCCGGTCGACGAGGACGGCAAGCACCTCCCGTTCGCGCAAGCCGAGCCCGGCGCCACCGGGCTCGAGCTGCTCCTGCCGCTCGCGCTCAAATGGGGCCAGGCCAGCCGGCTGGGACTCGCGGCGACGCTCGCGCGCATCACGTCCGAGCCGGCGCGCGTGTTGGGCGTAGCGTCCGGCAGGCTCGCCGCCGGCGCGCCGGGCGACGTGGTGCTCTTCGACCCGGCGGCCCCGGTGCGCGTTTCCCCCGAGACGCTGAAAAGCCAGGGCAAGAACACGCCGTTCCTCGGCTACGAGCTCGCCGGACGGGTGCGCTGCACGATCGTCGCCGGCAACGTGGTGTACGAATCATGAATACACGGGTCATGAAGTACGTTTGCTTCGCGGTTGCGTTGCTGGTTCTTGAGGGTTGTGCCTCGTCTCCAAGGCCGGGCGGCTACTACAAGGACGATGGCCCGCACGAAACGCCGCCGGCCAACCTGGATCGCGTCGCCGACGCCGTGCCGCGCGCGGAGCCGCTGCACAAGTACGCGAATCGTCCCTACGAAGCGCTCGGCAAGCGGTTCGTGCCGATGACTTCGCTGCAGCCTTTCAAGCAGCGCGGCGTGGCGAGCTGGTACGGCAAGCGCTACCACGGCCAGAAGACTTCCAGCGGCGAGACCTACGACATGTACGCCATGACCGCGGCGCACCCGACCCTGCCGATCCCGAGCTATGCCCGCGTGACCAACGTGACGAACGGCAAGAGCGTCGTGGTGCGCATCAACGACCGCGGGCCGTTCAAATCGGAGCGCATCATCGACCTGTCCTACGTCGCGGCGTACAAGCTCGGCTTCATCCAGGCCGGCCAGGCGCGCGTCGACGTCGAAGCCATCGTTCCCGGCCGGACCGCCGGCTTATAATTCGCCGCTTTTGCGGCAGGTTTGATGGCACGCATACTCCTCGTCTTTGCATTCGCAGTTTTGCTGAACAGCGTGTGGGCCGCGGCGCCGCAGCCGCCGTCGGTCATCGGCAAGGCCTGGGTGATCGGCGATCTGTCGAGCGGCCAGGTGATCGCGGCGCAAAAGGCCGACGAGCGCTTCGAGCCGGCGTCGCTGACCAAGCTGATGACCGCGTACGTCGTGTTCGGCGCGCTGCGCGACAAGAAGCTCACGCTCGAGCAGCAGGTGCCGGTGTCGACGCGCGCCTGGAAGGCCGCGGGCTCGCGCATGTTCATCGAGCCGCGCAAGCCGGTGACGGCCGACGAACTGATCCGCGGCATGGTGGTGCAGTCGGGCAACGACGCGTGCATCGCGCTCGCCGAAGCGGTCGCCGGTAACGAGGAAGTGTTCGTGCAGATGATGAATCGCGAGGCCGCGCGTCTGGGCATGAAGAACACGAAGTTCATGAACGCGTCGGGCCTGCCGGACGCGCAGCACTACAGCACCGCACAGGACCTCTATACGCTGTCCGCCGCCCTGATCCGCGATTTTCCGAAGGAGTACGCGCAGTACTATTCGCAGAAGGAGTACCGCTACAACAACATCACCCAGCCGAACCGCAATCGGCTGCTGTGGATCGATCCGAGCGTCGACGGACTGAAGACCGGCCACACCGAGGCCGCGGGCTACTGCCTGGTCGCCTCTTCGCGGCGCGGCGCCCGGCGGCTGCTTTCGGTGCTGCTCGGCTCGACCTCCGAAGCGACGCGCGCGCAGGAGTCGCTCAAGCTTCTCAACTGGGGATACCAATTCTTCGACAGCGTGAAGGTTCACGCGGCGGACACGCCGGTCCGGTCGCTGGAAGTCTGGAAAGGCGCGGCGCGCAGCGTGAAAGTCGGCGTGAGCCGCGACCTTTTCGTCACCGTGCCGAAAGGCGAGGCCGACAAGCTCCAGGCCGAGCTCGTGTCGCAGCAGCCGCTGGTGGCGCCGCTCACCAAGGGGCAGCGCGTCGGCGTGGTGCGTGTGACGCATGACGGCAAGCCCTTCGGCGAGTACCCGCTAATCACGCTCGAGCCGGTGGCGCAGGCGGGATTCTTCGGCCGCACCTGGGATACACTGCGCCTATGGCTGAAATGACGGTCTTTCTGAACGGCAAGCTGCTGCCGATCGAGCAGGCCACGGTATCGGTGCTCGACCGCGGCTTCATCTTCGGCGACGGCGTGTACGAGCTGGTGCCGGTCTACTCGCGCGTGCCCTTCCGGCTGGAGGAGCACCTCGCGCGCCTCGAGCGCAGCTTGGGCGAGGCCAAGATTCGCAATCCGTACGCGCGCGCGCAATGGCGCGCGCACATCTACCAGCTGATCGACGCGCAGCCCTTCGAAGACCAGGGCATCTACTTTCAGGTGACTCGCGGCGTCGCCAAGCGCGACCATGCCTTCCCGAAGGCCGTCGAGCCCACCGTGTTCATGATGGCGAACCCGCTCACCAATCCTCCGGCGGCGCAGGTGGAGCAGGGCGCCCCTGCGGTGAGCGCGCTCGACAATCGCTGGCTGCGCTGCGACATCAAATCGATCTCGCTCATTGGCAACGTGCTTCTGCGCCAACTCTCCGCCGAGGCGGACGCGGCGGAGACGATCCTGTTCCGCGACGGCAAGCTCACCGAGGCTTCGGCCTCGAACGTGTTCATCGTGAAGCGCGGCGCGATCCAGTCGCCGCCCAAGACCAACCTCATCCTGCCCGGCATCACCTACGACGTGGTGGTGGAGCTCGCGCGCGCCAACGCGCTGCCGCTCGAATTCAAGGACGTCACGCAAGCCGAAGTGCGCGCGGCCGACGAGGTCTGGGTCACCTCGTCGTCCAAGGAGGTGCTCGCGATCGTCGAGCTCGACGGCCAGCGCATCGGCGACGGCCACCCGGGCCCCGTATTCCGCCGCATGTACCAGCTCTACCAGGAGTTCAAGCAGAAGGTCATGCGCGCCGGCCAGCGCGAGGCGGTGTCGGCATAGGAGGAATCCGCTCGTGCCGGTCGTAGCCGACGGCTCGCCGTTAGCGTTTCCCTGCGATTTCCCGATCAAGGTGATGGGCCGCAAGCAGCCGCGCTTCGTCCAGGCGGTGACCGGCATCGTGCGCAAGCATGCGCCGGACTTCGACGCCGCCACGGTCGAGATGCGGCCCAGCCGCCAGGGCAAGTACCTCAGCGTCACCTGCATCGTGCGCGCGACCTCGCGCCAGCAGCTCGACGCGCTCTACCAGGAGCTCTGCGACCACCCCGACGTGGTGATGGTGTTATGACGGCCGTCGAAGAAATCGTCCTCAAGCGACTCGGCCGCGCTGACTATTGCTCCACTTGGGAATCGATGCGCGCGTTCACCAGGGCGCGCGACGACTCGACCCCCGATGAGTTCTGGCTGCTCGAGCACGCGCCGGTGTACACCGTGGGGCAGGGGAGTCCCTTGAAAGCCGTGCCCGGCGCCATAGCGACGATCAAGACCGACCGCGGCGGCGACATCACCTATCACGGGCCCGGGCAAGTCGTGATCTACACGCTCGTCGACCTCGCGCGCCGCTCGATCAAGGTGAGGCGCTTCGTGTGGCTGCTCGAGCAGGCCGTCATCGACTATCTCGGCGGCCGCGGCGAGCGCAAGGCGGGCGCGCCCGGCGTCTACGTCGACGGCGCGAAGATCGCCGCGCTCGGCATCCGCGTGGTGCGTGGACGCGCCTACCACGGCCTCGCGCTCAACGTCGACATGGACCTCGCGCCTTTCTCCGCGATCGATCCCTGCGGTTTTCCCGGGCTGCGCGTGACGCAGCTGAGAGATTTGGGCGTTACGGATTCGTTCGACGCTGCCGCCGCGCGGCTTGCCCACCTCCTGCTGGAGAAGCTCGATGCGTGAAGCCGGCGTAAAGGAAAGGGGCGCGCGCAAGACGATCCGCATCGTCCGTCGGGAGGAGGCGCAGGCGCCGCCGCTTCCCAAGCCGGCCTGGATCCGGGTGCGCGCGGCGAGCCCGAACTCCCGCTTCTACGACATCAAGCGCATCCTGCGCGAGCAGAAGCTGCACACGGTGTGCGAAGAGGCGTCCTGCCCGAACATCGCCGAGTGTTTCGGCAAGGGCACCGCGACCTTCATGATCCTGGGCGACATCTGCACCCGCCGTTGCCCGTTCTGCGACGTCGCGCACGGCCGGCCGCTCGCGCCCGACGCCGAGGAGCCGCGGCATCTCGCCGAGACGATCGCTCTGCTCAAGCTGAGCTACGTGGTGATCACCAGCGTCGACCGCGACGATCTGCGCGACGGCGGCGCAGCGCATTTCTTCGCGTGTATCCAGGAAACGAGGAAAGTCTCGCCGCGAACGACGATCGAGGTCCTCGTGCCCGACTTCCGCGGCCGGCTCGAGCGCGCGCTCGGGATACTCGAGGCGGCCCCGCCCGACGTGATGAACCACAACCTCGAGACGGTGCCGCGCCTGTACCGCAAGGCGCGACCCGGCGGCGACTATGCGCACTCGCTGCGCCTCCTGCAGGAGTTCAAGCGGCGTCACCCGGCGGTGCCCACCAAATCCGGCCTCATGGTCGGGCTGGGGGAGACCGACGACGAGATCCTCGCCGTGATGCGCGACCTGCGCGCGCACGACGTCGACATGCTAACGATCGGCCAGTACCTGCAGCCGTCGCCGCACCATCTGCCCGTGGCGCGCTACGTGGATCCCGCCATTTTCAAGGACTACGAGAACCGGGCGTCGGCGATGGGCTTCCGCCACGCGGCCATCGGCGCGCTGGTCCGTTCTTCGTACCACGCGGACCAGCAAGCCCAGCAGGCGGGAATCTAGGAAGCGAGGGCCCGTTCAACGAGGTCGTGGACCTCGGTCCAGTTCGGCTCGCCTACGTAGCGGCGCAGCACCCGGCCCTTCTTGTCGATGAGGAAGCTCATCGGGGTGATGCGCACGTTGCCGAACTCTTTCGCAGCCTCGCCCGAGCTGTCGAGCGCGACGCGGAAGGGCAGCGCGTGGCTCGAAGCGTACTTGGCGACGCGCTCCGGGTTGTCCCGGCGCACCGCGACCGCGACCGTCTCGTAGCCGCGCGGCGCGAATTTCCGGTGGGTGTCGACGATCCGGGGCATCTCTTTCAGGCAGCTTCCGCAATAGGTCGCCCAGAAGTTGACCAGCACCACCTTGCCGCGCAGGTCGGACGTGGAAAATGTCTCGCCCGAGAGCGGCGTGAAGCGCACTTCCGGCGCCGGCCGGACGTGGCTCAGCCCGGACAGCGCGAGGATCGCCGCCGCGGCGGCGATGGCGAGCGCAATGGCGGCGAAGCCGACGATAATCCTTGCTTTCATGAGAAACCTGATTTTCGCAACGCTCCTCGCGACCTGCGCCGGTCCGGCCGTAGCCCAGTTGGAGCGCATTACGCAGCGCGAGGCGCTATCCGGACTACGGGCCGCGCTCGAGCGCGGCTCGAACGCGGCGGTCGCGGCGCTGGGCCGCGCCGACGGCTTCCTCGGCAATCCGCAGGTGAAGATCCCGCTGCCCCAATCGCTCGAGCGCGCGGAGAAGCTGGCCCGGCGCCTCGGCTTCTCCGGTGAGGTGGATGAGCTGGTGGTATCGATGAACCGCGCCGCCGAGGCGGCAGTGCCGGAAGCGCGCAAGCTGCTGCTCGACTCGGTGAAGAAGATGACGGTGCAGGACGCGAAGGGAATCCTAACGGGAGGCGATACCGCGGGCACCGCGTACTTCAAGCGCGTGGCCAACACGCAGCTGCACGATCGCTTCCTGCCAATCGTCAGGTCGGCGACCGACCGGGTCGGCGTCGCGCAGCGCTATCGCGAGTTTGCCGAGCCCGCGGCGGCGTTCGGCCTGATCAAGACCGAGCACGCGGACCTCGACGAGTACGTGACGCAGAAAACCCTCGACGGCCTGTATTTCATGCTGGGCGAAGAGGAAAAGAAGATCCGCAAGGATCCCGTCGGCACGGGCAGCGCAATCCTGCGGAAGGTATTCGGCGCCCTCTAGCTACCGCTTCTTGGCGCGCAGCTCGGCTACGCGCTTGCGCGCCTGCGCCACGAACGCGCCCGCGGGGAATTGCTCGATGTAGAGCGCGATCTCCTCGGGGTCGTCGCTGTCCTTCACCCCGTTCCAGAACTCGGTCTCGGCCTCGCTGCCGGCGGAACGCACTTCGTTCGGATCCTCGGGCGGCTGTCCCTTTTCGATGCGCTGGAGCGCTTCGGCAAAGCCGCGCGCGCTCGGGTAGCGCTGCTCGGCCTGCTTGGCGAGCGCGCGCGCGACGACGCGGTCGATGTCCGCCGGAATCTCCACCATCGCGGAGGGCCAGACCGGGTCGTCCTGGATGATCTTCTTGGCGAGCGCCCACTGCGTGCCTTCGAAGGGCTTCTGGCCGGTCAGCAGCTGGTAGAAGAGCACCCCGGCCGAGAAAATGTCCGTGCGCCGGTCGAGCGGTTGCCCCTGGATCTGCTCCGGCGACATGTAGGACGGGGTGCCGAGGATCGTGCCGGCGCGCGTCGCCTCGACCTGGTCGCCGTCGGGCTCGGTGAAGCGCGCAACGCCGAAGTCGGTCAGCTTGGCGTGCCGCGCCGCGTCTAGCATGACGTTGGCCGGCTTGACGTCGCGGTGGATGATGCCGGCCTCGTGCGCCGCGTCGAGCGCGCCGAGCAGCTCGCCCATCAGGCGCAGGATCGTCTTGAGGTCGAAGCGCTCTTTGGCGTCGAAGTAGTCCTTGAGCTCGCGCCCCTGGATGTATTCCATGACGATGTACGCGAGGTCGGCTTCGTTGCCAAAGTCGTAGACCTGCACGATATGGGGATGATTGAGGCGCGCCACCGCGCGCACTTCGCGCTTGAAGCGCATGGAATACTGCTTCGCGGTCGCCTCGTCGAGCGTGCGGGTGAGGATGGTCTTGATCGCCACCCGGCGATCGAGCTTCGGGTCGTGGGCGTCGTACACCAGGCCCATCGCGCCTTTGCCGAGGATGCCGCGGATCTGGTAGCGGCCGAGGGACTTGAGTTCTTCCACTAGTGCGCCTTGTCCCAATTGTCGCCAACACCCACCTCGACAACCAGCGGAATATCGAGCCGGTCCTTGCCGACCGATTGCATGAGCTCGGGCAGCCGCGCCTTCACGGTATCGAGCTCGCCCGTAGGCACTTCCAGCACCAGCTCGTCGTGCACTTGCATGATCAGCAAGGAGCGGAGTTTCTCTTTTTCGAGAAAATTCTGCACCGCGATCATCGCGAGCTTGATCAGGTCTGCCGCGGTACCCTGCATGGGCGCGTTGATCGCCGCGCGCTCCGCGGCCTGGCGCCGCACCGGCGCCCCGCTGCGCAGCTCGGGCAGCCAGAGCCGGCGGCCGAACACCGTCTCCACGTAGCCTAGCTCGCGCGCGCGGGCGCGCGTCTGGTCCATGAAGCGCCTCGCGCCGGGAAAGCGCGCGAAGTAGCGCTCGACGTAGGTCTGAGCGGTGCCGCGGTCGATGCCGAGGTTCTGCGCCACGCCGAAGGACGACATGCCGTAGATCAGCCCGAAGTTGATGACCTTGGCGACGCGGCGCTGATCGGCATCCACCTGGGAGAGCGGGGTGCCGAAGATCTCGGCCGCGGTCGCGCGGTGGATATCCTCGCCGGCGGCGAACGCCCGCCGCAGGTTCTCGTCGCCCGAGAGGTGCGCCATGATTCGCAGCTCGATCTGCGAGTAGTCGGCCGACACGATCTTCGCGCCCGGCGGGGCGATGAAGCATTCGCGGATACGCCGCCCGGCGGGGGTGCGGATCGGGATGTTCTGCAGGTTCGGCTCGTTGGAAGAAAGCCGTCCCGTGACCGCGGTGGTCTGCGAGTAGGTGGTATGCACTCGACCGGTCCTCGGGTTGATGCTCTTCGGCAGCTTGTCGGTGTAGGTCGACTTGAGCTTGGACAGCGCGCGGTGCTCGAGGATCAGCCTCGGCAGCGGATGGTCGAGGGCGAGCTCGGCAAGCGAGTCCTCGTCGGTCGATGGCTGGCCGGAGGGCGTCTTCTTCTTCACCGGCAGCTTCTGCCGGTCGAACAGGATCTCCTGGATCTGCTTCGGCGAGCCGAGGTTGAAGGGCTGGCCCGCTGCCTCGTACGCCTTCTGCTCGAGAGAGAGAATTTCCTTTCCCAGCTCGTGGCTCTGGGATTCCAGGCGCGATCTATCGAGCAGCACGCCGTTGCGCTCCATGCGCCAGAGCACCGGCAGCACCGGCATCTCGATCGAGCGGTAGACGAAATTCAGCTTGTCGTCCGCCTGGATTTTCTCGGACAACAGGCCATGCACGCCGAGGGCGCAGTCGGTTTTTTCCGCCGCGTATTGCGTTGCGCGCGTGATCTCCACCGACGAGAACGGAATGCGCGCCGCGCCCTTGCCGGTGACCTCATCGTAGCCGAGCGTGGTCCAGCCGCAGTAGCGCTGCGCGAGCATGCCGAGCTCGTGCTTCTCGTGCACCTCGAGCACGTAGGATTCGAGCAGCGTGTCGTGCACGCAGCCGGCGAGTTTCACGCCGTGATTGGCGAGCACGTGGGTATCGAATTTCACGTTCTCGCCGACTTTTCTGCAGTCCTCACGCTCGAGCCACGGCTTCAGCAGCTCGATTGCCCTGGAAACCCCGACTTGCGCTGGCGCGCCGGGATAGTCGTGAGCCAGTGGCAGATACACGGCTTCATCGGCAAAAGCAAAAGCAAGGCCCACGAGCCGCGCGTTCATCGGGTCCTCGCCGTCGCAGACCGTGTCGAAGCCGGCGAGATCGACCGCCTCGATTTTCAGCGCCAGATCCTTCAACTCATCCTCGGTCAGAATCGCTCGCTGCCGGCGCTTCTGCAGGCTCGAAAGGGCTGGCATCGGCTCCGGCGCAGGCGGCGCGCCCTCGACCTCCTTCAGCCAGGACTTGAACCCAAAGCGCTCGTACTGCGCGCGCTGGAGGCTGGGATTGGGCTTCAATTTCAAGGCTGAAATCTCGATTTGCAGCGGTACGTCGCGCTTGATGGTCAGCAGCGCGCGCGCTTTCGGCAGCCAGTCGCGCATCCCGCGCAGGTTCTCGCCCGCGAGCCCGCTGATTTCGCCCGCGTGCTCGAGCACGCCCTCGAGCGAGCCGTATTTCTCGATCCACTTGCCGGCGGTCTTCGGGCCGACCTTGTCGACGCCGGGGATGTTGTCGATCTGGTCGCCGATCAGGGTCAGGTAGTCGAGGAACTTCTCCGGCGCGACGCCGAACTTCTTCTTCACGCCCTCGATGTCGAGCAGCTCGTTCGACATGGTGTTGACGAGCGTGACGCGCCCGTCGACGAGCTGCGCGAAGTCCTTGTCGCCGGTCGAGATCACTGCGCGCCAGCCGTCGCGCTTCGCCTGTTCCGCGAGCGTGGCGATCACGTCGTCGGCTTCCACGCCCTCGATCACCAGCATCGGCCAGCCGAGCGCCTCGACCGCCTCGTGCAGCGGCGCGACCTGCACGCGCAGGTCGTCGGGCATCGGCGTGCGGTTCGCCTTGTACTCGGCGTACTGCGCGTCGCGAAAGGTCTTGCCCTTGGCGTCGAATACGCACGCGAGCGCCGCCGGCTTATAATCGGTCGCGAGCTTGCGCAGCATGCTGAGCACGCCGTAGATCGCGCCGGTCGGCTCACCGGTCTTTGGGCTCTTCAGCCCGGGCAGCGCGTGGAAGGCGCGGTACAGGTAGGACGAGCCGTCGACCAGCAACAACGTTTTCTCAGGATTACTTCCCGACATGAATCAAGACAGGCAACCGAAGCTGGCCGAGCTGGCGAAAGAAGTTCCCGCGCCGGAGGCGTGGCGGGTTTTCGGCATTATGGCAGAGTTGGTCGAGGCGACCGAGCGCCTGGTCGGCATCCATCCCGCGGTCTCGGTATTTGGCAGCGCGCGCGTGAAGCCGGGCACGCCCTACTACCAGCTCGCCGAGGAAACCGCGCGACTGCTCTCGGACGCGGGCTTCGCCGTGGTGTGCGGCGGCGGCCCGGGGCTCATGGAGGCGACCAACCGCGGCGCCTACAAGGGCGGCGGCCTCGCGGTTGGCCTCAACATCGATCTGCCGATGGAGCAGCCTTCCGGCCGCTATCAGCACATCAGCCTGCGCTTCAAGCATTTCTTCACGCGCAAGGCGATATTCGCCAAGGTGGCGACCGCGTTCATCGTGCTGCCCGGCGGCTACGGCACGCTCGACGAGCTGTTCGAGGCGCTGACGCTGGTGCAGACCGGCAAGACGCGCAAGATGCCGATCATCCTGGTGCACGAGCCGTACTGGCGCGGGCTGCTCACCTGGATGCGCGAGCGGCTCGCGGCCGAGGGCATGATCGACCCGAGCGACCTCGATCTGGTGCAGGTGTACGACAAGCCGCAGCAGGTGGTCGACGCGATCTTTGCTTTCTACGAGAAGCGCGGCTTTGCGCCGTCGCCCGCGGAGCGCGAGGTGCTGCTGAACCTCTAGTAGAATCGACGCAATGCGGCGCCTGCTGCTGGTCGGGCTTCTGGTCATTCTTTCAACCGCCAATGCGCAACGCCGTCCACCCAAGCTCGAGCCGCTGCCCGAGCCGCCGCCGCCCCCGCCGATGCCGGTGGAGGAGCCGACGGTGCGCATCCCGGTGCAGGAGGGCGACAAGGTCGAGGAAGTGCGCGAGGGCGGCCGCGTGGTGATGCTCAAGGTCACGCCGCCGAACGGCAAGCCCTACTATCTTGTCGACACCACCGGCAACGGCAACTGGATGCGCCGCGATTCGCTCGACGACGGGGTGCGGGTTCCGATGTGGCCCATCCACACCTGGGACTGAGCAGTTTCGTACCTTGTCCGTCTACACCTCTGTCTCGGAGGCCGAGCTCGGCGACTGGCTCCGGCACTACTCGGTCGGCAGCCTCAAGGCCTGCGAGCCGATCGAGTCGGGCATCGAGAACACCAACTACTTCGTTACCACGACGCAGGGCCGCTACGTCCTTACGCTCTTCGAGCGGCTGCCGGCCGAGGAGCTGCCGTTCTACCTTGATCTCATGGCGCATCTCGCGCGTCACGGCATTCCCTGCCCGGCGCCGATCGCCAACCTGTCCGACCAGTACCTCGGGCACCTGAACGGCAAGCCCGCGGCGCTCGTGACGCGCCTGCCGGGGCGCTCGCTCGAGGAGCCGGGCGCCCCGCATTGCGAGGCGCTCGGCGCGCTGCTCGGGCGCATGCACCTGGCCGGGCGCTCGTACAGCGCGTACCTCGAGAATCCGCGCGGCGCGAAGTGGTGGCGCTTCGCGGCCCGGGAAGTGATGGGATTCCTTAAGAAGCCCCAGCAAGAACTGCTCGAACGCGAGCTCGCATTCCAGGCCGAACAGCGGTTTCCCGACCTGCCACGCGGACCGGTGCACGCGGATCTCTTCCGCGACAACGCGCTGTTCGAGGGCGCGCGGCTCTGCGGCGTGATCGACTTCTATTTCGCCGGCGTCGACTGCCTGCTCTACGACCTGGCGGTGTGCGCGAATGACTGGTGCCTCGAGGCGCGGCATGGCCTCGAGCCCAAGCGGACCCAGGCGCTGCTCGCCGCCTATCACGGCGTGCGGCCGTTCACCGAGCTCGAGCGCGCGGCGTGGCCGGCGATGCTGCGCGCCGCGGCGCTGCGCTTCTGGCTGTCGCGGCTCTACGATTTCCATCTGCCGCGCCCCGGTATGCTGGTGCACGCGCACGACCCGGAGCACTTTCGCCAGGTCCTGCAGTCGCGTGCCGCGACGCAGGCTCCCTGGATGCGCTGATGCAGGCCCGGATCGTCGACACCGCAGGCGGCGCGCGCTGGCTCGCCGAGGGCTGGCGCCTGTTCCGCGCCGCGCCGCTGCAATGGGTCGCGCTCACATTCGGCTACATGTTGATCATGGTGCTGACGTCGGTGGTGCCGCTCATCGGCACCGCGGGTTTCCTCGTCATCTACCCGGCGCTGACCGTGGGGCTGATGGTCGCGGCGCGCGCCGCAGCCGCCCGGGCGCCGATCGAGATGGGCATGCTGTTCGACGGTTTTCGGCAGGGCGTGCGCGTGCAGCTCGTGCTCGGCGCGATCTACCTCACCTGCTCGATCGTGATCTTCGCGGGCATCGCGCTTGCCGATCATGAGCAGAAGCTGCGCGGCCTGCTGGTCGCGGGCGGGGCGCAGGAGCTCGAACTCGGTGATCTCGCCGCACCGCTGGGCGTGCTCGCCGCGCTCTATACGCCGATGCTGATGGCGTTCTGGTTCGCGCCGCCGCTGGCCGCCTGGCATGGCCTGGGCGCGGTCAAGTCGCTTTTCTTCAGCCTGGTCGCGTGCATGATGAACTGGCGCGCGTTCCTGCTCTATGCCGCGGTCACGCTTGCGGTGCTCGTCGCGCTCGCCGGCGCGTTGCGATTGATCCTCGCGCTTGCGCCCGGCGACATGCCGATGGGCGTGCCCTTGCCGGTGCTGCTCTTCGTGGTGGTGCTGCTCCTGCCGACCTTCTTCGCCAGCTTCTACGCGAGCTACCGCGAAGTGTTCGGCGTGGAGGCAAAGGCGTCGTGAATCGCGTTCGCGAGATCCCGTACAACTATACCTCGTTCTCCGATCGCGAGATCGTGCTGCGGCTGCTGGGCGCGGAGGGTTGGCGGCTGGTCACCGAGTTGCGCGCCGAGCGCCGCACCGGGCGCTCCGCGCGCATGCTCTACGAGGTCGTGGGCGAGATCTGGGCGATCCAGCGCAATCCCTATCTCGAGGACGAGCTCGTCAACCGGCCGCAGCGCCGCGCCGAAGCGATCGGCGGCATGCGCCGCCGCCTCGCGGAGATCGAGGCGCGCCGCGCCGGCAGCGTCAAGGTGGCGCGGCTCCTGGAGCTGACGCGCGCCGCAGTCGACACCTTCGAGGAGGAGTTCACCGCCACGCGCGCGCTGCGCGCCAAGGCGATGCGGCGCCTTTCCCGCGTCACCCGCCGCGACAACATCCTGTTCGACGGCTTCGCGCGCGTCTCGCACGTGACCGACGCGACCGACTGGCGCGTGGAGGTTCCCTTCGTCGTCCTCACGCCCGACAGCGAAGAGGAGCTCCTTCCGCTGGTAAAGGAGCTGATCGCGCTCGGGCTCACGATCATTCCGCGCGGCGGCGGCACGGGGTACACCGGCGGCGTGATCCCGCTTACGCGCCGCTCCGCCGTGATCAACACCGAGAAGCTCGAGGACCTCGGCCCGATCGAGCACCTCGAGCTGCCGGGCGTGGCGCGGCCGCAGCCGACCATCCGCGCCTCGGCGGGCGTGGTGACCAAGCGGGTGATGGACGTGGCCGACGCCGGCGGCCTGGTGTTCGCCGTCGATCCGACCTCGGCCGACGCCTCCTGCATCGGCGGCAACGTCGCGATGAACGCCGGCGGCAAGAAGGCGGTGTTGTGGGGCACGGCGATCGACAACCTCGTGTGGTGGCGCATGGTGACGCCGCAGGGCGAGTGGCTCGAGGTCGAGCGCCTCGAGCACAACCTCGGCAAGATCCACGACGCGCCGAGCGCGAAGTTCCGGTTGCGGTTCCTTTCGGGGAGAAAGCTGCTGCGGGAAAAGACGCTGGAGATCCCCGGCTCGAACTTCCGCAAGGCCGGGCTCGGCAAGGATGTCAGCGACAAGTTTCTCGCCGGGCTGCCGGGGGTCCAGAAAGAGGGCACCGACGGCATCGTGGTCGCGGCGCGCTTTCTCCTGCACCGCATGCCCGCCCACACGCGGACCGTGTGCCTCGAGTTCTTCGGGCTCGCGCGCGACGCCGTGCCGGCGATCGTCGAGATCAAGCGGTACGTGGACGCCTCGTCCAAGGTCCTGCTCGCCGGGCTCGAGCATCTGGACGAGCGCTATGTCAAAGCCGTTGGCTACGCCACGAAGTCGCGCCGCAGCGAACGCCCGCGCATGGTGCTGATCGGGGATCTCGTCGGCGACGACGTCGACGCGGTCGCGGCGGCGGCTTCGGGCGTAGTGCGCATTGCCAACGCGCGCGGCGGCGAGGGCTTCATCGCGGTGTCGGCCGACGCGCGCAAGCGCTTCTGGCTCGACCGCGCCCGCACAGCGGCGATCGCAAGGCATACCAACGCATTCAAGATCAACGAAGACGTGGTGATTCCGCTGGAGAAGCTCGGCGAGTACACCGACGGCGTCGAGCGCATCAACATCGAGTTCTCGGTCCAGAACAAGCTCGAGCTCCTGGCCGCGCTGGAAGAGTATTTTTCCGGGGACCTGGTCACCACGGGCGACGAGTCGCTATCCGCCGCCGATCTCCTGGGGGACCGGGCGGCACGGGCATTGGAGCTCCTGCGCCGGGTGCGCGGCCGCTGGCAGGCGATCGCCGCGGAGCTCGACCACTATTTCGACGAGCTGCAGACCTACCGCCAGCGCCTGTCGTGGAAAGCCGAAGTGCGCGACGAGCTGCGCCGCATCTTCGATGGCGCGGCCTTCCGCCGGATTCTCGAGGGCGCGGAAGCGGTTCACCGGCAGATCCTCCGCGGGCGCGTGTTCGTCGCGCTGCACATGCACGCCGGCGACGGCAACGTGCACACCAACATCCCGGTCAATTCCGACGACTACCAGATGCTCGCCCGCGCCACCGAAGCGGTGGCGCGCATCATGCGCCTCGCGCGCGCGCTCGGCGGCGTGATCTCGGGCGAGCACGGCATCGGCATCACCAAGCTCGAGTTCCTCGAGCCGGCGGAAATCGAGGCATTCCGCGCCTACAAGCAGGCGGTCGATCCGGAAGGCCGCTTCAACGCCGGCAAGCTCCTCGCCGGCGGCGACCTCGCGAACGCGTATACGCCGAGCTTCTCGCTGATCGGAGCCGAGTCGTTGATCCTCGACCAGACCGATCTCGGTCGGGTCGCGGGCGCGATCAAGGACTGCCTGCGCTGCGGCAAGTGCAAGCCGCCGTGCGCCACGCACGTGCCGCGCGCCAACCTGCTTTATTCGCCGCGCAACAAGATCCTCGCGACTTCGCTCCTGATCGAGGCGATTCTCTATGAGGAGCAGACGCGGCGCGGCGTGGCGCTCGCGCATTACGACGAGTTCGGCGACGTCGCCGACCACTGCACCGTGTGCCACAAGTGCGAGCCCGCGTGCCCGGTGGACATCGATTTCGGCGATGTCTCGATCACCATGCGCAACTACCTGCGCCGCGCTGGTAAGCGGCGCTTCAATCCGGGCACGCAGGCATCCATGCTGTTTCTGGGCCTCACCGACCCGCGCGCGGTGAAGGTGGCGCGCACGGTGATGATCGAGTGGGGCTATCGGCTGCAGCGCCTTGCCCATCGAACGCTGAGGAATCTGGTGAGAAGGCAAACGGCCGCGCCGCCGCTCACCACCGGCCAGAAGCCGCTGCGCGCGCAGGTCGTGCACTTCATCAACAAGCCGATGCCGGGAAGGCTGCCGAAGCGCACCGCGCGCGCGCTCCTCGACATCGAGGACGCAAGAGTGGTGCCGATCATCCGCGACCCGGCCAAGGTGAGCGAGGAGTCGGATGCCGTGTTTTACTTTCCGGGCTGCGGCTCGGAGCGCCTGTTCTCCCAGGTCGGGCTCGCCACGCAGGCGATGCTCTACGAGGTGGGCGCGCAGTGCGTGCTGCCGCCGGGGTACCTGTGTTGCGGATACCCGCAGACTGCGGCCGGCGAGTCCGAGAAAGGTGAGCGCATCATCGTGCACAACCGGGTGCTTTTCCACCGGCTCGCCACCACGCTCAATTACCTCGATATCCGCACCGTGATCGTCTCGTGCGGCACGTGCCTCGACCAGCTCGAGAAGTACGAGTTCGGCTCGATTTTTCCCGGCGCGCGCCTCCTCGACATCCACGAGTACCTGCTGGAGAAGGGCATCAAGGTCGCGGACGCGCCGGGGGTCAAATACATGTACCACGACCCCTGCCATACGCCGATCAAGACCGCGAAGCCGCTCAGCGTGGTGAACGACCTCATGGGTGGCGGAGTACCGCTTTCCGAGCGCTGCTGCGGCGAGTCCGGCACGCTCGCCATGACGCGCCCGGATGTGTCGACCCAGGTGCGGTTCAGCAAGGAAGAATCGCTGCGCAAAGGAATCGCCGCGCTGGCGCCGGACGGCAGTTCGGTCAAGGTCCTCACCTCGTGCCCCTCGTGCCTGCAGGGGCTCGCGCGCTTCGAGGATGACACCGGCGCGCAGGCGGACTACATTGTGGTGGAGCTGGCGCGCCGGCTGCTCGGCGAGAACTGGCTGCCGGATTTCGTCGCCAAGGCGAACGCTGGCGGTATCGAGCGCGTCCTCCTATGACTGAGCGGATACCCACCGGGATTACGCTGCACCAGAAATCTCGCGTGCTGGAGATCGCGTTCTCCGACGGGCGCAGCTTCCGGCTGCCGTACGAGTTCCTGCGCGTTTACTCGCCCTCGGCGGAGGTGCGCGGCCACGGACCCGGGCAGGAGGTGCTGCAAACCGGCAAGCGCAACATCGAGATCCGCGGGCTCGAGCCGGTCGGTTCCTACGCGGTGCAGCCGCAGTTCTCCGACGGCCACAGTACCGGCATCTACTCCTGGGAGTACCTCTACGAGCTGGGCGAGAACCAGGAGCGCTTGTGGTCCCAGTACCTCGACCGGCTCAAGGCCGCCAATGCCAGCCGCGAATAAGGCCGACACCGTCAAGCGCGTATTCGACTCGGTCGCCGAGCGCTACGACGTGATGAACGACCTCATGTCGCTCGGGCTGCACCGCGCGTGGAAAGCATTCGCGATCTCGGTCGCGCGGCCGAAGCGCGGCGAGCGCGTGCTCGACATCGCCACCGGCAGCGGCGACTTGGCGGTTGCGCTCGCCCGCAAGACGTTTCCCGGCGGCGAAGTCTGGATCAGCGACATCAACCGCCGCATGCTCGAGCGCGGCCGCGACCGCCTGCTCGATCGCGGGCTGCAGCTTCCGGCGGTGCAGTGCGATGCGGAGCGCTTGCCTTTTCCGTCGGGGCACTTCGACTGCGTGACGGTCGGCTTCGGCTTGCGCAACATGACGCATAAGGATGCCGCGCTCGCCGAGATGGCGCGCGTGCTCAAGCCGGGCGGGCGCCTCGTAGTGCTCGAGTTCTCCAAGGTGTGGAAGCCGCTCGAGCGCGCCTACGATTGGTACTCCTTCAAGGTGCTGCCTTGGCTCGGCGACAAGGTAGCCGGCGACGCGGACGCCTACCGTTATCTCGCCGAGTCGATTCGCCTGCATCCCGACCAGGCGGCGCTTGCCGAGATGCTGCGCAAGGCGGGACTCGCCGATGTCGAAGTGTTTAACCTTGCCGCCGGTGTGGTTGCGATACATCGGGGGTACCGTTTTTGATACGATTCTCGGTCTGGAGGAACGAATCATGAGCAAGTGGCTACTTACAGCAGCGATCATCGGATTAGGCGGCGCCGTCGTCGCGACGGACGTGGAGGCTCGCCGCATCGGCGGCGGACGCACTATCGGCGCGCAGCGCAACGTGACCACGCCGCCAGCGCAGACACCCGCCAAGCCCGCGCAGCAGCAGGCGGCGCAAGGGCAGCAGCAGGGCGCGCAGCAAGCGGCGCCCGCATCCACCGGAAGCCGTTGGGCGCCGATCCTTGGCGGGCTCGCGATCGGCGGGCTTCTCGGCTACCTCTTTGGCGGCAGCGGGCTGCTTGGCTTCCTGCTCCTCGCGCTGTTGGCGGTCGTCGCGGTCGTCGCCGTTCGGGCATTCATGCAACGGCGGACCGAAGCGGCGCGTCCGGTGCAGTTTGCCGGCATGCAGGAAACGGTTTCCGTACCTGTAAAGAGCGAACTGCCGGCCAGTTCAAGCGGAAGAGTCCCGGCGGGATTCGACGCTGGCAACTTCCTCCGTGCGGCCAAGCTGAACTTCCTCAAGCTTCAGGCGGCGAACGACGCCGGGCGGCTAGAGGAGATCCGCGAGTTCACTACCGAGGCGCTGTATGACGCGCTGAAGGGCGATCTCGCGCAGCGAGGCCAGACTGAAGTGACCGGGCTGGAGGCCGACCTGCTCGAGCTCGCGACCGAGGGCAACGAGCACTGGGCGAGCGTGCGCTTCTCCGGCACGGTGCGCGAGGCGCCGGGCGCCGCCCCCGAGGAATTCTCCGAGGTCTGGAATCTCGTGAAGCCCGCCGACGGCTCGAGCGGCTGGCTGCTCGCCGGCATCCAGCAGATGCATTGAGCCCGTCGCTGTCCTTCGAAAAGGCCACCCCCGCGGTGGCCTTTTGCTTTCTGCTGAATCGGTTGCTCGTCGCTGAACCGTGGGCGCGCGAGCGCCTTGCGCCCTTCGCGGGCGAGACCGTGGAGCTGCGCGCGCCGCCGCTGCCTACGCTACGGCTGCGCATTCTCGAGGGGGGGACGGTGGAAGCGGGCGGTGCCGAGCCGGGTCTTTCGATGTGCGCCGGGCCGGAGCTCCTCGTGGCGCTCGCGCGCGGCGAAGAGCACGCCATGCGCTCGATCGAGGTCGACGGCAACGCGCGCCTCGCGGCGGAGATCCTGGTGCTCGCGCGCCACCTGCGCTGGGACGTCGAGGAAGAACTCTCGCGCGTGGTCGGCGACGTGGCTGCCCACCGCATCGCGGGGGCCGGGCGCGCCATCGCCGCTTGGCACCTCGATGCCGCGCATCGCCTCGCCGCTGCGCTCGCCGATTATGTCAGCGAGGAGAAAGCGCTCCTCGCGCGCCGCGCGCATCTCGAGGCGCTCGGCGAGTCGGTCGCGCGCCTGCGCGACGCCGTTGCAAGGCTCGACAAGCGGGTCGAGCGGCTTGGCTAGGCTGTTCAGGCTCCTGCGCGTCGCTTTCATCGGCCTGCGCTTCAGGCTGCATGACCTTGACGCTCGCCCGGGCACCACGCGCGCCCGGCGCCTGAGAGAAGCGCTCGAGACCCTTGGGCCGATCTACGTCAAGTTCGGGCAGGTGCTCTCCACGCGGCGCGACCTCCTGCCGCTCGATATCGCCGACGAACTCGCCAAGCTCCAGGACCAGGTGCCGCCGTTTCGCTCGGATCTCGCCGTCGCCGAGGTCGAGCGTTCGCTCGGCCGGAGAATCGGCGAGCTTTTCGCCGCCTTCGACGAGAAGCCCGTGGCGAGCGCCTCGATCGCGCAAGTGCACCTCGCCCGCCTGCACGACGGCACCGAGGTGGCGGTCAAGGTGCTGCGTCCCGGCGTGGAGGCGGCGGTGGCGCGCGACCTCGCGCTGCTCGAAACCGGCGCGCGCCTCGCCGAGCGCCTGTGGGCCGACGCGCGGCGCCTGAAGCCGCGCGAGGTGGTGGCCGAGTTCGCGCGCCACCTCGACGACGAGCTCGACCTCATGCGCGAGGCTGCGAACGCGAGCCAGCTCGGGCGCAACTTCGCGGGATCGCCGCTGCTGCTGGTGCCGGCGGTGTACTGGGGCCTCTGCGCGCAGCGCGTGATGGTGATGGAGCGCATGCACGGCACGCCGATTTCCCAAGTCGCGGCGCTGCGTGAGAAGGGCATCGACATACCGGCGCTGGCGAGGGCCGGGGTCGAGATCTTCTTCACGCAGGTGTTCCGCCACGGGTTCTTCCACGCCGACATGCACCCCGGAAACATCCTGGTGGCGAGCGACGGGCGCTATATCGCGCTCGACTTCGGCATCATGGGCACGCTGACCGAAGTCGACAAGAGCTATCTCGCGCAGAATTTTCTCGCCTTCTTCAATCGCGACTACCGCCGCGTCGCGCAGGCGCATCTCGACGCGGGCTGGGTGCCGGCGGGCACGCGCGTGGACCAGTTCGAGGCCGCGATCCGCGCGGTGTGCGAGCCGATCTTCGCGCGCCCGCTCAGGGAAATCTATTTCGGCAAGCTGCTGTTGCGCCTGTTCCAGACCTCGCGCCGCTTCAACGTGGAAGTGCAGCCGCAGCTCGTCATGCTGCAGAAGACTCTGCTCAACATCGAAGGACTCGGGCGCGAGCTCGATCCGGACCTCGACCTTTGGACGACGGCGAAGCCGTTTCTGGAGCGCTGGATGCGCGAGCAGGTCGGCTGGCGCGGCCTGGTGCGTACCATCCGCCACGAGGCGCCGTTCTGGGCCGCGACGCTGCCGCAGCTACCGCGCCTCGTGCACCGCGCGCTCGCCGAAGACCGGCTGGGCGCGCTGCACGCGGCGATCGAGCGGCTGGCGGCACAGAACGCGCGGCGCAACCGGCTGCTGTTCGCTTTGGTCGCCTTGATCGCCGTGATCATGGGCGTGCTCCTCAACCGGCTCTGATCCCCTTCGTGGCGCAGGACAGCTCCCGGCCCGAGTTCTGGGACACCCGTTTCCGCGACGGCGTCACGCCCTGGGATGCGGGCCGCACGCCGGCGAAGCTCGCGGCATGGCTTGGAGGCAGAAGGTCCACGCTGAAGGTCCTGGTTCCGGGTTGTGGCGCCGGCTACGAGGTGCGCTTCTTCGCCGAGCGGGGCCACGACGTGCTGGGCATCGATTTTTCCGACGAAGCGATCGAAGCGGCGCGCCGCGGGCTCGGACGATTCGCGCACCGCGTACGCAAAGCCGATTTCTTTGCGCTGGCAGAGGGCCCGTTCGATCTCGTCTACGAACGCGCCTTCCTTTGCGCGCTGCCGCGCACCGTCTGGCCCGACTGGGCGCGACGCATGGTCGAGCTCGTGCGGACCGGCGGCGAGCTGGCCGGGTTCTTCTATCTCGACGACAACCAGCGCGGACCGCCCTTCGGCACGTCGAAGGACGAGCTGAAGCGCCTGCTGGAGCGCGCCTTCGAGAATACGGCGGACGAGCCGGTGCCGGCCGGGAATTCGATCCCGGTGTTCAAGGACAAGGAAATTTGGCAGGTTTGGAAGCGGCGGCTATGATTGCCCGCGAATGCTGATCGGCTCGGTCGTCCTGTATCTGCTGCTCACGGTCGCCATCGGATTGTGGGCGGCGAAGCGGGTCCACAACTCCAAGGATTACGTGGTCGCGGGCCGCAGCCTGCCGCTCTATATGAGCGCCGCCACGGTGTTCGCCACGTGGTTCGGCGCGGAGACCGTGCTTTCGGTCTCCGCCACTTTCACCCGCGACGGCCTGGTCGGCATCATCGCCGACCCCTTCGGCGCATCGTTTTGCCTGCTGTTCGTGGCGCTGTTCTTCGCCCGCGCGTTCTACCGCATGGATCTGCTGACGATCGGCGACTTCTACCGCAAGCGCTACAGCAAGACGGTCGAGGTCATCACCAGCGTCGCGATCACCGCCTCGTACCTCGGCTGGACGTCGGCGCAACTCACCGCGCTGGGGCTCGTCTTCTACGTGCTTTCGGGCGGCGCGATCAGCCTGAATACCGGGATCCTGATCGGCGCCGGGATCGTGGTCTTCTACACCATCTTCGGCGGGATGTGGTCGGTCGCGCTTACCGATCTCTTCCAGTCCGTGGTGATCCTGATCGGGCTCACCGCGGTGGCGTGGCTGGTCGGCGACATGGCGGGCGGCGCCGGCAAGGTGATCGCCGCCGCCGCGGAAGCCGGCAAGTTCGAGTTCTGGCCGAAAGGCGGCACCAAGGAGTGGCTGGCGTTTCTCGCCGCGTGGATGACGCTCGCCATCGGCTCGATCCCCCAGCAGGACGTGTTCCAGCGCGTCACCGCGGCGAAGGACGAGAAGACCGCGGTGCGCGGCACGCTGATCGGCGGCGCGGTGTACTTCTGCTTCGCCTTCGTGCCGATCTTCATCGCCTATGCGGCGCTGGTGATCGACCCGGGCTACGCGAAGCTGTTCGCCGCCGAGGACGCGCGCGAGATCCAGCGCATCCTGCCCGACCTGATCCTGAGCAAGACGCCGATGTGGGCGCAGGTGCTGTTCTTCGGCGCGCTGCTCTCCGCGATCCTCTCCACCGCGAGCGGAGCGCTGATCGCGCCGACCTCTCTCTTCACCGAGAACGTGGTGCGGCCGTTCTTCCGCGGCATGACCGACCGCACGTTCCTGCTGTTGCTGCGCGTGATCCTGATCACGTTCACGCTCGCGGCGCTGCTCTTTGCGCTCAACTCCAAGAGCACGATGTACGAGATGGTGCAAAACGCGTACAAGGTGACGCTGGTGTCGTGCATCGTGCCGCTCGCCGCGGGCATCTTCTGGAAGCGCGCCAACATTCCGGGCGCGGTGCTGTCGGTCGTGTTCGGGCTGGTGTCGTGGACCCTCGCCGAATGGGCCACCACGCCCGAGACCGTGATTCCGGCGCAGCTCGTGGGCCTGGCGTTCTCGCTCATCGGCATGGTGCTCGGCTCCTTCGTGCCCAGCGCGAGCTCGCAGCCCGCGCATCACCACGTCAAGCACTAGCCCGGCCGCGGGCGCGGCGCGCGCCTCGCCGCTCGCGCGCATCCTGTTTCTCGTCTATGTGCTGCTGGTGGTCTATGCATCGCTCTATCCGTTCGAGGGCTGGCGCGCGGTAGGGCTGTCGCCCTTCGCCTATCTCACCGCGCCGTGGCCGCGTTACGTCACCGCGTTCGATGTGGCGGTGAACCTCGCCGGCTACCTCCCGTACGGCCTGCTCGCGGTCGCCGCGTTGCGGCCTCGCGTGCGCGGGATTGCGGCGTTCGCGCTCGCGGCCGCGAGCGCCGCGCTGCTCTCGTTCGCGCTCGAGGCCGCGCAGAGCTACCTGCCCGCGCGCTTCGCCAGCAATCTCGACCTGATCTGCAACCTGGCCGGCGCCGCGCTCGGCGCCGCGCTCGGGCTCGGCCTGGCGCCGTTGTTCGCCGAAGGGCCGTTGCAGCGCCAGCGCGCGCGCGCTTTTCTGCACGGCGCCGAGATCGACTTCGGCCTGATGCTGATCGCGCTGTGGCTCTTCATGCAGCTCAACCCCGCGGCGCTGCTCTTCGGGGCCGGCGACCTGCGCGACTACCTCGCGCCCTGGGAGGGACGCGCGCGGCGGCCGGAGTTCTTCGTGCTGATCGAGGCTTTCACCACCGGCGCCAATCTGCTCGCGGTGGGCCTGCTGCTTTCGCTGCTGGTCGCCCCCGGCTGGCCGGTACGCCAGATCTTCGGCTGGCTGCTGATCGCCGCGCTCGCGGTGAAGACCGCGGCATTCGCGATCCTGATGCGCGCGGAGAACTTCGCGGCCTTCCTCACTTACGGCGGGCAGATCGGGCTCGCCATCGGCATCGGCGGCACACTCGCCGCCGTCGCGCTGCCGCGCACCGCGCGCCTCGCCGTCGCCGCCGTGCTGCTGATGGCGGCCACGGTGCTGGTCAACCTGACGCCGCCGAATCCCTATCTCGCCGATACGCTGAAGGTCTGGCAACAGGGCCACTTCCTCAACTTCAACGGCCTCACGCGCCTGGTGAGCGCGCTATGGCCCTTTGCGGCGCTGGGGTATCTGATGTTCCTTGCCACGCGGCGGTTAAAATAGTCCATGTCGTTCTACGCAAAGCATGTTTTCTTCTGCTGCAACCAGCGCGACGGCGGCGATCGTCCATCCTGCAACGCGAAGGGCGCGTCGCAGATGCGCGACTACGCGAAGGGCCGGATCAAGAAGCTCGGCCTCGCCGGTGA
>DASRIR010000181.1:0-2067 GCA_035649875.1 Burkholderiales bacterium | reverse complement strand
ATCGCGATCGGCGTGATTCCGCTGCTCGCGGTGACGGGCGCCATGAACATCCACTGGCTCGGGCTGACGTTCTTCAACACGCACGCGGTGTGGGTGTGGGTCGCGCTGCTGGCGGTGTCGTGGGCGATCCGCGGCGTGATGATCCAGTTCCCGGGCGACGTCGCGGCCTACATTTCCACCCACACGCTCGACCGCTTCCAGGAGATCCGCACCAGGATCAAGGAGCGCGTCAGCTCGGTGGCGAAGGCGATCTACTCGAGCGACGAGTACGAAGGCGTGGTGTGGGTCGGGCACTCGCTCGGCTCGGTGGTGGTGTACGACGCGCTGAACGCGATCATCATGGACGACGAGCTGGTCGGGCGGAAGGCGCGCGCGGTGGCGCGCACCCGGCTGCTGCTCACTTTCGGCTCGCCGCTCGACAAGATCGCCTTCATCTTCGGCGCGCAGCTCGCCGACGCGAAGTCGCGCGACGCGCTGGTCGCCTCGTTCCAGCCGCTGATCCTCGACTACGAGCGCTTCCGCACCATCCCGTGGGTCAACATCTGGTCGCCCGCCGACATCATCAGCGGCGACCTCGACTTCTACGACGACCTGAGCAAGAGCGGCGGGCGCCAGGTCGACAACGTGGTCGACGCCCGCGCCACCACCCCGCTGCTCGCGCACGTGGAGTACTGGAAGAACGACCTGCTGTTCGAGCGCCTCTACGAAGGCATAGTGCGCGAGGACGTGGCGGCGGCGGCGGAGCGCGCCGCCCGCTAAGATGCGGGGCCCATGGCCCTGCCCCCGGAGCTGCTGCGCCGCGTCTCGCGCGAGGAGATCAACGCGCTGCCGATCCGCCGCTACGAAGGCGCGGTGTCGGTGATCGCCGCGCCGCACGAGCTGGCGGCGGCGATGGACGACCTCCTGCAGGAGAAGCTGGTCGGCTTCGATACCGAGACCCGGCCGGCGTTCCGCCCCGGCGAAAGCTATCCGCCCAGTCTCACCCAGCTCGCCACGGCGCGCGCCGTGTACCTGTTCCAGGTGCGCCACCCGGAAGTCGCCGCGGCGGTGGCGCGGGTGCTGGGCGAGGCGCGCATCGTCAAGGCCGGCGTGGGCACCGCGGACGACCTGAAGAGCCTGAAGAAGCTGGTCGCCTTCCACGAAAAGTCGGTCGCCGACCTCGGCGCGATGGCGCAGCGCCACGGCCTGCAGCAGAGCGGGGTGCGCAACCTCGCCGGCCTGTTCCTCGGCTTCCGCATCCCGAAGGGCACCAAGACCTCGAACTGGGCGCGGCACACCCTCACCGAGCAGCAGATCGTGTACGCCGCGACCGACGCGTGGGCCTGCCGCGAGCTCTATCTACGTTTCGAAGAACTGGGGCTGAACCACGCGGAAGGGCAGCCGGCTGCGCGCTAGGTCCAGCAGGTCGCGGTCCTTCGTGACCAGGTAATCCGCGCGCGCCGCGGCGGCGGCTTCGAGGAAGATCTGGTCGGCGGGATCGGCACACCGCGGCAGCCCCAGGACCTGATTGGTTTTCTGTAACACCTTTGCTATTCGCCGGCACTCCTCGATGCAGGCGGCCTGCTTCTGCGCATCGATGCTGTGCCGGCCGAGGTCATAGGCGAGCACGCGCACGAGCTCGGCCTCGCACGCGGCGTCGATGAAGATCTCGGCGCGCCCTTCCTTCACCGCGGCCTTGAGCGGCGCGACCGACGGGTCGGCGAACAGCAGCCAGTCGAGCCAGACGTTGGTATCGAGAACGAGGATCAGGCGAGTACCAGCAACCGAGGCGCCGCGCCCTTCTCCACGAACACGATCGCGTTCTGCCCGAACAGGCGCCCGAGCGCTTCGGCGTTCTCGCGGTAGATGCCCAGGACCAGGCGGCTGGGTTCGACCCATCCTCCGTCGGGCTCGCGCCCCTCGCCCGCGCGCCACGGGTAGCCCGCAGCCGCGATCACCTGGTCGAGCACCGCGAGCGCGGCGGCGTTCTCCGCGGCGGATTTCTTCTCGCTGCGCGGATTGGCCGCGGTCACGAACGCAGCCGTAGAACAATGTTCGGCTTGCAGAAGAGCGTCGAGTCGCGCGCTG
>DASRIR010000180.1:0-12307 GCA_035649875.1 Burkholderiales bacterium | reverse complement strand
CCTGGCCGCCGAGCGTGCCTCGAAGGCTCAGGTGCGCAGCATCGCCAATGCCTTGAATGCAATTGAAGAAGCGAGCACCGCCGGCCGCTCGGCGGTCGACGAGGACCTCGAGTTCCATCGCTCGATCGCCGAGGCCACCGGCAATGCCGAGTTCCCGCGCTTCCTGCAGTTCATCGGCCGCCACCTCATTCCGCGCCGCACGGTGAGCGGCCTGCCCGAGCGCATGGGCGGCGAGCGCGCCTACCTGTCGCTCATTCAGGAAGAGCACCGCCGCATCTACCAGGCGATCGAGAGCCGCGACGCGAGAAGCGCGCGCGAGGCGATGCGCCGGCATCTCACGCGCTCGCTCGAGCGCTACCGCAAGCTCGCCGCCGAACAAAAGAAAGCCGCTTGAAGATCCTGCTGACCCACTCGCCGGAGGCGATGGCGAACTATTACGGCGAGCGCGCGCTGGCGGGCTTGAAGGCGGTCGGCGACGTGAAGCTTCACCAAGGGACTGATTCCCTCGAAGGCGAAAATCTCATCAAAGCTGCTGCGGACTGCGACCTGATCGTCTCCTATCGCCAGTCGCCCGGCCCGGCGGCGGTGTTCGAGCGCCTGCCGCGCCTCGTCGCTTTCCTGCGCTGCGCGATCGACATCCGCAACGTCGACGTCGCGGCCGCGAGCAAGGCGGGCGTTCTGGTCACGCAGGCGAGCGCGGGCTTCGTCACTTCAGTGACCGAGATGGTGCTCGGCTTTCTGGTGGATCTTTCGCGCGACATCACGCGCGCCGCGCTCGAGTACCGCGCGGGGCGGGTGCCCCGGGCTGCCATGGGGAAAGAGCTCAAGGGCAGCACGCTCGGGGTTATCGGCTACGGCGCCATCGGCAAGGAAGTCACCCGAGTGGCAAGGGCGCTCGGGATGCGCGTGCTGATCCACGATCCGTACCAGCAGGTGGAGCAGGTGCCGCTCGATACGCTGTTGCAGGAATCCGACTATGTCGTGCCGCTCGCGGTCGCGACCGCGGAGACCGAGAACCTGATGAACGCCGCGGCATTCGCGAAAATGAAGAAGGGTGCCTGCTTCATCAACGTCTCGCGCGGCAACCTGGTCGACGAGGCGGCGTTGGAAGCCGCGCTCGATTCGGGCCACCTCGCGGGCTGCGCGATGGACGTCGGGCGCGCGCCCGACCAGATGCCGACGCCGCGCCTCGCCGTGCGCAAGGACGTGATCGCCACGCCGCATGCCGCCGGGCTCACGCTTCCCGCGATCGAGCATCAGTCGCTCGAGACCGTGGCGCAGGCCGGCGAGATCGTGAAGGGCAGGGCGCCGAAAGGCGCGGTGAACGCGCAGCACTGGACGCGCAAGACTCTACTCAAGAAATGAAATTGCGTCGGGACGGCGCCGAGATCCATTACGAGGTGTTCGGCAAAGGGCCGGCGGTGATCTTCGCGCACGGCTTGGGGGGCAATCACCTTTCCTGGTGGCAGCAAGTGGCGCACTTCGCGCCGACACGCACCTGCGTCGTGTTCGCGCATCGCGGCTTTCCGCCATCGAGTCCGCAGCCCGGGAAGAGCGCGCCCGATGCCTATGCCGACGATCTCGCCGCCCTCATCCGGGAGCTCGACCTGAAGGACGTCGCGCTCGTGGCGCAATCCATGGGCGGTTGGACCTGTTTCGAGTACGCGCTTCGCGAGCCGAGAAAGGTGCGCGCGCTGGTCATGGCGTCGACCTCGGGTGCAATGGATTTTTCTGAACTGAAGAATGCCGAGGTGGACGAATGGTCGCGCCGCGCCCCCGCAGAGCTGGGGAAGCTCCAGGCGCGCGGCATCCATCCCGCGGGCGGCGAACGGATGGCGCGAGAGCAGCCCGCGTTCGCGCAGCTCTATAACCAGATCTCCGATCTGGCCTCGCCCGCGTTTCGCGAGGACGTGCGGGTGCGCATCCGCGAGCAGCGCACGCGCTCGCCCAGGCTGCTCGAGCAATTGCCGATGCCCGTACTGTTCATCACCGGTGACGAAGACTGGGTGTTTCCGCCGGCGGCGGGACCCGCCCTGGCCAGGCTCGCGCCGAAGGGCAGCGCGGTGCGCGTTTCCGCCGCGGGGCACTCGGTGTATTTCGAGCGCGCCGCGCAGTTCAACGACCTCATCGGGAGAGTTCTGTGAAGACCGTCCTCATCACCGGCGCCACCGGCGACGTCGGCACGCACCTGAGCCGCGAGCTCGCAGCGAAATACAAGCTCAGGCTTTCGGACAAGCGTCCGCTCAAAACGAAGAATTTCGTCAAGGCGGACATCAGCAAGATGGCCGACGCCCTGCGTATCACCAAGGGCGTGGATGCCATCGTGCATCTGGGCGGATACTCGGTCGAAGGGCCGTGGGACGCGATCCTGCAAGCCAACATCATCGGCTGCTACAACGTGTTCGAGGCTGCGCGGCGCAATGGCGTGAAGCGCATCGTGTTCCCGACCAGCAACCATGCCACCGGCTTCTACCGCCGCGACCAGACCATCGACCACCGCGTCTATCCGAAGCCCGACAGCCGCTACGGCGTCTCGAAGGTGTTCGGCGAGGCGCTCGGCAGCCTCTATGCCGACAAGTACGGCATGGAGTTCCTGATGGTGCGCATCGGCAACGTCAACCCCGCGCCGCTCGACAAGCGGCGGCTCTCGCTGTGGATCAGCCCGCGCGACATCGCGCAGCTGGTCGCGATCGGCATCGACCACCCGGACGTCAAGTTCGAGATTGTGTACGGCGTGTCGGGCAACAAGCGCAACTGGTACGACAACTCCAATGCCGTGCGCCTCGGCTACCGGCCGCAGGACGACTCGGAGCCGTACGCGGACGAGGTCCTGCGCAAGGAGAGGTCGAGCAGCGACGCCATCGCCGAGGTCCACCAGGGCGGCGTGTTCTGCACCGCCGAAGAAGTGCCGAATCCGGCAGCGCCCAAGAAATCTTCCCGCCGGGCGAAGGGCCGGAAAAAGTGAAGCTCAAGACGCCCGCGGGCGCGTGCGACACGCACATGCACTTCTACGACGGCGCGGCCGCGGCGCCGGGAACCCCGAACCCCGGCACGTTCAGCGTGCCGATGTACCGCGAGCTGCAGAAGCGGCTTGGCCTGCAGCGCGTGATCGTGGTGCAGCCCAATGCTTATCGCGACGACAACCGCGTGACGCTGAAGGCGATGAACGAGCTCGGCAAGAACGCGAAGGGCGTCGCGGTGGTCAAGCCCGGCATCCCGGAAGCGGAGCTCGAGCGCCTCACCAAGGCCGGGATCTGCGCGGTGCGCATCATGACGCTGCACGGCGGCATGCTCGGCTTCGACGTCATGGACCAGCTCATGGCGCGCGTGCATCCCTTCGGCTGGCACGCCAACATCCAGCTCGACGGCCGCGAGCTGCCGCAATACGAAGCCCAGATCAAGCGACTTCCGGGCAAGTTCGTCATCGACCACACGGGAAAGTTTCTCGAGCCGGTCTCGCCGGATTCGCGCGAATTCCGTTCGTTGTTGAACCTCGTGGACACCGGTCGCTGCTACGTCAAGCTCTCGGCGCCCTACGAAACCTCCAAGACCGGCGCACCTCAGTACGAGGACGTCGGCGTGCTCGCCAAAACGCTGGTGAAGAAAGCGCCCGAGCGCGTGCTGTGGGCCTCCAACTGGCCGCATCCGTCGGTGCCGAAGGATAAGCGGCCCTCGGACGAAGCGCTGCTCGATCTGCTCCTCGACTGGGCTCCCGAGGAATCCGCGCGCCGCAAGATGCTGGTCGACAATCCCGCAGTGCTCTATGGCTTTTAAGGTGGGGCTGATCGGCCTGGGCATGGCCGTGACGCCGCACGCCAAGAGCCTGCTCGACCTGAAGGATCGCGTGCAGGTCGCCTACGCCTTCAGCCCGTCGGCGGAAAGACGCCGGAAGTTCGCCGAGCGCTTTGCGTTTCCGCAATGCGACCGGCTCGAGACGATCCTCGACGATCGCTCGGTGGGGGCGGTGCTGGTGCTCACGCCGCCGAGCACGCACCTCGACATCGCCGCGCGCTGCGCCGCGGTCGGCAAGCACGTACTGCTCGAGAAGCCCCTGGAGATCGCCACGGCGCGGGCGGAGCAGCTGGTCCGCTCCTGCGCGAAAGTGAAGCTCGGGGTCGTCCTGCAGCATCGCTTCAGGCCGGCGGCGGAGAAGCTGCGTGAGCTGCTGCCGAAGCTAGGCGCGCTGGTCTCGGCGAGCGCGGCAATTCCCAATTGGCGCCCGCAGAGCTACTACGACCAGCCGGGCCGCGGCACGCGCGCGCGCGACGGCGGCGGCGTGCTGCTCACCCAGGGTATCCATACGCTCGATCTCTTCCTGTCGTACACCGGCGAGCCGGTGGAGGTCAAAAGCTTCGCGACCACCACGCCGGTGCACAAGATGGAAACCGAGGACCTCGCCGTCGCGGCGGTGCGTTTCAAGAGCGGCGCGCTCGGCGTCGTGCAGGCGACCACTACGGCATACCCGGGGTTTCCTGAGCGCATCGAGCTCATCGGCACGCGGGGCACGGCGCTGCTCGAGGGGACGTCGCTGAAGCTTCAGGTTCAGAACGAGCCCGCGCTGGAATTGTCCACGGATGCTGGCGGCGGCGGCACCGGCGCCGACCCGATGGCCTTTCCGCACGACTGGCACCGCGGCGTGCTGACCGACTTCCTGGATGCGATCGAGAAGAACCGGGAACCGAGGGTGAGCGGCGCCGACGCGCTGAAGGTTCACCGCTTCATCGACAGAATTCTTCAATCAGCCAGCTGACGCGCTCGGGTGCTTCGAGCTGCGGAAAGTGGCCGAGGCCCGGCAGCACTTCGATCCTGACATCGCGAAGATTCCGCTTCAGCAGGTCCAGATAAGGCGAGCTCTGCCCGGCCTTCATCGGCCCGCGCTTTCCGGTTTGCGCGTCGCGCGTCGTGGTCTGGATCACCAGCACCGGGGCGCGCACCGCGGCGAGCGCGGCCTCGAGCGTGCCGGCGTCCCAGCGTGCGGCGCGCGGCCAGAGGGCGGCGCCGACCTCGGCGCTTTGACGCGCGGCGCGCGCGACCACGCGTTCGGATGCCGGGGTGGATTGCAGGAACATCTGCCGGAAGAGGTCCTCGGCCCAGGCCAGGTAGCCCTTCTCTTCGATCTGCGCGCGCGCCGCCGCTTCGGCGGCGTCCGGCTCGCCGCCGCCGGCGCGGCTGCCGTCGACCAGCACGAGGCCGGCGACGCGCTCCGCGGCGACGCGATTGGCTTCCAGCACCACGCGCACGCCCATGCTGTGGCCGACGAGGATTGATTTTTCGAATTCCAAGTTATTGAGCAGCGCGGCGACGTCGCCACCGTAGTGCTCGATCGAGCACTCCTGCGGCCGACCGGGGGTCTTGCCGTGCGCCCGCAGATCGCAGGCGACGGTCTCGTGGGTTTTCGAGAGCGACCGGACCTGGTGGCGCCAATCCTCGTGCGTGCAAAGAAAACCATGCACGAACACCAGGGGCGGGGCGCCGCGCCCCTGGCGGATGAAATGCAGGCCTAGTCTTCCGCGCCGGCCGCGGGCTTGTGCGCGGCGACCAGCTTCTGCTGGAGCTGGGGCGGCGCCGGCTCGTAGTGGCTGAACTCGAGGTTGTAGGTGCCGTGCCCCGCGGTAAGCGACTTCAGGCGCGCGGGGAAATGCTCGAGCTCCGAGAGCGGCGCCTGCGCCGTGATCTGCACCAGGCCCGGGCGCGGCGCATCCGAGCCCTTGATCTGGCCGCGATGGCCGGAAAGCTCGCCCGCGATGTCGCCCATGCGATCCTCGGGCGCGACGATCTCCACGTTCACGATCGGCTCGAGCACGATCGGCCGCGCCTTGGCGAGCGCGTCGAGAAACGCCTTGCGCCCGGCGGAGACGAACGCCACGTCCTTCGAGTCCACCGGGTGGCTCTTGCCGTCGTACACCGTGACGCGCACGTCCTGCAACGGGTAGCCGGCGACGAAACCGTGGTCGAGCACCGCGCGCACGCCTTTCTCCACCGACGGGATGAACTGGTTCGGGATCGCGCCGCCCTTCACGCTGTCGACGAACTCGAAGCCCTTGCCGCGCGGCAGCGGCTCGATCTTGAGGTACACCTCGCCAAACTGGCCGGCGCCGCCGGTCTGCTTCTTGTGCCGGCTGTGGCCTTCGGCCCGGGCCGCGATCGTCTCCCGGTAGGGGATGGACGGCGGACGCGTGTCGAGCTCGAGCTTGTACTGCGTGGACATCTTTTCGAGGATGGTCCTGAGGTGCATCTCGCCCAGGCCGCGCATCACGGTCTCGTTCGCCTGCGAGTTGTGCTCGATGCGGAAGCACGCGTCCTCGGCGAGGATCTTGTGCAGCACGTCGGACACCTTCTGCTCGTCGCCACGCTTCTTCGGCTGCACCGCGAGCCCGAACACCGGCGTCGGCAGCTCGAGCGGCTTGGCGTGCACGTGCGCGTCGTCCGCCGAGTCGTGCAGGATGTGATCGAACTGGATGTCGTCGATCTTCGCCACCGCGCAGATGTCGCCCGGGATCGCCTCGTGCACCTCGATCTGCTGCTTGCCGCGCAACAGGTACAGGTGCCCGGCCTTGATCGGTTTCCTGCCTTCGCCGATGTAGAGCTGGCCGCCCGGCGTTAGGCGCCCCTGGTGCACGCGGAACACCGCCAGCCGGCCGATGTAGGGATCGATCTCGACCTTGAAGACGTGCGCGAGCGCGTGCTTGCCCGGGTCGGGGATCGGCGTGAGGTCGGTGCCCTGGCCGTTGCCGGCTTTGGTGACGATGTAGGAGGGCGGATTGCCTTCCGTCGGGTTGGGCAGGAGCTGCACGATCACGTCGAGCAGCTCGCCGACGCCGGCGCCGGTCTTGGCCGAAGTGAACACCACCGGGATGAGATGGCCTTCGCGCAGCGCGCGCTCGAGCGGCTCGTGGAGCTCGTCCGGGCTCACCTCGCCTTTCTCGAGATATTGCTCCATCAGCTTCTCGTCGACCTCGACCACCTGGTCGACGAGCTTGCGGTGCGCTTCCTCGACCGACGAGAAATCGGCTTCGCCCGAGGGCGCGAAGAAGCAGTCCGAGACCTTGGAGCGGTTGCCCGCCGGCAGGTTGAGCGGCAAGCATTCCTTGCCGAATGCCTGCTGGATGCGCTCGAGCAGATCTTCCAGATCGACGTTGTCGGCGTCGATCTTGTTGACGATGACCAGCCGGTCGAGGCCGCGCTTCGCCGCCCAGGTTAGGAAGCGGCCGGTCATCATCTCGATGCCGTTCTGCGCGTTGATCACGATGCCGGCGGTTTCGCACGCCGCGAACGCGGGCAGCGCGTGACCCAGGAAGTCCGGATAGCCTGGGGTGTCGAGCAGGTGAATACGATGGTCTTGGAAATCAAAGCTCGCGACCGCGAGCTTGAGCGAGTGCTGCAGCTGCTTTTCGAGCGGGGTGTAGTCGCAGACGGTAGTGCCGCGCTCTACGCTGCCCGTCGCCGGGATCACCCCGGCTTTCGCGAGCAGCGCTTCGGCAAGGCTGGTCTTGCCTGCCCCAGACTGGCCGACGAGCGCCATCGTCCTTATGCGCTTGATCGAATGTGCCACGGGCCTGCCTCCTCTTCCTCGAAAAATATCTTACCGCGGCACGTGGCGCGGGGTCGAGACCGCGAGGAAGATCTCCCGGAGGAACAGCAGCAGGCAGACGATGAGCGCCAGCATCGCGCAAACGAACATGGCGGCGATCGTGAGCGAGAGGTCGGTGCGCACGAAGGCGCCGACGAATGCGCCGGCGATCAGGAGCGCGACGAAAAGCGCTGAAATCACGGCGAAAACGATGGAAAGGTAGACGAAGCGGATGCGCCGCGCAATCGTGGCAAGCTCGTCGTGCGCCGAGGGCAGCTCGGCCTGCGGCAGGGAGGGCACCAGCTCCTCGAGCTCGCGCCGGCGGTCGACCGCGCGGCCGAGGCGGATGTTGAGCGCGCCGATCACCGTGCCCACCGCCGTCAGCATGAAAACGGGGGCGATCGCAAGCTGGATCACCCCCGCGATTTCCGGGACGTGCGGGTCGAACGCCACGCGCCTCAGTCTAGCCGAGGCGCGCGGTTCTCCGAAGTCAGTTGGGGCAGGTCGGGGGCTTGGAGCAGGTGGTGCCGCCGCCGCCGCTCTGCTGCTGCGCCTCCGCCGTGGCTTGCGCCTGTTGCGCCTGCTGTGCGAGGCGGTGGTCGACTTGTCCTTGCTCGCGACCGCGGCAACCGCGCCCGCTGCGACCACGCCGCCGATCAGCCACTTCGCCTCGATCCCACCGCCGAGGAAACTGTTGATCATGCGCGAGGTGATCGGCGTGAGACTGTCGAACGCGGCGCAGGGGCTGGAAACCGCAGCCGCCGCTGCGAGCGCCGCGAGGTGCTTCCGATACATGGTGCTCTCGCTCCTCCCCGGACGTGGTCCGCTAGGGAGGTTTTTTATTTCGTGCCGGCTTTCTTCTCGAGTAATTCGGAGCGTTTTTTCAGCGTGTCCTCGAGTTTGGACTTTGGGATAAGCAGGACATGCTGCGACAGCAGCTTCACGCGCTCGGCGTCCTTGGCATCGGGCTTGAGGCCGGAAGCGGCGACCGTGACGTAGTAGTTGTTGTTGACCAACCTGCCGACCTTGATCGCATAGGCCGCGCCTTCCAGCGTGGCGGCGTCGATCGATATCGGTTTGTCGAGTCCCGTGTCGGCGGCATCCTTGGGCGCGACGTCCGCCAGCTCGAGCAGCGAGAGCGAGTAGGAGGCCGCGTTCGCCCTTGAAATGTCGAGCTTTTCCCCCGGCTTGAGGCCCGCCAGGTTCCACTCCGCATTGTCCGCCGGCCTGTCAATGCGCCAGGCTTCGCCTTCGGGATAGCGCACCTGGAGGGTCTTCACCTTCTCCACCTGGAAGGAGCTCCGGTCGATCCATTCGGCGGTCTTGACCGTGGCCTGGGTCAGCGGATCGCCCACCAGGTACGCCGTGCCGGCCTCGCCCGGCAGGCTGATGAAGCGCCCGTCGGCAATCGCCTTGTCGGGGGTCTCCACCTCGCGCTTGAAGTACTTGCGGCCGACGACGAAGGCGCCCAGGGCTTTCTCGTCCGCGGCCTTGAATTCGATTCGCGTGCCCGAGCCATCCAGGTTGAGGCGCGCGCGATCCTTCTCGCCGATCGGCTCGCTCTGCCCGACCTTCAGTCCGATCACCTTGAGCACGAACTCGCGCACCTTGGACAGGTCGGCGGGGAAATTGCCGCGCTCGGCGATCACCCAGCGCTGCTCCTCGCGCTTGAGCGTGAGCGCGGCATTCGGCTCGACGATCCTGATCGCGGCGATGTCGGCGGCCTGGAGGTCCTTGAACAGCGCCTTGCCGAGCGTGCCGACGTTGTCCGGCCGGCGCGCGCGCTCCTGGTGCTGGTAGAGCAGCGCGCCGCCGCCGAGCACGGCGAGCAGCAGGACGAGGATCGCGGCGACGCGCGCGTTCACGCCAACCGTCTCCGGAAGAAAGCGATCAGCAGCCCGATCAGCGCCACCAGCAGCGGCATGAAAGCGATGTTGGCGACCTTGGTCCAGAACACCAGCGCCTCGGCGTCCTGGCGCAGGTTCTTGCGCAGCTCCTTGAGCGCGAGGTTGGTCTCGATGTAGGTCTTCTTGAAGCGCTCGAGCTCGGCCTGCTGCTCGGGGCTGAGGATCTGCGCGCCCTTGGCCGCGCCGCCCTGCGCCTTCTGCAGCTCCTGCAGCCGCGCCTGCGTCTTCTGTTTCTCGTCCTCGAGCGCCTGGATCCTGCCGAAGTACTCCTTCTGCGCCTCGGCCTCGAGCTCGCGCACCACGGTGAGCGGGCGGAACGCGGCGGCGCGGCTGCGCAGCGAGATCAGGTCGTCGCCCGCAGCGAACTGCTCGACCATGCCGAGCGCGAACGCGAGATTGCCGTTCGAAGGCACCACGATCTTGCGGCCGAACACGTCCTGCACGTCGACCGCCGCGCCGTCGGCGAGCATGTCGACGTCGGCGACCACGATCACCGAGTTCTCCGGCGACTCGCGCAGCGCCGGCGTGCCCTGCGCCGCGGGTTTCTTCTCGTCTTCCTTCAAGCCCTCGGGGAACGCAGTCTTGAACTTGCCCGTCAGGCGCAGCGCGAGCGGCATCGCGTTGCCGGAAGGCTTGAACGCGCGCGTCGCCTCGTCGCCCGACTTGGTGGCGTTCAGGTTGTCCACCAGCATCGAGTTGGGCGAGCTGCGCACAAGCTCAGTTACCTTGAGGTTTTCCGGGACTTTCAGTTCAAAAGCACCGCCAAACGCGTAGAGCAGCGTCTCGATCTGGCCGGTCACGATGTCGTCGCGGCTGAACGCGGTGCGGTTGAGCGACAGCACGGTCGGCGTGTAGCGCGCGCCGCCGCCCGAGCCGAACACCACGTCGGCGATCACCTTGCCGGGATCCATGGCGAGCCCCCAGGCCTTGAACAGCATGGGCAGCGACGAGCTCGAAGGCTGCGGCGGCACGCCGGGCATGGTCGGCCCCTGGTCGAAATAGGCGTAGGGGTCGACGAAGGCGATCAGCTTGCCGCCGCGCATCACGAACTGGTCGAGCGCGTATTCGGTGGCGGGCTGCGGCTCGCGCGGATGGATGACGAGGAGCACGTTGATGTCCTTGTCGATCTCCTTCGCGCTGAGCGGCACTTCCTTCACCTCGAAGTCGCGCTTGAGCTCGTTGGCGAGCACCCACGGATCGGAGGACTGGCGCGTGAACGGGTTGAAGCGCTCGCCGAGCACCGGCAGCCCGGCCATCAGGCCGATCTTCGGCCGCTCGGCGCTGCCGACGCGCGCGATCGCGCGCACCAGGTCGTACTCGAGCAGGCGCTCGCGCTGCGGGCTGATCGCCGGGATCGACTGCTTGCGGTCGAGCTGACTCACCGCCACGCCGAGGTAGAACGACTCGCCTGTGTAGAGCTGCTGTGGCTCGATGCCTTCGAGCTGCGCCGCGTCCTCCTCCTCGGAGTCGGGCTTCGGGTTGTAGCGCTCGACGACCAGGTTGGCGCCGGCGACGCCCTTGAACTCGCGCACCATGTCATCGACGCGCTGCGCGAAGCCGCGCAGCTGCACCGGCACGCTCTCGCCCTGCGAGAGGTAGAGCTTGACCTTCACCGGCGACGGCAGGTTACGCAGGATCTTCTTGGTCCCGGGCGAGAGCGTGTAGAGGTTGCCCTCGGTGAGGTCGATGCGGCCAGGCACGCGCGACACGAGGAAGTTCAGCGCCACCAGCAGCAGGAAGAGCGCGATCAGCCCCACCGCGGAATAGATCAGGTGCTCGTACTTTTTCATTACCCGGCCCTATGCCCGCGGATGATGACCCCGGTCGCGAACAGCGCGAAGCCGATCACCGACAGGAAGAACAGCAGGTCGCGGGCGTCGATCACGCCGCGCTGAAAGGCGTCGAAGTGCGTGACGACGGAGAACGCCGCGACGGTGTCGACGACGCCCGGGCTCGCCCAGCGCGTGAGCAGATCGGTCACCGGGTTGAACCCGGCGAGCACCAGGAAGAGGCAGATCACCACCGAGAGGATGAACGCGACCACCTGGTTGCGCGTCATCGCCGAGGTCATGCAACTGACGGCGAGATAGGCGCCCGCGAGCAGGAAGCTGCCGACGTAGCCCGCGGCGATGATGCCGTTGTCGGGATCGCCGAGCATGTTCACCGTGATGATCGCGGGGAAGGTGAGCGCCAGCGCGAGCGCGAGAAAGATCCACGAGGCGAGGAACTTGGCGAGGATCGCCTGCCAGGTCGCGACCGGCATGGTGAGCAGGAGCTCGAGCGTGCCCGAGCGGCGCTCTTCGGCCCACAGGCGCATGCCGACGGCCGGCACCAGCACGAGGTAGAGCCACGGATGCCAGCCGAAGAACGCGGCGAGGCTCGCTTCGCCGCGCTCGAAGAAGTTGCCCGCGGTGAAGGTAAAGAAGCCCGTGAGCAAGAGGAAGATCACCAGAAAGACGTACGCCACCGGGGACGTGAAGTACCCGCAGAGCTCGCGCTTCGCGATGGTCCAGATGGTTCTCATTGCTTGACGGTGTCGGGGAGCGTGATGCGGCGGAACACCTCGTCGAGCTCACCGCGCTCGCTGAACATGCCTTCCACCTTCCAGCCGCGGCGGTTCACGAGTTCGATGATCTGCTGCGCCAGCTCCGCCGATTTCGACTTGTCGCGCGGATAGACGCGCAAGGCGCCGTTCAGCTTCTCCACGCGCCCGAGCTTGGCGAGGTCCTCCTCGTCGGCGCCGCGCGCCGACAGGGTGACCGCGCCGGCAAGCTCCGACATGCCGCGCAACTCGGCGGGCGTGCCGTTCGCCACGATGCGACCGCGGTCG
>DASRIR010000179.1:0-15004 GCA_035649875.1 Burkholderiales bacterium | reverse complement strand
GAGCCAGCCGCGCGAAGGAATCTCGCGCGGCCAGTCGGCTTCGCGGCCACGGGTGTCGGTCGCGACCGCCACTACCAGGCGCCTTTCTTGTCGCGACCTGGCTGCTGGGGTTTGGCTTGGCCCTGGGTTTGCTGACCCTGCAAAGGCGAGGAGCTGGGTTGTCCCGCCGTGACGCGCTCGGCCGCCTGCTTTGCTGCCTGCGTTGCGGCGTCCAGTTGCTGCGACCCCAATTCCTTCGCCTTCTCGGTGAAGCTCCTTGCGGCATCGCCCATAACCTGCTCTTCGGCGCGCGTGCGCGGCGCGGCAGCACCGAGCACGGCGCCGATAGCGAGACCGATAGCGCCGAGGGCAAGCGGTTGTTCGTTCACCAGATGATCGATACCGCCACGAGCGCGTTGCCATTGCTGCCGGGTGCTGTCGGTGATCTCGCCGGCGCGTTGGCGCAGCGAATCCACGCTGCCCGTCATACGCTCCTTGGCCGAGGAAAGCGTCTCGGACGCGCTTTGCATCGCGCCGCTCGCCTTGTCGCGTATGCCCGAGGTCGAGACCGAAGAGGGGCTCTGCGTGGGTTGGCGGCCCAAGGCCATAAGCCACGCGAGCCCTACGCCGACCAGCGCGAGCGGTACGGGATTCTGCTTCGCGGTGCCGCCGAGGTTCTGGACGAATTCGTTGGCGCCGCTATGGCGCAGGTAATCCAGCCCCTGGTCCATCAGCTGACCGGGGGTGAGGCGATGCTCGATCGCGCTCAGGGTGCGGTCCATTTCGTGGCGCGTATGATCGATTTCAGCCAGGATCTCTGCGGGTCGTTTGCTGCCGTTGGTCGTCATTTCACGTGCTCCTTTGCCAGTCTCGCGTCGCGCTGCAGGGATTCAATCGTCCGCTCGGGCGTGAGGCTGTCGGCGCTGAACTGCTTGCGCCCGCGCGACAGGACGATGTAGCCGATGATCATCACCACGAGGCCGACGATCAGCGGCGAGAGCCAGATCGCGTGCTGCGTTGGCAGCATCAGCTGGAGCGCGCCGACCGCGGCAAACAGCAGCACGATGAAGCCGGCGAAGAGGATCGCGCCGCCGGCGGCGATCTCGCCCGCGCCGGTGGTCACCTGCGACACTTTCTCCGACAGCTCGGCCTTGGCGAGCTGCGCCTCCTGGTGCACGAGCGTTTGCGTCTCGCGCCACAGGTCGGCAAACAAGCCCATCAGGGAGCGGCCCCGGGCGTAGTCCTGCTCGGGAATGTTCTGTTGCGGAATCGATGCCATGGGATCTCTTTCGAAGGGTTACAGCGGGACGGTGGAGGAAGCGTCGGTCTTGCTGATGGGGCCGCCGGTCAATTCATGGCGGCCCGGGTCGCGATCCAGGCTGGATTGCTCGCCGATGCCTGGCTGCGCGCCTGCCTTCAGAAACCGGGTGGCGAGGAATCCGGCCGCCGCAGCGGCGAAGAAGAACGCCACCGGCTGGCTGCGTGCGAACGACTCGACCTGGCGCATCATGCCGTTGAGATCGTTGCTGCGCAGTGTCGCCGAGACGCGCTCGAGCCCGTCGGCCGCCCACTCGGCCATGTGCGCTGCAGAACCGCCCCCGCCGTCGGATTCGCGCGCCGCCTTGCGCAGCGTTCCCGCCAGGCTGCCGAGGGTGTTTGCCGCGCCGTCCTTCTGCTGCGCGAGAGTGTCCTTGGCGGATTGCGCTGCGTTTTGCAGGTTCTCTGACGTTGAATTCGCCATGTCAGCATGCTCCTTACAAGAGGAATGTCTCGGATGGATGCAAGCGCCGTGCGCGCGTGGCACGCGCTGGTGCACAATCGGTAGTCGGAATGCTGAAAATTCGCGGGATTGACCACCTGGTGCTGCGCGTGCGGGACAGGCGCGTCATGGAGCGCTTCTATTGCGAGGTGCTGGGCGCCGCGTATGTGGCTTACCGCACCGAGTTCGGCATGTCGCATCTGCGCGTCGGCGACGCCATGATCGATCTCGTGGAGGTCGACGGGCCGCTCGGCAAGGCCGGCGGCGCGCCGCCGGCAGAGGAAGGCCGCAACCTGGACCACCTCTGCCTGCGCGTCGAGCCCTTCGACGAAAAGGAAATTGTTTCCCACCTGCGCAAGCACGGCGTGGCCGTCGGCGACATCAAGAACCGCTTCGGCGCCGAGGGCAACGGCGTTTCGATCTACCTGAGCGATCCGGAAGGCAACACGGTCGAGCTGAAGGGTCCGTCGGACGGCAAGTCGGCGCCTTGAAGTACAAGGCAGTCCTCTTCGACCTTCTTACCGGCCTGCTCGATTCGTGGACCGTCTGGAACCGCGTGGCGGGCAGCGAGGCCGCGGGCCGGCGCTGGCGCGCGGCCTATCTCGAGCTGACGTATGGCTGCGGGGCTTATCGCCCCTACGAGGCGCTGGTGGCGGAAGCGGCGCGGGCGAGCGGCCTGCATGAAAGCGCGGGAAAGCGCCTGGAAGACGACTGGGCGACGCTGCAGCCCTGGCCGGAGGCGCGAGCGGTTCTTTCCAACTTGAAGAGAACATCGGCTTTGGGCGTCGTCACCAACTGCTCGGAACGGTTGGGCCGCGCGGCCGCTGAGCGCGTCGATGTCCCGTTCGACGTCATCGTCACGTCGGAGCGCGCCGGCTTCTACAAGCCCAATCCTGCGCCGTACCGCCTCGCGCTGTCCGAGCTGACGCTGGAGCCCAGCGAGGTCCTGTTTGTGGCCGGCTCGGGCTTCGATCTCATCGGCACCGCCCGCGTCGGACTCGACACCTACTGGCACAACCGCGTGGGGCTGGAGCGGCCGCCGGCGGCGCCGCCTCCTCTCTATGAATCCCGTTCGCTGGACGGGCTGGCTAACTGCCTACGCCAAGATAGGTCGCGGTGACCTGGCGATCGGCGCGTAGCGCGGCGGGCGTGCCTTCGAAGACCACGGTGCCATGGTCGATGACGTAGACGCGGTCGGCGAGGCGTAGCGCCATCTCGGCGTTCTGCTCCACCAGCAGCATGCTCACGCGCTCCTGCTTGAGCTGCTGGATGGTAGTCATCACAGCGTTCACGACCAACGGCGCCAGGCCCTGCGAAGGCTCGTCCAGCAGCAGGAGGTCGGGGCCGGTGAGAAGCGCCCGCGCGATGGCCAGCATCTGCTGCTCGCCGCCGGAGAGTTGCCGCCCTTTGTTATTCAGCCGTTCCTTGAGGCTCGGAAAGCGCTCGAGCACTGTTTCCAGCTGCCAGCGGGAAGCGGCGCGGCGCGCAATGGCCAGGTTTTCACGGGCGGTCAAATACGAAAAGATGTCCCGGGTCTCGGGCACCAGGGCGATGCCGAGACGCGAGACCTGGTGGGCGCCGAAACCGGCGATGTCGCGCCCCTTGTAACGGATCTCGCCCGAGCGCGGCGGCGTGAGGCCGGTGATCGAGCGCAGGGTCGTGGTCTTGCCGGCGCCGTTGCGGCCGAGGAGGGCGACGACCTCGCCCTCGGCGACGCTGAGCGACAGGTCGTGCAGGATGTGCCCGAGCCCGTAGAAGGAGTTGATCTTCCGCAGCTCGATCATGCGGCGATGCCGCCGAGATAGGCCCGGCGCACCTCGGGATTGCGCTGGATTTCCTCGGGCGAGCCCTCGGCGATGAGCGAGCCGAAGTGCATCACCGAGATGCGATCGGAGACGCTCATGATGATGTCGATCTTGTGCTCGATCAGCACGATCGTGTAGCGGCCCTTCAGCGAGCGCACCAGCGCCACCATGCGGCGCGTTTCTTCCGGCGACAGGCCGGCCGCCGGCTCGTCGAGCAGCAGCACGCGCGGCGCGGCGGCGAGCGCGATCGCGAGCTCGAGCTGGCGCTGCTCGCCGTGCGAGATCTCGCGCGCGAGCTGGTGCGCCTTGTGCTCCAGGCCCACGTCGGAAAGCGCCCGCCGGGCGCGCTCCGTGGCCTCCGGATACTTGTTCGCGGGTTTGAAAAGCAGCCCGCCCCAGGAGCGGCCGGTCGCAAAAGCCGCGACCCAGACATTGTCCAGCAGCGAGAACGCCGGGAACACGTTGGTGCGCTGGAAGGAGCGCGCGAGGCCCAGGTGGGCGATGCGGTGGGCCGGCGTGCCCGTGATGTCCTTCTGATCCAGAAAGATCTTTCCGGAGCTCGGCGGGAACGTTCCGGTGAGCAGGTTGAAGAGCGTGGTCTTGCCGGCGCCGTTCGGGCCGATGACGGAATGCAGGCTGCCGGCTTCGATGCGGAGGTTCACGTCCTGCACCGCGGCCAGGGCACCGAAGGACTTGCTCAGTTGGTGGGTTTCGAGAATGCCTTCCATGCCCAGAACCTGTTCCACGCTTCGACCACGCCGCCGCGGAAGAAGAGCACCACGATCACGAACGCCACGCCGAGCAGCAGCGGCCAGCGCGCCCAGACCACGCTCATCGACTCCGAGAGCCAGATGAACACGAACGAGCCGATGATCGGCCCGTAGAGCGAGCCCGAGCCGCCGATGAGCGTCGCGAACACCACGTTGCCCGAGAACACGAAGCTGATCGCTTCGAGCGGCACGATGCCGAACAGCATCGCATAGAGCACGCCCGCCAGGCCGCTGAACGCGCCGCCGATCACGAAGGCGAGCAGCTTGAAGCGCGGCACGTGGTAGCCGACCGCTTCCGCGCGCACCTCGTTCTCGCGGATCGACTGCAGGATCTTGCCCAGCGGCGAGTCCACGATCCGCCGCATGATGAAAAGACTTGCCACAAACAGGATCGAGACAAAAGCGTAGTAGACGAGCGGACTGGTGAAATCGAGCCCGAGCAGCGCCGGCCGTGGCACGCCCTGCATGCCGTCCTCGCCGCCGGTGACGCTGGTCCACTGGTAGGCGACGAAGTAGAAGAGCTGGTTCAGCGCGAAGGTCAGCATGATGAAGTAGAGCCCCGAGCGCTGCACGCAAAGGTAGCCGACGAGCAGCGCGGATAGCGCGCCCACGCCGATGCCGATACCGAGCGCGAGGAAGACATTGATGCCGTAGTGCTTGAGCAGCCAGCCGGCGACATACGCCGCCGAGCCGAAGAACGTCGACTGGCCGAAGGAAAGCAGCCCGGTGTAGCCGAGGAGCAGGTTCAGGCCCAGGCCGAAGATGGCAAAGATCCAGATCTCCGTTGCGATCACCGGCCGCACGATAAACGGAAGCGCCACGATCGCAGCCACAACCAGGAGATCCTGGTATTTCATCGAATGCCGAACATGCCTTGGGGCCGAACGAGCAGCACGAGCGCCATCACCGCGAAGATCACCGCGGTGGAAGCCTCGGTCCAGTATGCGGCGACGACCGCCTGCGCGATGCCGATCAGGAGGCCGGCGGCAATCGCGCCCAGCAGGTTGCCCAGGCCGCCGAGCGCCACCACGACGAATGCGATGCCGAGCATGTCCACGCCCATCCCGGGCGAAAGCCCGCGGATCGGCGCGGTGAGCGCGCCGGCGATGCCGGCCAGGAAAGCACCGAGCGCGAACGCCACGGTAAACAGGCGATGGATGTCGATGCCGAGCAGCGAGACCATCTCCTTGTTCTCGATCCCGGCGCGCATGATCGCGCCGTAGCGCGTTTTCTCGAGGAACAGCCAGGTGGCGAACACCAGCAGCCCGGCCATGACCATCACGAACAGCCGGTACTTCGGATAGAACGTGAAGCCGAGGTCGACGCCGCCGCGCAGGATCGCCGGCGGCAGGTGGCTGATGCCCACCGGTCCCCAGATCACGATGATCAGCTCATTCAAGATGAGCGCCAGGCCGAAGGTGAAGAGCAGCTGGTAGTCGTGGCCCGCGGCGTACAGACGCCGGATTCCGGCGTACTCGATCAGCAGGCCGAGAATCGCCACGCCCAGCGGCGCGAGCAGCAAACCCAGCCAGAAATTCCCCACGAGATTGACTGAAGAAACCAAGAAATAAGCGCCAACGGCGAACAGCGCGCCGTGGGCGAAGTTTGGGATGTTGAGCACCCCCGTGATGAGCGACAGGCCGAGGCCCATCAGGGCGTACAGCATCCCCGTCGCGATCCCGTTGAGGATCTGCCCGAGGAGAAGGTTCACGCTCGGAGGCTAGAACCCGCCTTAATGCCCTAGACCTAGAACTGGCCGATGTCTTTGCAGGCCGCGTATTCCTTCGGCAGCGGCGTGTCGCCGGTCGCGATCACGTCGGCGAGGTCGAGCTCCTCCTTCATCGCTTTCTTCGGCTTGCAGCGCAGGAAGAAGTAGGGCCGCAGCGTCTGGTGCGTGGCCGGGTCGACGCGCATGCGGCCGAGGAGGTCATTCACCTCGATGCCCTCGAGCGCCTTGATCACGTCGGCCACCTCGACCGATTTCGCCTTGTCGAAGCCGGCCAGCATGAGCCGCGTCATCGAATAGGCGGCCGACGGCGCGTAGCCCGGCGGGGTCTTGAACTTCGCGCGGTAGTTCTTGACGAACTCCTTCGCCACCGGCGTATCGGCGGTGTAGTAGAAGTTGGTCCCGACCCAGAGGTTCTCGCGGATCTCGGGCGAGAGCTGGATCAGCTCTTCCACGCCCGAGGACCACGACATGATGAGCGGGATCTTGGGCGTGAGGCCGAAGTTGAAGATCTCGCGCGCGCCGGCGACCGCGTCGCCGCCGAAGTTGATCATCACCACGACGTCGGGGCGGTTGGCGGCGGCTTTCTGCACGTAGTTCGAGAACTCGCGCTCGCCGAGCGGATGGCGGTCGGCGCCGACGAACTCCAGCCCGTGGTTCTTGCCGACTTCCTTGATGTATTTCTCGACCGACCAGCCGAAGGCGTAATCCGCGACCATCAGGTGCCAGCGCTTCGCCTTGGGGTTGGCTTTCATGAAGTTGTCGACCACGGTTTTCGCCGCGGTATAGGGGCTCGCCGCCCACTGGAACGAATAGCGATGGCAGCGCGCGCCGGAGATGTCCTCGGTGCCGCCGCTGAAGAAGTGGAGCACTTTCTTGCGCTTCGCCACCTCGGAAACCGCGAGCGCGACGCCGGAGGACCACGGGCCGATCACGAAGCGCGCGCCCTCGCCGTCGATCGCCTCCTCCGCGCGCCGTGTCGAGGTGCCGGCCTGCGTCGCGCCGTCGCGCGTGATGTACTTGATCGAGCGGCCGAGGATCTTCATGTCGCGCTCCTCGAGCGCCATGCGCATGCCGCGGTCGTTGAGCGGGCCGACGTCGGCGAACGCGCCGGTCTGGTCCCAGAGGCCGAGGATCACGACCTCTTTCTGCTGCGCGCGGATGATCGCCGGAAAACCGAGGGCGGCGGTCGCGGCGCCGACTTTCAGGATCGCTCTGCGTTTCATGGGCTCCTCCTCCGTGAAGGGGCGAGCGTACTCCAAACCGTTCGACGGCGGTCGAAGTGTTCCATTGGACGCGCGTCGGCCCCGAGCAGAGAATCCGGCTGTGCAGCATCGACTCGTCGCCGCCACCGCCGCCTTGCTCGCCGACCCCGGCCGCGCCGCCATGGTGCTCGCGCTGATGGACGGGCGCTCCCGCAGTGCGAAGAAGCTCGCGCTCGATGCGGGCGTGACCCCGCAGACGGCAAGCACGCACCTCAGGAAGCTGGTCGCCGCCCGGATGCTCGCCTGGGAGGGCCGCGGCAGGGCGAAATACTTCCGGCTCGCGGGCAGCGAGGTCGCGCAGGCCGTCGAGGCGATCTCGGAAATCGGTGCCAGACCGTTGCCGCCTGCGGCGCGCGAGCTGCGTTTCGCGCGCTGCTGCTACGACCATCTCGCCGGGCAGCTGGGCGTGGCGCTGACGGAGCGTCTGCTGCGGCCAGGGAACACCGTGGTGGCGGATCTCAAGATCGCGTTCGAAGACTCGAGACGGCCCTTGTTCCGCTGCTGCACGGATTGGACCGAGCGCCGGCCGCACGTCGCGGGCGCGCTGGGTGCGGCGCTGCTACGCCACTACCTCGAGCAGCGCTGGCTCGTGCGGGTCGCGGACTCGCGCAAGCTGGTCGTCACGCCGCGCGGAAAAGAGATGTTCGTGGGCGTCTTCGGAATCGACGGGGTTTTTTTCGCCGCCTAGCGCGTCGCCAGGCGCCCGCGCATCAGCCAGACGCGGCTGCGATCGCCGTCGCGGATGCTGCTGTTCACGATGGCGACCGTTCCATCGCGGCCGACCGCGAGCTTGTTCATGAGCATGCCCTGAAGGCTGCCATTGCGGCCGCTGCCGGCGCTTTCCGGCACCGCGCCCGCCTGGAAGGAGCGTCCCGCGTCGCGCGAGACCGCGATGCCAAGGCCGCGCGGCATCCCCGTCGCGTCCGTGAAGCGCTCCCAGAGCACATAGAGATTGCCTTTTGCATCCAGGCCAAGCGCCGGAAAACCCGCGTCGCCGCCGGAGATGGCGCGCGGCCGCTCGAAGCTCGCGCCGCCATCGGCGGAGCGCGAGTAGAGGATGCGCCCGTCCTCGCCGTAGACGAGATGCAGCACGCCGTGCGCGTCCAGCGTGAGCTTCGGCGCGTCGGAGTAGCCCGGGCTTCGCTGCACGATCACCGGCGCGGCGAACGTGGCGCCGGCGTCAGTCGATCGCGCCACGCGGATGTCGGCCGCTGCATCGTCCCCCACCGTCCAGGCGAGGAATACCGTGTCTTTCTGAGCGGCCAGAGAAGGGGCGCGCGCAGGCTTCGTCTCGGCCAGGCGAATTTTCTCGGAGAAGCTCTTTCCACCATCGCGCGAACGCCGCAGCCAGAGCGCGCCTTCATATTCCGTCCAGGCCGCGTACACGGTGTTTCCCGCGACGACGAGATCCAGGCTGCCGTTGTGCCAGAGCTCCGCGTTGTAGCGGCCTTTGCCGTCGCCGGCGACCGAGCTGGAAAGATTCTCGGGTTCTGAAAAACTGCGTCCCCCGTCCTCGGATCGGGCAAAGAGGATGTCGCCGCCGTGCGAGCCGCCGGAGAAGATGATCTCCTGCCACAGGATGCAGATCTTCCCGCCATCGAGCGCCACGCGCGGCAGCCAGGAAAACACCTTCGGGCTGCGGGAGACATTCACCGGCTGCGCGAGCTTCTTTCCGCTCGCGTCGAATCTTTGGAAGAAGACATCCTTGCGACCCTGGTCGACCCAGGCCACGGCCGCGCCGCCGCGCTCGTCGAGCGCAACCGTGGCGTCGTCGACGTAGTCCCAGCGCGATTCGTTCATCTGCCAGGGGCCGAGCTGGGCGCGGCCGGCGGCGATTTCGGTGCTGCCCAGCCAGACGAGCGCGGCGAGAGCGAGGCTTGCGGGTTCCATGCTACGTTGGCGCCATGAGCATGCGACACGCGATTGCGGCGGCGGTTCTTTCGCTTGCGAGCGGCTGGACGCACGCTTGCCTGTTCGCGACGAAGACGCCGCCCGAAGGCTGGTACGAGTGGGCAAGCGCGCTCTTCGCCGGTGACGTCACCGCGCTGGAGAAGGACGTCGTTACGGTGCGCGTCGTCGAAACCTTCAAGGGGCCCGACGCCTCGAATGGCACCTTGACCGTGCGGCTCTCCGAGCGGTACTGGAGCAATTGCCGCGTCGAGCGGCCGGAAAGCGGGGCGCGCGTCCTAGTTGCCATCAACCCGAACAGCGACGCCATGCTGGTTCCGCTATCGGCAAGCTTCGCCGAGCAGCTCAGACAACAACGTGCGAAGCAGCCCCGTCGCTAGAGATGTTCGCGCCGGTCAGGTAACGGCCGCGCTCTGACGCGGCGAACACCACGATGTCGGCGATTTCCCCGGGCTCGGCCGGGCGGCCCATTGGCAGGCGCGCGACCATCTGCTTCTCCGCCTGCTCTACGGAAACGTTGGCGCGCTTCGCCTCGGCTTTCAGTCCCTCGGCAACCCGTTCAGTCTTCGTCACTCCCGGACTTACGCCCACCACGCGCACGCCCTTGGACGCGTAAGCGTAGGCGAGTCCCGCCGTAGCCAATAGGAGCGCAGCATTCGCCGCGCCGCCCGCGAGGTGCGTGGGCGAAGCGACCTTGCCGCCGCTGCCGATCACGTTGATCACCGCGCCCTGGCCGCGCCTGCCCATGCGCTTGATGACCGGGTCGATCACGTTGATGTACGAAAAATATTTCGCATCCATGCCCGCCCGCCACGCCGCCGGCGTGAGGTCGTCGGCGTCGGTGCGCTTCGCAGCGCCGGCGGAATTCACCAGGACGTCGATCGGGCCGAACTCCTTCTCGACGCGCTCGACCATCGCGGCGGCGGCCGCGGCGTCGGTCAGGTCGGCGGCGATCGTGTAGGCCTTCTCCAAAGATTTCTTCGCCTGGTCCAGATTCTCTTGGGAGCGTGAAACCAAGGCGACGCGCGCGCCCTCGGCGATGAAAGCCCTCGCGCAAGCGAGGCCGATCCCCTTGCTGCCGCCGGTGATCAATACCTTCTTATCCTTCAGTCCGAGATCCATGGTTATTCCGCAGTGATTTTCCGGTTCTTGATGAGCGTGCCGAAGCGCTTGACCTCGGACGCGATGAACTTGCCGGCTTCTTCCGGCGAGGTGATGAAGGCGTCGAAACCCTGCTGACTGAACTTTTCACGCACCTCTTTCGAGTTGAGCGTTTGCCGCAGCGCGCCGTTCAGCTGCGAGACGACTTCGCGCGGCGTGCCCGAGGGGGCTAGGAGGGTAAGCCACTGCGTGAACTGGAAGTCCTTGACGCCAGCTTCCTGCAGCGTGGGGACGTCCGGGAGCAGCGGCGAGCGCGTGGTGCTCGTCACGGCGAGCGCGCGCAGGTTGCCGGCCTTTACGTGTGCCAGCGCAGCCGACAGAGTGGGGAAGCTCATGTCGACCTGCCCGCCGAGGGTATCGAGCAGCGCCGGCCCGCCGCCGCGGTAGGGCACGTGCAGGATGAACGTCTGGGTCGAGTCCTTGAACATCTCTCCGCAGAGATGGAACGTCGTGCCGACGCCGGCAGAGGCGTAGGTCAGCTTGCCGGGACTCGCGCGCGCAAGGCGCACCAGCTCGTCCACCTTGCCCGCCTTCACCTTGGGCGGCACCACGAGCACGTGCGGCGCGGTCGCCACCATGCCGATCGGCGCGAAGTCCTTGACCGGGTCCCAGGTGAGCTTGTCGAACAGCGCCTGGTTGGTCGCGAGCGGGATGGTGTTCAGCACCACCGTATAGCCGTCGGGCTTCGCGCGCGCCGCGGCTTCCATCCCAATGTTGCCGGACGCCCCGCTACGGTTGTCGATCACGATCTTGCCGCCGAGCTGCGCCGCCAGCGGCTCGGCGATCAGCCGGGCCATGATGTCCACGCTGCCGCCGGGCGGAAAGGGCGCGATCAGCCGGATCGGCTGGTTGGGATAGGGCTGGGAGGCCGCCGGGAGGGACAGCAGCACCGCGAACGCAAGAAAAACGAACCTCAGCATGGTTTTCCTCTCTGGACGCCCAATGATAGCCGCTCGTTTCAAACGCCAAGCCCGCAAGCTGTTGCGTGCACGAGACAGTTTGCCGCCATTTCACGTCGCGCCGTGCCGTCTAAGCGTACAGTTGCGCGCCAAAGGAGGGGGGAGACCTCTAACTTCATTGGGAAGGGAGAAAGAAGTATGCAGCGCACGCTTCTAGTAGCAGCAGTCACATCCGCATTCGCGATGCCCGCACTGGCTCAGGTGCCGGCCGAAATCCAGATCTACGGGCGCGTCAACGTAAGCGCCGAGCGCATCGAGACCGACAACAGCACCGTCAACCAGTCGAACTACGAGCTGATCGACAACTCGTCGCGCGTCGGCATCCGCGGCAACAAGGAGCTGACCCCGGGCCTCAAGGCGATCTTCCAGATCGAGAGCAATGTCGGTTTGGATGACGGTGGACAAACCTGGTCAAGCCGCGACAGCTTCGCAGGCCTGCAGGGCGCTTTCGGTACGTTCCGCGCCGGCCGCACCATCGGACCCGTGTACTACGCGACCTACGACTACATCAGCATGCACAACCACGACACGGGCACATCGTCGGATGCGTTGCTGAATGGCACCGTGGTCGGCTTCCAGGGCTTCATGAACAACACGATCTGGTACACCAGCCCCAAGATCGGTCCGATCACGATCGACGCCGCGTTCTCCCTGCTTGATGAGACGCGCACCGCCGGCCAGGATCAACCCCGCCACATCGGCCTCGTCGCTTCCTACGACACCGGCCCGCTGCACGCCGCGCTGTCGTACGCCAACACCCAGGATTCCGCGGTGCTCGGCGCGGGGAGCGACGCGACGGCGTGGACCATCGGCGGCGCCTATGACTTCAAGTTCATGGTGCTCGGCGCGCTGTGGGAAATGGCCGACACCGAAGTCGGGGGTGTCAGCATCGACAGCGACTACTGGCGTATCGCGGCGATGTTCCCGTTCGGCCAGCACGAGCTTCACGTGAACTACGGCCTCGTGGATGCCGACAACGACCTGGGCGCCAAGCAGTGGACCCTCGGCTACAACTACAACATCACCAAGACGACCAAGGTGTACGCGTTCTACACGATGGTCGACAACGACAACAACGGCAGCTTCGTGATGAATAGCGCAAGCACCATCACGCCGGCCCCGGGAGCACAGTTCACGTCCATCGCAGTCGGCCTGCGCCACAACTTCTAAGAAGCAGGCTTCTCGCAAAACGTGGGGGCGGGCCTTCGGACCCGCCCCCATTTTTTTCGCCCCTGCTCGGGCATAATCGCGCCGAGGAGGAGCTCCTGGCTTGAAGGCGCCGTCGTTTGCCTATGCGAAACCGCGTTCGCTCGCCGAGGCGTTCGACCTGCTCGAGCGGCCGGGGGCGAAGATCCTCGCCGGCGGCCAAAGCCTCATTCCCTCGCTCAACCTGCGGCTCTCCGCGCCCGAAATCTTGGTGGACATCACCGGCCTTCCGGGGCTCTCCCGGATCGAGCCCGCCAATGGCGCCGTGCGCATCGGTGCGCTCTGCACGCACGCGCAGCTCGAGAAATCCGAAGACATCCGCAAGCACCTGCCGCTCCTCGCGGAGGCGGTCCCGCAGATCGCCCATACCGCGATCCGCAACCGGGGCACGCTCGGCGGCAGCCTGGCGCTCGCCGACCCGGCGGCCGAGCTGCCCGCCTGCGCCGTGGCGCTCGACGCGGTGCTGGTGATCGCCGGGAAGAAAGGCGAGCGGCGGGTCAAGGCCGTCGACTTCTTCAAGGGGCTGTTCGAGACCGACCTGCGGGAGAACGAGATCCTGGTCGGGGCTGAATTTCCGAAGGCCGACAAGTCGGTGTTCCTCGAGCTCGCGCGTCGCCACGGCGACTATGCGATCGTGGGCTTGGCCGCGGCAGTGCAGCGGTCTGAGCGCCGAATTGCTTTTTTCGGTGTGGGCGGCAAGCCGGTGCTGCTGAAGCCAAAGACGCTCGACGACGCGAAAGCATCCATCCCCACGCCGGCCGCGGATCTCTATCACACTGCATCCACCAAGCTGCACCTCGCCAAGGTATTGCTCGAGCGCGCATGGACCAGACTCTGACCACTACGATGACGGTGAACGGCACGCAGGTGACGCGCAGTATCCCCGCGCGCCAGCACCTGGTCGATTTTCTGCGCGAGGAACTCGGCCTTACCGGCTCGCACCTCGGCTGCGAGCACGGCGTGTGCGGCGCCTGCACGGTCCGCGTGAACGGCGAGATCGTGCGCGGCTGCCTGATGCTCGCGGTGCAGGCGAACGGCTGCCGCGTGGAGACGATCGAGGGGCTCTCCGACTCCAAGGAGCTCGAGAAGCTCCAGAAGGCGTTCCACGAAAAGAACGCATTGCAATGCGGCTTTTGCACGCCCGGAATGCTCATGGCGGCGCAGGATCTTGTTCGCCAGCGCAAGAAGGTTTCCCGAGAAGAAATACGAAGCCATATTTCCGGCAATTACTGCCGCTGCACGGGCTACCAGGCGATCGTCGACGCAATAGAGGAAGTAATACAGACGGAAGTGACTCATGGGTAAGGCCGAGCTACCGCTCCACGCGCCGGGCACGCAGGTCGACAAGGGCTACATCGGCACGAGCGTGCCGCGGCCGAACGCGCAGCGCCTTCTGCAGGGCCGCGGTGCATTTACCGACGACCTGCGCTTTCCGCGCTTGGCGCACGTGGCGTTCTTCCGCAGCCCGTATGCGCATGCGCGGATCAAGCAGCTCGATTTCAAGAATGCGCGCCGCGCGCCCGGCGTCATCGGCGTCTTCGACGGCCGCGCGGTCGCCGAGTACTGCGCACCCTGGATCGCGGTCCTCGCGCACCTGAAGGGCATCAAGTCGCCGCCGCAGCACGCGATCGCAATCGAGCGCGCGTGCTGGCAGGGCGAGCCGGTCGCGGCGGTCGTCGCCGAATCGCGCACGCAGGCCGAGGACGCGGTGACGCTCATCGAGGCCGAATGGGAGGAGCTCCCGGTCGTGGTCGACATGGAGGACTCGCTCGCAGGCAAGCGGGTGATCCACCCCGACCTGGGCGACAACATCTGCTTCAAGCGCGAGCACGACACCGGCGGCGTCGACGAGGCTTTCGCCAAGGCCGACCTCGTCGTCGAGGACACGTTCCATTTCGGCCGCCATACCGGCGTGTGCCCGGAGGGTCGCGCGATCGTCGCGGACTACAACGCGGCCGAGCATTCGCTCACCGTGTACCACGCGACCCAGGCGCCGCACATGATGCAGGACATCTTCTCGCGGCATCTGAACATTCCCGAAGCCAACGTGCGCGTGATCACCAAGGACATCGGCGGCGCGTACGGCATCAAGGTGCACGTCTATCCGGACGAGATGGCGACCGCCGCGCTCTCGGTGATGCTGCGCCGGCCGGTGAAGTTCATCGCCGACCGGCTGGAGTCGTTCGCGTCCGACATCCACGCGCGCGAGCACCGGGCGCGCGTGCGCATGGCATGCACCAAGGCGGGCGAGATTCTCGCCTTCGATCTGGACGATCTGACCGCGATCGGCCCGTACTCGGTCTATCCGCGCACCAGCGGCATTGAGGGGAACCAGGTGGTGAACCTCACCGGCGGGCCGTACCAGCACCAGAAGTACAAGGCGCGCATGCACGTGGTGTTCACGAACAAGAACGTCACCTGCCAGTACCGCGCGGTCGGCCATCCGATCGCGGTCGCGCTCACCGA
>DASRIR010000178.1:0-8802 GCA_035649875.1 Burkholderiales bacterium | reverse complement strand
TCACAGGGAAGAGGCCCAATACCCCCCCGATGGGAAATCCCGTGAAGAAATAGGTTTCACCTTCGCGCACTTGGGTGCCGTCAGCCAAGCGCAGTGGTGGCAGCGCTGGACCATCTATGCTGAGCAGCGCCAGATCGGATTCAGGGTCGCCGACGAGCTGGCGTGCTGATCGAATTTGCGCCTTGCCGCCCGGCCGCGGAATTGCGATGGCAATCTCCCCTTTGTCTCCGGTGATCTTGGCGATTACATGCTCGTTGGTGGCAACCTTCAGTCCATCGCCGACGATAAAGCCGGTGCCGGAGAACCTGAATTGCGGGGTGCGCAGACGCTGGAAACTGCCCACGGCGACGATTGAGGGCTTGATGCGCTCAATTGTTTCCGGCAAAGCAGTCTGCGCGAAGGCCCAGCCCGAATGGGCCCAAACTGGCACTGCCGCGAACAGCACCGTCAGGCGAGCGCTGCGCCGGCGAGGCGGCTTACATACCAGGATAGGGTTTCTCTCAGGCCGCTCGCGACGTGGTGGCTCGGCTCGTAGCCGAGGTACTTGCGCGCGAGGCTGATGTCAGCGAGCGAATGCTGTACGTCGCCCTCACGGAACGGCCGGTACACCGGCGCTGCACCCGCACGTTCGCCATGGATCTCGGCGACCCGGTCGCGCAGGATCTCCAGCAGGCGGTTGAGCGAGATACGCTCCCCGACCGCGATGTTGTAGACCCGATTTAGCGCCTTGGCGTCATCGGTCAGGGCGGCGAGCAGGTTCGCCTGCACCGCGTTCGCTACGAAACAGAAATCACGCGTCGTTTCACCGTCGCCATTGATTTCCACCGGCTCGCCGCGAAGCAGCGCCCTGATCCACCGCGGAATGACGGCCGCATACGGGCCATCGGGGTCCTGGCGCGGGCCGAATACGTTGAAGTAGCGCATGCCGACCGTTTGCAGTCCGTAGCAGCGAGCGAACACCGCGGCGTAGAGTTCGTTCACGCGTTTGGTGGCGGCGTAGGGAGACAAGGGGTCGCCGATCGCGTCTTCGGCCTTCGGCAGGGCTGCATGGTCTCCATAGGTGGCGCTGGAAGAGGCATAGACGAAGCGCGCCTTGGCCGCGCGCGCGGCCTCCAGCATGTTCACAAAACCGGTGACATTGGCCTGGTGCGTCGCGAGGGGATCGGCGATCGAGCGCGGGACCGAGCCCAAGGCAGCCTGATGCAAGACGACGTCGGCCGCCCGGCACGCGACGCGGCAAGTATCCAAGTCGGCGATGTCGCCCTCGATAAAGCGGTGGCGCTTCCACGCCTCTTCGCCAACCGCCGCTTCGACCTCGAGCAGGTTCTTCCGCTTCCCGGTTGAGAAGTTGTCCAGGCTCACCACGCGCTGGCCATGGCGCAGCAGTGTTTCTAGCAGATGCGACCCGATGAAGCCGGCGCTTCCGGTAACAACCCAGTTGAGCTTTCGCCCCGCCAGGGCGCGCCAGAAAGGGTTCATCGACGTCATGCGCGCATGAGGTCTAGAGACTCCCGAGTAGCTTCGCCGCTTCTTGCTGAATCGGACTGCGACTGTCCAGCTTCGCCAGTGCCTCGAGCTCTTTGCGCGCAGCCTCCTTACGCTTGGCCTTGACCAGAGCCTTGGCGAAATTAAGACGAATGTTATGAGCCTGGGGCGCACGCTCGGCGGCCGTGCCGAGAAGCTCAAGGCCGCGCTCCAGCTCGCCGCTATCTACCAGGATCGTGCCTAGCGTATCCATGATCGGCACGTTTTCTGGGGCGAGCTCATGGGCCCGTTCGGCGTCGTCCCGTGCAGTGGGCTGCTTCAGTTGGTGTTTCACCCAGGCGAGATTGTTGAGTAGGAGGGCGTTGTCGGGTACTCGCTCAATCGCACTCTGATAGCGCTTCATGGCGTTTTCATAGCGCTTGGCCGCCAGCTCGCGCTCACCCAGATAGTTCAGCATGAACGCATCTTTGGGGTGCGCGGCGATCCACTGTTCGGCCAGCGCGTCGGCTTCTTTGGCTTTGCCAGCCTGTTGCATCACTCCATGGGTCCGCGCCGCGAGCGCCGGAGTATCGAAGTTCTTCAGCGCCGCACGGTACACCCGCTCGGCTGCAGCCCAGTTCTTTTGGTAGATATACACTTCGCCTTCGAGCGCATAGCCGATAGGATTGTTCGGACTTTCGGCCTGCACCGTTCTGGCCTCTTTGATCGCCTGTTCAGCGCGTCCGGTCTTGACATAAATCGCCGCGATATCGCGGTGTGCGCTCATGAGTTCCGGCCGTAGCTGCAATGCCGAGCGCAGGGCCTTGATGGCCTCGTCCGGCTGCTCCGCCCGCATATGCGCCGAGGCGAGCAACAGACGTGGCTCGTGTGATTTCGGCTGCATTTCGGCTAGTCGCGTCAGCGTTCCGATAGCCTGTCGCTCTTGGCCCGCGGCAAGTTGCGCCGTACCGAGCGCGCCCACGATGCGCGGTTCGTTAGGCAACGCAACACTCGCTTCCTGGGCTGCGGCGAGCGCACTCTTATGGTCGCGTGCACGAAGATAGAAATTGACGAGGGCAATGCGCGCGCTCGTCGATGATGGGTTCGCAGCAATCGATTGCTTGAGGATCTTTTCGATCTCGACCGGGGCCGCCCCTGTCATGCGCAGCAGCACAGCGAGTCCAAGCAGAGCTCGCTCGTTCTGCGGTTCTTTTTTCAGCACGGCCTCGAAGCGCTTCTTCGCAGCCTCCGGCTTCTTTTCGCGCAGGTCCAGGCGCGCAAGCGCGCCGACCGCCGGCATGTAAGTCGGTCTTAGTGCGAGTGCGCGCTCGAAGCTCGCACGGGCCTTCGCGTAATCCTTTTTGAGAAGCAGGGCAAGGCCGCGCAGGTGGTGCGTGACCGGATTATCGGGCTGCTTCTTCTCCAGCTTCTCCACCGCGTCCAGCGCCTTGTCGGCCTGGCGCTGTCTCAGGTAAGCCACGACGAGGGCGAGGTCGGGCTGGTACTCGTCGGTGCTCGTCGCTGCGGCCGCTGCGGCCTCGAGCTCGGCGAAGCCTTCGCTTGCATCTCCGGCAGCGAAGCGGATTTGGGCAAGCCGCGTCTGCACGCGCACGTTGTCCGGCATGGCGCTCTTTGCACGCTCGTAATGACGCGCGGCGCCATCGACATCTCCTTTCGCCAGATGCACTTCGCCAGCGAGCGCGAGAATTTTCGGATCGTCCGGGGCCGCTTTGAGGAGTTCCCCGACTTCCGTCATCGCCACGTCCGTCTGTCCCATGCGTAGGTGCGTCGCGGCCAGGACGCGCTTTGGCATAACAGCCTTCGGCGCCTTGAACAGCGCTTTGCGTAGGTGGCTCTCTGCCTCGGCATAGGCTCCGGTTGCAAACGCCGCCATTCCGGCCATCGTCAGGCTGGGGACGTGATCGGGGGTCCGTCCAAGGACATGCTGCAGCGTTTCACGCGCTTCCTTCCACTTGCGCTGTTCAACCAGCAGCGTAGCTTTTGTATAGAGGGTGCGAACGTCCCTGGGGGCGAGCTTCTCGAGCGCTTCGACCTCGGTGGCAGCTGTCTCAAATGCGCGCTGACGCATGAGATGCGTGATGAGGCTCAAACGTTGCGGCATTTCGGCCGGAGACGCTTCAATGGCGGCGCGATACGCCCTTGTCGCCGTTTCGTTGTCCCCCTGTATGGCCAAGAGCCCGGCTTTCATGATCAAAGCTTCGGTATTCCGCGGCGCCGTGGCCAGCGCCGTATCAATCGTGGCGGCCGCGCGTTTCCAGTCTTGGTCGGCGGCTGCCAGCCGCGCAACGCCAAGATTGGCAAAAACGTTTGTCGCATCGAGGGCAAGAGCCTGCTCGAATGCACTCTGCGCTTGTGCACGCCGATTGCGTCGAAGCTCGGCGCTGCCCATTAGTGCTAGCAGATCAGCCTGTGCTTTCGGCGCGGAAAGCTTTGCTTCGCCGAACTGCTTTATCAGCGTAGCGGTCTCGCCCTTGGCGAGCAAAGTACGGGCGAGCGCTACGTGCACCTCGTCGCCAGCGTGGCCGAGCTCAACGGCTTTCTGCAGGTTCTGTTCGGCGGAAAGGATATCGCCGGCTTCGAGCGATGCCAGTCCGAGAAGGTAGCGCGCATCGCGGTTGTCCGGGTCCTGCTGCAGGGCGTTTTTTGCCTGGATGCTAGCTGCGGTGTAGTCGCGCTTGGCGATGTAGGCCTTCGCCGAGGCGACAAGCGCCGCTGGATCGTCCCTGCCGCACGCGGTAAGTGAAACCGCGAGGACAAGCGAAATTGTTGCGTGCGCTATTTTCATTTCTGCATTTCCTTCAAGCCAAACCGGTTGAGCAGGTCGTAAAGCGTCGGGCGGCTCACGCCGAGGAGTTCGGCGGCGCGGCTCATGTTGCCATTAACGTGCGCGAGCACGCGGATCAAGGCGCCCTTTTCCGCCTCATCGCGCACTTCCTTCAGGCTGCGCACGCCGCCTGTCGGTTCGCCGGGCGCGAGACCGAAGTCGCTCGCACGCAGCACGTTGCTATCGGCCATGATCACCGCTCGCTTCACGCAGTTGTGCAGCTCGCGCACGTTGCCGGGCCAGGGATGTCGCTCGATTGCCGCAATCGCCTCGGGTAGGAGCCCGAAGCTGGGGCGCTTTTGCTCAGCCGCGCACTGGCGCACGAACGCATGCGCGAGCAACGCGGCATCGCCGTTGCGCTGCCGCAGCGCCGGGATCTGGACGATGATCTCGGCCAGGCGGTAGTACAGATCTTCGCGAAAGCGTGCGTCGCGGATCATGGTGGCCAGGTCTTGATGCGTCGCACAGACCACGCGCACGTCTACAGGGATTTCCTGGCGTCCGCCGATGCGCTCGATCGTGCGGCCTTGCAAGAAGCGCAGAAGCTTAGCCTGCAGCGCGGCCGGAAGGTCGCCGATCTCATCGAGGAATAGCGTGCCGCGATGCGCTGATTCGATCTTGCCGGGTGTTTGCTTGGCGGCGCCCGTGAACGCGCCTTTCTCGTAGCCGAAAAGCTCACTCTCCAGCAGGTTTTCCGGAATCGCGGCGCAATTGATGGCGACAAAACGTGCATCCTTGCGCGCGGAAAGCGCGTGTACGCCGCGGGCCAGGAGCTCCTTTCCGGTGCCGGATTCCCCAAGCAGGAGCACCGTGGCGTTCGTCGCCGCGACTTTTTCGATCGTGGCGCACACCTTCAGCATCCCCGGGTCGCGGGTTAGCACCTCGCTCAGCGGGCCCGAGCGGCGCCACGATTGCAGAGTGCGGTTCTCCGCCTGAAGTTCGTGCAGCCGGTATGCGCGCTCGATCATGAGGGCGAGAAGGTCCGGCTCGAAAGGTTTCGCATAGAAATCGTATGCACCGAGTGCAATCGCTTTCAGGGCATTGGCATGATCGTTTTGACCGGTGAGAACGATGACCTTCGTGTCAGGTGCGTCGGAAAGAACGGCTTCGAGCAGGCGAAACCCTTCGCTGGGATCGTCGGGTTGTGGAGGCAGGCCCAGATCCATTGTGACGACCGCCGGCCGGTGCCGCCGTATCTGGGCGAGTGCGCTTTCGCGGTCGCTCGCCGAGACGGGCTCGTACGCTTCGAATGCCCACGTCATCTGCTTTTGCAGCGCTGGATCGTCTTCGACGATCAGGAGGGGAGTTCGCTCGCTCATGCGGCTATCGCTCCATCGTTCTCCCGCAGCGCAGCCGGGACTTCAGGGTGCAGCGGGAAGCTCAACTTGAATCGAGTGCCTTGGTCAGGCCCGCTGTCGACCTCGATACGCCCGCTCATCTCCTTCGTGTACTGCGCGACTTCGTAGGCGCCGATGCCCATCCCGCCGGCCTTGGTGGTCTGAAACGGCCGGAAGAGTCGCTCGCGGACAAAGGCGGGGCTCATACCGCAGCCCGAATCCGCCACCTGGATCACGGCCTCGCCGCCTTCGGCGCTTACGGCAATGCGTACGTCTCCACTTTCGCGCGTGGCGTCGATGGCATTTTGTACCAGGTGCCCCACGACGCGTTCGAGGCGCTGCTCGTGGCCGATCGTCGCCACCCGCGAATCCGGCGCATCCAGGGTGATGTCGGCACGCTCGGCCTTTTTCGACGCGATGACGCGGTTCACGAGCGTCGCGAGCTGGATCGGGCGCAGCTTTTCCTCGCCGCGGCTCCCGGTCGACAGTTGCTGTAGCAGCTTGTTCATGCGCTCCTCGACATGCTTCACGGTCGCGAACATGTCTTCCTGGAAGCGCGGGTTGTGCCGGTGGCGCTCCGCATTCTTGAGCAGAAGCGAGAGCTGCGCGACTAGGTTTTTCAGGTCATGGACCACGAAGGCGCTCATCTTGTTGAAGGATTCGAACTTGCGCGCTTCGAGGAGCGAGTCCGCGGCCTGTACCTGGGCGAGGAACGTGCCCACCTGACGCGCGGCGGCCTTCAGCAGATCGCGCACTTCCCAGTTGACCTCGATCCGCGCGCGCGGCGTCGCTAGCACCGCGAAGCCGATCAGGTCTTCGAGCGCGATGATCGGGACCACGATCCACGCATCGGCCAGGTCGCGCAGCCATGGCGGTACGGCGGAAACGGAATAACGTGACGCATCCTTTCGGTACTCCTCCAGGTCGATCACCCAACCCGTCCTGGCGAGAAATTCAGTGAACGGGCTGTCCGCCGCTTCACGAGCCTGCGCGGGCGGCATGTTCCAGCGCGCCGCCTGCCCGTAGCCGGTGTCGTCGCGCAACCAGAGTGCTCCACCCGGGCTTTCGACGAGATCGGCGAGCGCCTTGATCGAGCGCTGCTCCTGGCTCGCGTTTGCTTCGCGGCCCGACAGCAGGTTCGTAAAGCGCAGCCATTCCTGCCGGTAGTCGTAGCGATAGGAAAAGAAGTTCTTGCTGATGAACACGCGCAGCCGCGAGCGCAGGGTGCCGGAGGAGAACAGCCATCCGAGCACGAGCAGCGCGGCGAAAATGAAACTGACCTGCAGCATCTTGCCCCAGCTGCCGCCGAAATAGCGCACGTAGTAGCCCGCGCCCGCAATCGCGAGCAGGTAAACCCCGCAGGCGAGCAATGCGGTCGAGTGGAGCACCACGCCGCGCGAGACCCCGATGTCGAGCGTCCAGGATTTGTTGCGCGCCGTAGCGAGCGCCACGCACGGAATAACGAGCGCATGGGCAATAGCGCGCGCCGCCCACACGTCGGGGTCGAGCCGGCCGAAGAGCACCGCGTCGGCAAAGAAATACAGGTCGAAGACGAAGCTCGCGCCAAGTCCCAGGCACAGCGGCTTGATCGACCATCGCGCCTCCTCACCGGCGCGGCGGAAGACCTGCTCTGTGAGCGCGAGGCCGGCGACCGCGATGCTGAGGAGCAGCGCGAAAGAAACACGCGAAGAGGCATCGTTGGGCGGCGCGGCGAGCGGGAAGAGCGTCGCGGCGACGGGAAGAATCACGAGCGCGAGCGGCCAGCGTGATTTGCCGAGCAGCGCGATGAGAAAAAGGAGCCATCCACCTAGGCGCACACCATCGGCGATTGCTTGTGCGCTCCACAGCACCCTGTCCGCTGTAAGCGCGAAGCCGACGCTCATCCCGGCCCAGACAAAGCTCGCCAACAGGCTGGCGAGCAGAATCGAGGCCTTGCGGCCGCCGCGCCAGCCGAGCGCGAGCTGGGCGGCGAAGCCGGCGAACACGAGCGCGGCCACCGCATAGCTCACAACGCCGGCATTGCGAATCACGAGCTCGAGCACGTCACCGCCCATGGCAGTGGACCCGCGCGGCGCTAGCGCGCGCCGATACGGAAGAGGACGATTTCAACGGTCTGCAGAAGCACCATAAGATCGAAAGCGAAGCTGTGGTGCTTCACGTAAAAGAGGTCGTATTCCAGCTTGTGCTGCGCGTCCACTTGCGAAGCGGTATAGCTGTAGCGCACTTGCGCCCAGCCGGTAATGCCGGGCTTCACGAAATGGCGCTGCGGGTAGTACGGCACGGCTTGCGCAAGCTCCTCGACGAAGATCGGACGTTCGGGCCGCGGCCCGACCAGGCTCATCTGGCCCGCGAGCACATTCAGCAGTTGCGGCAATTCGTCGATGCGTAGCCGCCGGATCAACGCCCCGACCCGCGTCACACGCGGATCCTTTTGCTGCGCCCACACGGCGAGGCCGTTGCGCTCGGCGTCCGGCCGCATGCTGCGGAACTTCAAAATCCAGAAGGGCCGGCCATTCTGCCCGGTGCGGATCTGGCGGTAGAACACCGGTCCGCGGTCTTCCAGGTAGATTGCAGCCGCGGTCAGCAGCGCGAGTGGCATGGTGAGGATCAGGATCACCACGCTGAGCGCCACATCGAGCAGGCGCTTGCTCGCCAGGCGCAGGAAATTGCAGTTGAACCCGTCGGCGAAGATGAGCCAGCTCGGATGCGTGAGCTCGACGCTCACCCTGCCGGTCTCCAGTTCCAGAAAACTCGCAACATCGCTCACCAGGATGCCGCGCAGGCGGCACTCGAGCAGGTCGGCGGCCGGAAAGCCGCTGCGCCGGTCGTCCGCGGCGACGACGATCTCCTCCACCTTGAGCCGCAACGCGAGCGCGCACAGGCCCAGGTGCGGGGTCATGAGGCGTTCGGCCGGCACCTCCGTGCCGGCGTCGCCGGGCGCCGCCACATATCCGATGATGTTGAAGCCGCGCTGATCGGTGCGCCGGCGCAGCCGTGCCCCGATCGAGGCCGCGCGCTTGCCCGCCCCCCACACGAGGACGCGCCGCTTGAACACCTCCTGGTCTACGAGCCTCAGGAAAACATAATGCGCGAGGGCGCAGCCGATGAAAGCGAAGCCGCTGGTCAGAACCATCACGCCGCGGCCGACGTAGAGCG
>DASRIR010000177.1:0-4891 GCA_035649875.1 Burkholderiales bacterium | reverse complement strand
GAACGGTAGGAGCCGGGCTGACTCCCGAAGCCGGTGATCACGCCTTCTCGTTTCCCGATATCGGGAAAGGCGCGGCCTAGCCGCCGGCCGCAGCCTTGGCCGCCGCGGGCTTGGCGGCGGGACGCCGACCGAGCCAGCCCTCGTGCGGCTTGAGCGCGATAGGACGGAAGACGTCGACCTTGCGGAACCACTGGTCGACCATGTACACGCGCCCGTCCTCGTCGACGTAGATTCCCGAGGGCAGCATGTACTTCGCGGGCCCGTCCTTCTCGGAGCGCTCGCCCACGTACATCAGAAGATCGCCGTCGGCATTGAAGATCTGGAAGTTTCCGAACGCGGTGTCGACCACGTACACGTTGCCGTCCTTGTCGGCGGCGATTTCCTTCGGCCGCGCGAAGTTGCCGAGCTGCTTGCCGACCGAGCCGAAGGCGTGCAGGAAGCCGCCGCGGGCGTCGAACACCTGCACGCGGAAATTGCCGCTGTCGACCACGTAGAGCTGGCCGTCCTTGCCCACTGCGAGATCGCGCGGCAGATTGAACTCGCCCGGCTCCTTGCCGCGCTTGCCGATGTCGAAGAGATGCTCGGCGCTGCGCGCGTCGAAGACGCGCACGCGATGGTTCTCCGAAGACACCCCGCCGATATCGACGACGTAGACGCGCTCGCCCTTGGGGTCGACGGTCACGCTCGCGAGGCGGTCGAACGTTTTCTCGCTGCCGATGCGGCGCAGGTACTTGCCGTCGCGGTCGAACACCATGATGGTTTTCTGCGTGGCATCGGCCACGTAAAGAGTGCCCGCGCGGTCGACGTCGAGCCCGATCGGCTTGACCAGGCGCCCGGCTTCGTCCTCGCCGATGCGGAAGAACCTGCCAAGCGGCACGTCGAACACGGCGACGAAGCGTTCCACCGTATCGGAAAGGAAGATGCGGCCCTGGTGCACGGCCACCGCGTAGGGCTTGGTGAGGCGCGTGCCGCCCTTCGCTTCGCCGGTGAGCAGCCGGCGCATGGAGGCCTCGCGGTCCTCGGGCACCACGTCGGCGCTGGAATACAAGGTGCGCTCGTACACGAAGCGCGGATCGTCCGGGGCTTCGGGGAACACGATGACGCCGGTGGGCCCTGCAGGCTTCGGGGGCAGCGGCGCGCAAGCGGCTAGCGCGAAGGCGGCTGCGGCCAGGGCGAGCGGTCTCATGTGCGCGGCCCTACTTGATCCGGTCCACCATGTAATCGACCGCGGCGCGAATATCGCCGTCCGAAAGCGAAGGGTTTCCCGCCCTCGGCGGCATGGCGCCCTTGCCCTTGATCACGGATGCGACCAGCAAGCTCTTGCCGCCCGCAAGGCGCGCTTCCCACGCGGGCTTCTCGCTCAGCTTCGGCGCGCCGCCGAGGCCGGTCGCATGGCATGCCGCGCAGGTCTGGCTGTAGATGGTCTTGCCGTCGGCGAACGCGCAGCCGGCGAACACCGCCAGCGCCGCTGCCCATATTGGTTTCATCACCCCGCCCCCTTTTGGAGACTTCGGTGACGTTTACTGCAAGCGGCGTGCCAATGCTTTAGCCGAGGAGTCGCCTCACCGCCTCTTCGAGCTCGGCCTGATTCAGGGCGCCGAGCTTGCGCTGCGCCACCTCGCCCTCGCGATTCACGAACACGGTGAACGGCAGCCCGCCGGCGGAATTCCCGAGCCTGCGCATCAGCGCGAGCCCGGCGCCGTCGGAGACAAGGACCGGGTAGCGGATACCGAGGGTCTTCGCGTACTCGCCGACTTTGGCGGCCAGGTCGATGGCGATGCCGACGACTTCGAGCCCGCGCCCGGCGTGTCGCTCGCGCGCCGCCATCAGGAGCGGAATCTCCTCGCGGCACGGCGCGCACCAGGTGGCCCAGAAATTGAGGACCAGAATCCGCTCCCGCCATTCCGAGAGCCGCCGGCGCCCGCCCTCCAGATCTTCGAAGGCAGCGTCGTCCAGCCATGCCGAGCCGCCACGATGGAACATCTGCCACAGCAGCGGGCCGGCGACGAAGCCGGCAGCGGCGGCGGCAACCCCGGTGACGATCAGCGCTCTGCGGCTCATCTACGCGTCGAGCGCCACTTCGACGAGCTGCGGCTTGAGCGCGCTCACGAGCGCCTCGGTGCGCAGCTTGACGAGCAGGCCGCGACGGCCGCCGTTGATGTAGATCTCCGGCAGCTCGAGGATCGAGCGCTCGACGTAGACCGGCAGCGGTTTCTTCGTGCCGAAGGGCGAAGTGCCGCCGACCTGGTAGCCGGTGTGACGCTGCGCCACCTCGGGCTTGCAGGGCTCGATCGATTTGCGGCCGGCCTGGCGCGCGAGGTTCTTGGTGGACACCTTGCGGTCGCCGTGCATCAGCACGATCAGCGGCTTGCGCGCCTCGTCTTCCATCACCAGCGTCTTCACGATCGCGTGCTCTGGCACGCCGAGCGCCTGCGCCGGCACCTCGGTGCCGCCGTGCTCGACGTATTCGTAGGTGTGCTCGGAGAACGCGACCTTCTGCGCTTTCAGGAATGCCTGGGCCGGCGTCATCCGCGGGGATGGTGCTTGGCGTGCAGCGCCTTCAGGCGCTCGCGGGCCACGTGGGTGTAGATCTGCGTGGTGGAGATGTCGGCGTGGCCGAGCAGGAGCTGCACCACGCGCAGGTCGGCGCCGTGGTTGATGAGGTGCGTGGCGAACGCGTGGCGCAGCACGTGCGGCGAGAGCTTCTTGCCGGGAATGGCGCGCGCGCCGTAGCGGCGGATCAGGTGCCAGAACGCCTGGCGCGTCATGCCGGCGCCGCGGTTGGTGAGAAACAGCGTATCGCTCTTCCGGCTTCTGCTTTTCACGTACTTCGAAATCCAGTCAGCGGCTTCCTCGCCGAGCGGCACCAGGCGCTCCTTCGAGCCCTTGCCCATCGCGCGCACCACGCCGGCGTCGAGATTCACTTCGAACACCTTCAGCGCCACCAGCTCGGACACGCGCAGCCCGGTGGCATAGAGCAGCTCGAGCATCGCGCGGTCGCGCAGGCCCATGGGCGTGGCCGTGTCCGGCGCCGCGAGCAGCGCTTCCACATCCGCCTCCGACAGCGACTTCGGGAAGCGCGGCGCGCGCTTGGGCGGATCGAGCTTGAGCGTCGGGTCGACCTTGATGCGCCGCTCGCGCAGGCAATACTGGTAGAAGCGCTTGAGCGTCGAGACGCGCCGCGCCGCGCTCGAGGCGCGACCCTTGCGCGAGCCGAGGAAAGCGAACAGGTCGGCTTCTCCCGCTTTTTCCAGTGTCGTGCTCTTCAGAAAACCCGTGAGCTGCTGCAGGTCCGCGCGGTACGAGGCGATGGTGTTCTTCGACAGCCCGTCCTCGAGCCAGAGCGCGTCGCAGAACGCGTCGAGGATCCCGTCGTCTACGGCTCGAGCTCGAACGCGGGCGCCTCGTGCATCAGCAGCCAACGCTTGGCCTCCAGCAGGTAGCCGCCGGTCGCGTGGCCGAATCCGCCGATGCCGTCGGCGGCGACCACGCGATGGCAGGGAATCACGATCGGCAGCTTGTTGTCGCCGCAGCACTGGCCGATGGCGCGGGCGTCGGCGCCGAGCTCCTTCGCCAGCTCGCCGTACGTGCGGGTCTTGCCGCGGGGAATCGCGCACATCGCATCCCAGACGCCGCGCTGCAGCGCCGAGCCCTCGACCAGCAGCGGCAGGTCGAACGTCGCGTCGGGATCGTCGCGGTAGCGCTCGAGCTGCTTCGCCGCTCGCTCGGCCAATGGGTTATTAGCGGGAAATGCCTCTACCGAGTACGGAAGGTAGCGGATCTCGACAACCCGTTCTTCACGCGTCTTGACCCCGACGTTGAACTTCGGGAACTCGATGATTACGTCGTACACAGCTTCTCGATCTGCTGGAGGAGCTCGTCGGGAACTTCGATGCCCTTCTTCGCCGCGGCGACCGAGGCGAAGCGGCGCGAGCCCGGCAGGCGCACTTCGGGATCCGCGAGCATGGCAGAGACTATTGCTTCTGTTCTTTCAAAGTACTTCTCCATCCCAGCCAAGGCGCTCGGATCGATCGCGATGAACGCCTGGCCGATGCGCGGGCGATTGCCTTCCTCGACGAAGAACGAATCGGCCTCGGCGCCGATCGCCGCGCCGGTGAGCGCGGCGCAGATCAGCTCGAACATCAGCGCGAGCATCGCGCCTTTCGAGCCCCCGATCGGGAACAGGCTGCCGCGCTCGATCGCCTCCTTCGGGTCGGTGGTCGGCTTGCCGTCGGCGCCGAGCGCCCAGCCCTCGGGAATGCGCTCGCCCTTGCGCATCGCCATCATGATGCGGCCGCGCACCACGGTGGTCATCGCGAGGTCGATCACCAGCGGGTCCTTGCCCTTGCGGGGGAACGCGGCGGCGACCGGGTTGGTGCCGAACAGCGCTTTCTTCCCGCCCCAGGGCGGGATCGCGGCCGGCGAGTTGGTGAAGGCGAAGCCGACCAATCCGGCCTGCGCGACCGGCAGCAGGTGGATGCCCATGACGCCGACGTGCGCGCTGTTGCGGATGCCGGCGAAGGCGATGCCGTTGCGCCGCGCGCGCTGGATCACCTCCTCGACCGCCCATTGCGCCGCGACATAAGGCAGCGCGTCGCGGTTGTCGATCAGGCATACCCCGCCGCGCTCGGCCACCATCGCCGGCTGCGCCGCGCCATCGGCCCGGCCCTTGCGCAGCATGCCGCAGTAGAACGGCACCCGCGACATGCCGTGCGTCGGCAAGCCGTGTTCCTCGGCGTGAACCAAGTGTCTCGCCGCGGCCTCGGCCATGCCATCATTTGCCCCGGCCCGCTTGAGCGCGGTGCTCGCGAGGCGAACCAGCGTCTGCGCGTCTTTCTTCACAACGGGGATTCTAACCATGGGCAAGATGATCGAGCTGACCGCATCCGAT
>DASRIR010000176.1:0-4185 GCA_035649875.1 Burkholderiales bacterium | reverse complement strand
TCGAGCTCCTCGACGGCACCGTCGAAATACTGAATCTCGATCGTGCGATCCTTCGCATCGATCGCTACCACCTCGAAAGTTTCGCCACCGCGCTTTCTGTACCAGCTGCCGATGACGGGTGCCGGGTTTGCCATTGTTCTCCCCTCTGGACGAATATCGCGCTGTATCCTGCTGCCCCTTAATCGTCTCGAGTCAGCCTTACTTGTAGACCTGCAGCGCGAAGATCGCAAGTCGTGGATTGAATGGGGTCGTGATGTTCGACGATCTTGTAAAGTTCTTCGTGGTGCTGCTGGTCGTGGTCGAGCCGCTGTCGCTGCTGCCGGTACTGGCCGGGCTCACGCAGGGTGCGGACGATGCGCACCGACGACGCATGGCGTGCAAGGCGGTCGCAATCGCCGCGATCGTCTGTCTCGTTTTTGCCACCGCGGGAACGAAGCTGATCGAGTTGCTGGGCATCAGCGTCGAAGCCTTCAAGGTCGGCGGCGGCGTCCTGCTGTTCCTGCTCGCGATCGAGATGGTCTTTGCACGACCATCCGGTGTGCGTACCACCACACCGGGCGAAGAGGCGGAGGCGCATGCGCGCGAGGACATCTCGGTGTTCCCTCTCGCATTCCCATTGATCGCGGGGCCCGGCGCGCTCGCGACCATACTACTCGCTTTTGCGGGCGTGCCCGTTGGCTCGCCGCTGTTCTTCGCGCAGATCCTGGTCATCGTGCTCGTGCTCGCGATCACGCTCGCGCTGGCGCTGGTGACAGGGCCGGTGATGCGCGTGATCGGCGTGACCGGCGGTGCCGTGCTCGGCCGCCTGCTCGGCGTGCTGCTCGCGGCGCTCGCTGCGCAGTTCATCCTCGACGGGATTCGCGAGGCGCTGGTGACTTGAGAAAAAGCCTGAGAAGAAAAATCAGGACTTTCTGAAGGCGAGGTCCCATACGTCGTGCCCGAGTCGCTGTCCGCGCAGCTCGAAGCGCGTCGGCGGGCGACTCCAGGGTCGCGGCGACCATGTGCCGTCAGGAGATTCGTTGCGCAGCAGCGGGCAGCGGCGGAGCGTCTCGAGCATCCACTCCGCGTAGGGCTGCCAGTCGGTTGCGAGACGGAACACCCCGCCGCTTCGCAGCCTGGAGGCGACCAGCGCCACGAACCCTTCCTGCACGATGCGCCGCTTGTGGTGCCGCTTCTTGGGCCACGGGTCCGGGAAGTACAGGAGCACTTCGTCGAGGCACGCGGGCGGCAGCCTCTGCTCGAGCACATCGACGGCGTCCTGGCTGACTATGCGCAGGTTCCCGATCGCAAGTTCTTCGCAGCGCAACATCAGGTGACCGACCCCGGGGCGATGCACCTCGATTCCGAGGAAGTCCTCCGCGGGGTGCGCGGCTGCCAGTGCGACCAGTGCCTCGCCATTGCCGAAGCCGATCTCGACCGTGCGGCGTGCGCAGCGCCCGAAGACAGCATCGAGGTCGAGCATCGAGCCCGCCGGCTCGAGACCGAGCCTTGGCCACAGGACCTGCCAGGCGCGTTGCTGTGCCCGGGTCATTCTCCCGGCGCGGGGTACGAAGCTGCGCACGGTGCGCAGCGGCCGCGGTGCGATTCCCGTCTCGTCGGGCGGTGGTTTCACTTGCGGCAAGGGCGTAAATTCCCCAATTCGCTCGTCCAATGATAAGGCGCGTCAATGCGCAGGGGAGGTTTCGTGGCACAAACGAGTGGGCTCGCTGGAACATTCGGTGCGGACGCGAGGGCGCTGTGCCGGCGAACGTGGTGGGTGTTCCTGATCGGCGGCCTGGCCTCCCTGCTGTTTGGCGTCGTCGCCTTCGCCAAGCCAGGCATCGCACTCCTGGTGCTGTCGATGTTCTTCGCTGCCGCGATACTGGTCGACGGGGCCTTCAGCATCGTCGGTTCGATACAGAACCGCGAAAAGGACGGATGGTGGGTCATGCTGCTGATCGGCATCCTCGGCGTCGGCGTCGGCGGCTACGCGTTGATGAATCCGCCGATCAGCATGCTTGCCTTCGTCTACCTGGTCGCCCTCCAGGCAATCCTGCTCGGAGTGTTTCTCGTCATGCTCGGCTATCGGGTGCGCCTGGCAACCTCTCGCGAGTGGCTCCTCTATGTCACCGGCGCCCTCTCCATCCTCTTCGGCATCCTCGTCCTGGCGCGGCCGGGTGCGGGAAGTCTGACCATCGTGTACATGATCGCAGCATGGGCGATCATCATTGGCGCGCTCAAGCTCGCCTTTGCATTCCGGATCCGCAAGCTGCCGGGCGAACTGGAGTCCCGCTTCTCGTTGAGGCCGTGACCGTCCGCAGGCGCGCGAGACCGGATCGCGCGGATCGCGGCTACGCTACGCCGGCCGACACGTCGCTCTCCCTTTCCGAGGCGCGCCGCATCGCGCTGGCCGCGCAAGGCTTCGCGACACCGCGGCCGCGACGATCGCCAGGCGCGGACGACCTTGTCGGCATGGTGCGCAAGCTCGGCCTGATCCAGATCGACTCGGTCAACGTGCTCGTGCGCGCGCACTATCTGCCCGCCTTTTCGCGGTTCGGGTCTTATGAGTCCTCGCTGCTCGACGGGGTGGCCTACGCGAATCAGGGACGAGCGCTGTTCGAGTACTGGGGGCACGAGGCTTCCCTTCTGCCCATCGAGCTACAGCCGCTCCTGCGCTGGCGAATGGAGCGCGCGCGTGCTGGCGTGGGAATCTGGGCCGGCGTTGCTCGGATCGGCCGGGAGCGCGCGGAACTCTGCGAATCGGTGCTGGCCGAGATTCGCGCGCGCGGGCCGATGGGTGTGTCGGACCTCAAGGGCGCGGGCCGTCGCCGCGCCGGCTGGTGGGGGTGGAGCGAAGGCAAGGCGGCGCTCGAGTGGCTCTTCTGGACCGGCCAGATCACCACGCACAGCCGGCGGCGCTTCGAGCGCGTCTACGATCTGACCGAGCGTGCACTGCCGTCGGAGGTCATCTCCGCACCCACGCCCGCGCCCGACGACGCGCAGCGCCGCCTGCTGCGCATCGCGATCCGGGCGCTCGGAGTCGCGACGGCGCGCGACCTGCGCGATTATTTTCGTCTCACGACCCCGGACGCGAGCGCCCGCATCGCGGAGCTCGTGGAGGAAGGTGCCCTACGGCCGGTAGCGGTCGAGGGCTGGCGCGCGCAGGCCTACCTGGATCCCGCCGCAACAATGCCGCGCCGCGTGGCGGCGCGGGCGTTGCTGTCGCCGTTCGACTCGCTCGTGTGGGAGCGACAGCGCACCGAGCGTCTGTTCGGGTTCCGGTACCGGCTCGAGATCTACACACCCGCGAAGCGACGCGAGCACGGCTACTACGTGCTGCCGTTTCTACTCGGCGACCGTCTCGTTGCGCGCGTCGACCTCAAGGCAGACCGGCCGAAGCGGACGCTGCGCGTGGTGCGCGCCCACTGCGAGGGCGACGCGGCTCCGGGTGGGGTCGCATCGGCGTTGCGCGCGGAGCTCGGAGGTCTCGCGGACTGGCTCGGCCTCGAACGCGTGGCCTTCTCGCGACGCAAGGGATTCATCGAGACGCTGCGATGACGGGGTCAACGCTCGCGTTGTGGCCATCGGCGGCTCGCCTTGGCCATGCGTGCCGCGCTCGCGGCTGGTGTGGCGTCGTTTTGAGACGCCAAGGCGAGGTCCGTCGTGGCCGCTCAGGTGGCGGCGCGCTTCGCCCGTGTGCGCGCGGCCTTCCTGGCGGCGTCCGACCGTCCCGCGGCGCCCTTGGTATGCGCCGCCTTCCGAGCCGCGGCGGAGCGCTGTACCCGCGTCCGTCGGGCTGCTGCGGAATGCGCCTGCCTGGCGAGGGCGCGATGAGATGCCGCGGCGTGTGGCTCGCGCCTGAGGGCGCGACCGGCGGCGCGCTTCCGCCGGGCCGTCGGCTTGCGACGCGGCGGCGCCCCATGGCCACGTTGGTAGGCGCGCTGCGCGCTCTTGCGAGTCTTCTCGGATACCTCGCCCTTTTCGGGCGGCGGCAGGTCCACGCCTGCGCGTCGTGCCTTCGACAGGCCGATCGCGATCGCCTGCCGGGTCGATCTCGCGCCGTGCTTGCCCTCGCGGATGTGATGAATCTCTTCGCGGACGAATTCTCCAGCCTGTGTGGTCGGAGACTTGCCCTGTCGCTTGTCCCGCTTCGCCCTGCGCAGTGTGTCCTTGTCAGGCATGGCCGGTTTCCTCGAAGTTGATGAA
>DASRIR010000175.1:0-2217 GCA_035649875.1 Burkholderiales bacterium | reverse complement strand
TCGGGAACAGGCTGCCGTAGCCGCCGTGCAGGTACTCCAACTCCCGCCCGCCGCTGTCGCCATCCATCTCGACGCTCAGGCGGACCACGGTATCTTTCGTGACCTTCATGCCGCGAGCAGCGCCGCGCCTTCGCGTTCCAGGTACTCGTCGTAGCTGCCGCGGAAGTCGACATGGCTTCCATCGGGCTTGAGCTCGATGATCCGCGTGGCGAGCGACGACACGAACTCGCGGTCGTGCGAGACGAAGACGAGGGTGCCTGAGTACTTCTCGAGCGCGCCGTTCAGCGACTCGATCGCTTCCATGTCGAGGTGATTGGTCGGCTCGTCCAGCAGCATCACGTTCGGCATGTCGAGCACCAGCTTGCCGATGATCATGCGCTGGCCTTCGCCGCCGGAGATCACCTTCACCGACTTCTTCGCATCGTCCCCGGTGAAGAGAAGCTGCCCGAGCGTCGCGCGAACGATCTGGTCGCTCATTTCTCCTTCTTGGCCCCGGTCCTTCCGGCGCCAGCGCCCCATCCATTCGGTGAGCGGCTCGTCGGCGGCGAACTCCTCCGCCGAGTCCTGCGGCCAGTAGCCGAGCCGCGCCTTCTCGGCCCATTTGCCCTTGATCAGGTTCTGCAGCAGCGTGGTCTTGCCCACGCCGTTGGGGCCGATGATGGCGACCTTCTCGCCCGCCTCGATCGAGAGATCGAGCCTTCCGTAGAACAGGCCCTTCGCCTCCACCGCGGTGCGGTGCAGCTTCTCCTTGGGATCGACGAGGAAGCGGATGAACGGGTACTGGCGGCTCGAGGGCTTGACCTCCTCGGGCCTTAGCTTCTCGATCATCTTCATGCGCGAGGTGGCCTGGCGCGCCTTCGCCTTGTGCGCGCGGAAGCGGCGCACGAAGTCCTCGAGGTCCGCGATGCGCTCCTTGGCGCGCGCGTTGGCATTCTGCTGCTGCGTCTTCGCGAGCGTCGACGCCTCCATGTAGTCGTCGTAGCTCCCCGGGTAGACCCGGATGTTGCCGTAGTCGACGTCCGCCATGTGCGTGCAGACGCTCGAGAGGAAGTGCCGGTCGTGCGAGATGATCACCATCGTGCTCGAGCGCGCGTTCAGCACGTCCTCGAGCCAGCGGATGCTGTGGATGTCGAGGTTGTTGGTCGGCTCGTCCAGGAGCAGGATGTCCGGGTCGCCGAAGAGCGCCTGCGCCAGGAGCACCCGCAGCTTCCAGCCCGGCGCCACCGCGCTCATCGGCCCGTCGTGCTGCGCCGTCGGCACGCCGAGACCGAGCAGCAGCGCGGCCGCGCGCGACTCCGAGTCGTAGCCGCCGTACTCCGCGTACTTCGCCTCGCACTCCGCCGCGCGCATGAATGCCGCCTCATCTGCTTGAGGATCGGCATAAATGGCGTCGCGTTCCTTCATCGCCCGCCACATCTCCGCGTGGCCCATCAGCACCACGTCGAGCACGCGCTCGTTCTCGTACGCAAACTGGTCCTGGCGCAGCTTCCCCACGCGCTCATTCGCGTCGATCGCCACCGTCCCCGCCGTCGGCTCGAGATCCCCGCCGAGGATCTTCATGAACGTCGACTTGCCGCAGCCGTTGGCGCCGATCAGGCCATAGCGGTTGCCACCGCCGAACTTCACGTTGACGTTCTCGAAGAGGGGCTTGGCCCCGAACTGCATGGCGATGCCGGAAGCTACGATCACTGGGCAATTACCAAAAGGAAACGGTGGAAATAAAAAAGCTGGCCGCAGCCAGCTCGATAGGTTCGCATTGTAGCAGCGATTCGCTGCCATCCCAGAGGAAAACTGCGCCAGCAAAGGGTGGGCGAGCGCGACTGCGAAACAATGCGGCTCCCCGCCCAGCTCGTCCTCTACACCCTCGCCCGCGGGTTCGCCTTTGCGCTCGTGCTCCTGCAGCTCATGATCATGCCGCAGGTGCTGATCGTCGAGAACTACAGCACCATGAGCAAGCTCGGACTGGTCGACACCATCCTCGGCATCGACCTTCCTTATATGGCGAGCGCCTTCGGCATCTTCCTTCTGCGCCAGACCTCCAAGACCATCCCGCGCGAGCTCGAGGAAGCCGCGCGCGTCGAGGGCTGCTCATGCTCGGCATCCTGTGGCGCGTCTACGTCCCGCTAGCTCGCCCAACCTACCTCGCGTACGCCCTCGTCTGGGTGAGCTACCACTGAAACAACTTCCTCTGGCCGCTCGTCGTGACCAACTCCGTGA
>DASRIR010000174.1:0-19093 GCA_035649875.1 Burkholderiales bacterium | reverse complement strand
CATGAACTCCTCCTCAAATCAGAGCAAACGTTGTTTATCCATCCATCCTACACAAAGATCGACCGCCTGCTTCAGCAGTTCGGGCTGCCCCTGGTAGTAATGGGTCGCGCCTTTGATCACCTTGAAGGTCTTGTCCCGGCTAGCGGCGGCGTCGTGGATGATGCGCGCGTGCGGCTGCGGCACCGCGTCATCGGCCGAATTCTCGATCGCGAGCAGCGGCACGCTGATCGAGGCCGCGCACTTCGGGCCGTCTGCATTGGAATCGTCCACCGACCACTGCGACAGCCAGGCGCGCAGCGTCGAGAAGCGCCCGATGCCCACCGGCCCGGTATTGGCGGTCTCGGGCGCGCCGAGGAAGGTCCAGCGCGGCTTGCGGTCGTTCGGCTCGATCGCCGGGTCCATGAAGCGCACGTCGCACAGCGTGCGGTAGGTGACGAAGCCACGCTCCATCTCGCCGGTGTTGAGCTTTTTCAGCTTCTCCAGGGTTTCTTTTACCCATTGCGTCCGGGCGCGCACCCTGCGTAGCTGTGCGGAGCGAAACGCTTGTACGAAGTCTTTCGAGTACGGCGGCTGGTTCGGGCATTTCGGGTTGTAGATGTCGAGCTCGAGGTTACGCGTGTCCGGGTCGGCCTCGTCGGTCACGCTGGGGTCGATCCACTCCGAGAAGATGCGCGCCCGCGACAGGTGCGCCGCCTGGAAGATCAGCGCGTCCGCTGGAATAAGGCCTGAAAGATCGACCGGATCGCCCGCGGGCGTCTGCTTCACGAAAGGTTTTTGCGCCTGCGCCTGGTAGAAGAGCGAAAGCGAGCCGCCACCCGACCAGCCGCAGAGCACCACCTTGTCGTAGCCCCACTTCTCCTTCGCGTGTCGGATGTAGGCGCCGAGGTCGAGCACCACCTTCTCCATGATGAGCGGCGTGTCGTTCTTCATGAAGCGCGACCCGGCGCACAGCACGTGCACGCCGGCCTTCGCCAGCGCCTGCGGCACCGGCAGGAGCTGCAGCGTGGTCGCGGGATGCATGAACACCGCGAGCGTCTTCGACGGCTGCTCGGGGAGAAAACGGATCCCTTCGAGGTTCACCATTCCGGAGGAGCCGGCGAAGCCGTACACCTCCCGGAACTGCGAGCTTTCCGGGTACTGGATGTGCACCCACTCGGGGGTCACTTCTTGTGCACCCAGTCGGCGTGGTGCGGGGCCTTCTTGGTCTTGGTCCACTCCTTGAGCATGTCGTTACTCACCGCGGCGAGCTTCTTCTTCATCGACGGCGTGCAGGTATCGACGGTGAGCTCGAGGCGATGGCCGTTCGGGTCGAAGAAGTAGATCGACTTGCAGATGCTGTGATCGGTGGGCCCGACCACCTCGATGCCGAGCTTCTCGAGCTTCTTCTTGTACGCCATCAGCGTCTTCTCGTCCTTCACGCGCAGCGCGAGGTGCTGGACCCAGAGCGGCGTGTTCTGGTCGCGCCCCATCGGCGGGGACTCGGGGATCTCGAAGAACGCGACGTAGCTGCCGTCGTGCATGCGGAAGAAGATGTGCATGTAGGGCGACGCTTCGCCGGTGCTCGGCACGCGGTCCTCGGCCATCGCCATCGCGTATTCCAGGCCGAGCACTTTGGTGTAGAACTCGGCGGTCTGTTTCGCGTCCTTGCAGCGATAGGCGACGTGGTGCAGGGATTTGATGTCCATATAATCGATTATTTCCCACGGAGGAGCGATGGACAAGCGCAATCACAAGGAGCGTTACGACGCGGGCCTCAAGACGCGCCGCGAGGTGCTGGGCGCCGCCTACGTCGACAAGGCCATGGCCGGGGTCGACGAGTTCAGCCAGGAATTCGTCGAGCTGCTCAATACCTACTGCTGGAACGACATCTGGAACCGGCCCGGCCTGCCGCGCAAGACCAGATCGATATTGAACCTGGGCATGCTGTGCGCGCTGGGCAAGGAGCACGAGCTCAAGCTCCACATCCGCGGCGCGCTCAACAACGGGCTCACCAAGGACGAGATCAAGGAGGTTTTCCTCCAGGTCGCGATCTACTGCGGCGTGCCCGCCGCAGTGGTCGCTTTCCGCTGCGCCAGGGAGGTGTTCCAGAGTTGAAGACTGTCGGCTTCATCGGCCTGGGCGTGATGGGGCGGCTGATGGCGGCGAACCTAGAAACCGCCGGGTACGCCGTTCAGTCCTTCGATCTCAACGACAAGGGCAATCGGAAGTCGGCGCGCGCCGCTGCCGAGGGAGCCGATGCGCTGATCACGATGCTGCCGGACGGCGACGCGGTGCGCGATGCCGTGCTGGATGCCCTCCCCGGCCTCAAGCCCGGCGCCGTGGTCGTCGACATGAGCTCCTCGGACCCGGCTGGCACGCGCGCATTGGGCTTGGCTCTCTCAAAAAACCGCGTAGGAATGATCGATGCGCCGGTGTCCGGCGCCAAGTTCAAGGCCAAGGACGGCACGCTGGCCATCATGGTCGGCGGCGAGAAGGAGGATTTCTCCCGGGTGCTGCCTGTGCTGCAGAAACTCGGGAACCAGATCTTCCACGTCGGCCCGCTCGGCGCGGGGCACGCAGTCAAGGCGCTCAACAACTATCTCGGCGCTGCCGGCACGCTCGCCGGGTTCGAAGCATTGCTGATCGCCCAGGCGTTCGGGCTGGATCCGGTGCCGATGCTGGACGCGATCAACGCATCGACCGGCCGCAACAGCACTACGGCACGCAAGATTCCGCAGGATGTCCTAACCGGCGCGTTCGCGTCGGGCTTCAAGCTAGCGCTGATGACCAAGGATGTGGGGATCGCCGCCGAACTCGCGCGCGGTCTGAAGCTGAAAACGCCCTTCCTGAAGGAAACGTTAAAGCACTGGCGCGCAGCTCAGAAGAAGCTGCCGCGCGAGGCGGACCACACCGAGATCTACAAGTACCTGAAAAAGGTAGCCGGAAAAATCAGGCGCCAATGAACCTCGGCTTGCGTTTCTCCATGAAGGCCGCCTGGCCTTCCTTGTAGTCGGCGCTCTTGAAGCAGGCCTCCACGGCGCGCTCGGTCGCCGCCACGTCGCGCTTGTCGGCGTCCTTGAGGACTTCGCCCACCACCAGCTTGGCGCACTTCACCGTGAGCGGCGCGTTCTCGGCGATCGTGCGGGTGAGCTCTTCGACAACCTCTTCCAGTTTCTCGTTGGGAACGACCCGGTTCACCAGCCCCATCTTCTCGGCTTCCTGCGCGGTGAACTGGCGGCCGGTGAAGAACATCTCCTTGGCGTAAGCCGGGCCGATCAGGTCGACGAGCGGCTTCGCCCGGTTCATGCCATACCCCAGGCCGAGCTTGGCCGCCGGCACGCCGAACTTCGCGTTCTCGGTGCAGATGCGGATGTCGCAGCAGACCGCGAGCGCGGTGCCGCCGCCGATGCAGTAGCCGCGAATCATCGCGAGCGTCGGGATCGGCATGCCGAGGACCGTGTCGTAGGCCTTCTGCGTGGTCTCCTGGTAATGCGCGACGGCGGCCGCTTCCTGGCGCTCGTCCTTGAACTTGGAGATGTCCGCGCCGGAGGCGAACGCTTTGCCGCCGGCGCCCGTGACCACCATCACGCGTACCGACCTGTCCGCGCGGAAGTCCTGCATCGCCTCCATGGCGGCGGTCCACATCTCGAGCGAGATCGCGTTGTGGCGCTCGGGGTTGTTCAGGGTGATCCAGCCGACGCCGTTCTCCTTCTTCGCGATGATCTTTTCGCTAGGCATTACACGATTCCTTTCTTGCGCAGCTGTTCGATCTCTTCCGGGGGAAAACCGATTTCCTGCAACACCTGCGTGGTGTGCTCGCCCTGCTTGGGCGGATGGGCATACGCGTGGCTCGGCGTGCGCGAAAGCGTCACCGGCTGGCCGAGGTAAGGCACCTCGCCGACTTTCTGCACCATGCCGAGCGTCTTCACCTGCGGGTCGGCGAAGGCCTGGTCGATGTTGTAGATCGGGCCGCTCGGTACGCCGGCCTTGTTGAGGATCTCGATCCACGCCGCGGTGTCGCGCTTCGCGAAATGCTTCTCCAGCTCGTCGTGCAGCCGGTCGCGGTTCTTCGAGCGCAGCGCGCTGGTCGAATAGTCGGGGTGCGTCGCGAGCCCGGGGGCTTCGATCGCCTCGCACATCCGGGTCCAGATCTTGGTGCCGCTCACCGCGAGGTTCAGGTAGCCGTCGCGCGTCTTGTAGACGCCCGTCGGGATCGAGGTCGGGTGGTTGTTACCTGCCTGCTTGGCGACCTCGCCGCGCATCAGCCAGCGGGACGCCTGGAAGTCGAGCATGAAGAGCTGCGCCTGCAGCAGCGAAGACTTGACCCATTGTCCCTTGCCGGACTTCTCGCGCTCGATCAGCGCCACCGCGATGCCGTAGGCGCAGAAGATGCCGGCGCACAGGTCCGCGATCGGAATGCCGACGCGCACCGGTCCCTGCCCGGGCAGACCGGTGATGGACATCAGGCCGCCCATGCCTTGCGCGATCTGGTCGAAGCCTGGTCGCATGCGGTACGGGCCTTCCTCTCCGTAGCCCGAGATGCTGCCGTAAACCAGGCGCGAGTTGACCGCCGACATCGCTTCATAGCCGATGCCGAGACGATCCTTCACGTCCGGCCGGTAGTTCTCGACCAGCACGTCGGCCTTTTGCACGAGCTTCTTCAGAATCGCCACGCCATCCGGCGACTTGAGGTTCAGCGTCATGCCGCGCTTGTTGCGGTGCACGTTCTGGAAGTCGCTGCCGTCGCGCGGCCCGCCCGGGCCCTCGCCTTCGTCCAGGCCCGCGGGCATCTCGATCTTGATCACGCTTGCGCCCCAGTCCGCCAACTGGCGCACCGCGGTCGGCCCCGCGCGTACGCGCGTCAGGTCGATGACTTTGATATGCGAAAGGGCGGTGGAGGCTTGCATCGATTTGAGTCTACACTCGACGGCGAGGAGGAAAACTTAACCATGATCAATTCAAATCGCAGGCGCCTGATCGGTTTTGCAAGCGGCGCGGCCGCGCTGGCCGCGCTGAAGGTCGATGCTCAGGACAAGTTTCCGTCCAAGCCGATCGAGGTGGTGACGCATTCCGGCGTCGGCGGCGGCACTGACATCACCGCGCGCATGATGATGGTCCACGGCCCCGGTGTGTTCAAGACCGAGTTCGTGGTGGTGAACCGCACCGGCGGCAGCGGCGCGGCGGCGATGGACTACCTGGTCGAGCGCAAGGACGGGCACTGCATCGCGCTGATCACGCAAACTCACCTGCTCACCATCCTGCGCAGCAAGGGGAAGTACAAGTACGAAGACCTCGTGCCACTTGCCCGCGCCACCGAGGACCCGCAGGTGCTGATGGTCGGCAAGAACAGCCCGTTCAAGAGCGCGCAGGACTTCGTGCAGGCCGGCAAAGGCAAGGCGCTCAAGTTCGGTACCACGCACGTCGGCAGCGTCGACCACATCGGCTCGGTCGCCGTGTCGCGGGCCGCCAAGCACCAGCCGCCGGTGATCGTCCCGTTCCGCGGCGGCGGCGACATCGTCATCAACCTCGTTGGCGGCAACATCGACTGCGCGCTGGTGAACTACGCGGAGGCCGAGTCGCAGATCAAGTCGGGGGATATCAGACCGCTGGCGATCTTCGCCGAGAACCGGCTCAAGGCGCTACCCAATGTGCCCACCGGCAAGGAGATCGGCGTGAATGCCGGAAGCCAGTCCACGGTGCGCGGCTTCGTCACGTCGCGCGGCACTCCCCCGGATCGCGTCAAGGCGCTCGAGGACGGCCTGGTCAAGGCGATGCAAGGCCAGATGTTCCAGACCTACCTCGAGAGCTCGGGCCAGGCGCTCGACAGCGTGGCCGGTTCCGGCCCGTGGAAGGCGCAGCTCGACGCGTTCATGGTCGAGGGCAAGCAGACGCTTGAAGCGCTCGGTTTGCTGAAGTGAACTCCAACCGCATGGCGGCCGCCGTCGTGGCCGCCATCGCGGTGGCGCTGTTCGCCGCGACGTACTGGTTCGAGCAGATGCCCGAAGGCATCACGCGCGGCTTTGGCGCGGAGGCGTTCCCGCGCCTGGTCCTCGGCACCATCCTGGCGCTCGCCGCGCTGCTCACCGTGGTTTCACCGACCGGGGAAGCGTTGCCGCGCATCCCGGCGATGGTCTGGTACTCCGGCGCCGCGCTCGTCGCTTTCATGGCGGTCGTTCCCGTCGCCGGCATGCTGCCTTCGATGTTTCTCTTCCTGCTGGCCCTTGGTTACCTGTGGGGCGAGCGGCGTCATTGGCTGCTGCTGCTCAACGCCGCCCTGCTGACGGCGATCATCTGGGCAATCTTCGTCAAGGGCTTCGGCGTGCAGCTACCGAAAGGGGTCCTCGCCTAGATGGACGCCTTCCTCGCCGGCATGGCGCTGCTGGTGGATCCCAAGATCCTGCTGGTCGTGTTCCTCGGCACGCTGATCGGCATCATCGTCGGCGCGCTGCCGGGAATCAGCGGCTCGACCACCACGGCGCTGCTGCTGCCCTTCACCATCACCATGGGGCCGGTGCCGGCGATCGCGTTTTTGGGGGCGATCTACTGCGCGGCGAACTTCGGCGGCTCGATCACCGCCATCCTGGTGAACTCGCCCGGCGACCCGTCGGCCTCGGCGACCGCGTTCGACGGCTATCCCATGGCACAGCGCGGCGAGGCCGGGCGCGCGCTCGGCATGTCGGCGGTGGCGAGCGCGATCGGCGGCATTTTCAGCGTGGTGGTGCTGATCATCGCCGCGCCGCTCCTCGCGCGCGTGGCCTACTCCTTCGGCCCGCCGGAGTACTTCGCGCTGGCGGTGTTCGGCCTCTCCATGGTGGCGATGACCGGCGGCGACAGCATGCTGAAGAACCTCATCGCCGGCGCGTTCGGCGTGCTCATCGCCACCGTCGGCCAGGATCTCACCACCGGGGTCGAGCGCTACACATTCGGCATCCACTCGTTTACCGACGGCATCGAGTTCATCCCGGTGCTGATCGGGCTCTTCGCGCTCACCGAGCTGCTCGAGCAGGCGAGCCAGCTCAAGAACAAGCCCTGGGTGGCGAAGCTCGGCGCCGTGCGGCTGCCGAGCTGGCAGGACATCAAGGAGTGCTCGAAGGCGATCTCGATTTCGAGCGTGCTCGGCACCTTCATCGGCATCCTGCCCGCGCTCGGTGCCACGACCGCTGCCATGATCGCGTACGTCGAGACCAAGCGCTGGTCGAAGAACAAGGCGCAGTTCGGCAAGGGCGCGATCGAAGGCGTCGCAGGGCCGGAGGCGGCCAACAACGCGGCGGTCGGCGGCGCGATGGTACCGACGCTCGCGCTCGGCATTCCGGGCAGCACCACGACCGCGATCATCCTCGCCGGCCTCATCGTGCAGGGCGTGCGACCCGGCCCGCATCTCTTCACCGAGCAGCCGATCCTGCTCTATGCGGTGTTCTCGTCCATGCTGCTCGCGAACCTGCTCTACCTCGTGCTCGGGCTGGGATTCGCCAAAGTGTTCGCGCGCATCAGCCTGATCCCGCCGCAGTTCTTGTGGCCGGCGGTGTTCGTGCTATCGGTGATCGGCGCCTACGCGCCCAACCAGGCCATGGCCGAGGTGTGGGTGGCGATCGCCTTCGGCTTCATCGGCTTCTTCATGCGGCGCTACGGCTTCTCGCCCGCGCCGCTCGTGATCGGACTGGTGCTCGGCAGGATGGTCGAGGAGACGCTCAAGCAGTCGCTCCTCATCTTCGATCTTTCCTGGGGCGGCTTCCTCGGCCGCCCGATCGCCATGACCCTCTTCGGGCTTACCGCGCTGTTCCTTCTAGCGCCCTGGGCGCTGCAGAAACTGCGCGTGCGCCCATAGCCTGCTCCATCTCGCGGCGCACGCGCACCGCGGTTTGGCTCGCGTCGAACGCGACGTCGGACCATTTCACGGGTTTGCCGGCCGGAAGGTCCTTGATCAGCTTCCAGCCGTGCGCGAGCCCGAGCGGCAAGCAACCCTGGGCCAGCGAATCGGCCGCGGGCATCAGCCTGCCGACGACCGTATAGCCGCCCTCGCCGTCTAGCAGCTCTCCCGCTTTCAAAGGCTTCTTCGCCACAGCAACGGCATCTGCCCGCCATCCGGTCGCGCATCCCGTTGCTTCGCCGCGCAAACCTACCGATGCGACCGAGATGCCGACCTCGAGCCCGATCAGGTGCCAGCGCTTGTACATGCACGCGTAGCGCCCGGAAGGATCGGTCTTCACGCCGTATTCGTGGAAGCAGCGGCGGATGTAATCGGTCTCGCCCTCGAACACTACGAACACGCCGAAGCGGATGTCGTACGCGATTGGGGTTGCATCACTCCTTACTGAAGAAATTACTTCCACCTGCCCCTTGTGATGCAGCACCCCGCCTTCGCTCCGCGGCCGCATCAGCCCCGGGATCTCGTCGATCGAGCCGGGCGGGTACTGCAAGCCCTCGGGCGCGGGCGTCAAGCCAGTCGCGTTGCACACCGCCGTGGTCTCGATCGCCGGCTTCGAGCCGTCGAGGAAGGAATTGAACATTTTCGGATTCAGGCCGCCGACCTTGGCCTCTTCGGGCGTGAGCCCGTAGTGCCCCCAGACCGTTTCCGGCGTCGACTGCGCGAAATGCGGCAGCCACTTGTGTCCCCTGCCCGCCGCCACGACCGGAAAGCCGGCGGCGCGCGCCCAATCGACGAGCTCGCAGATCAGCGCCGGCTGGTCGCCGTAGGCAAGGCTGTACACGACGCCCGCCTCGGCGGCTTTCTTCGCGAGCAGCGGCCCGCAGAACGCGTCCGCCTCGACCGTCACCATCACGACATGCTTCTTGTTCCTGAACGCAGCCAAGGCATGCTCCACCGCGGCGGGCGGATTGCCGGTGGCTTCGATCACGATGTCGATCGCCGGATGCGCGACCAGCGCTTCCCAGTTGTCGCCCAGATGGGTTCTTTTTTCTTCGAGCGCGGCATCGAGCGAGCCCGCACCGTACTGCTCGGGCTTCCAGCCTATCCGCTCAAGGTTCCCTTTGGCGTAATCCGGCGCGATATCGGCGATACCGACCAAGTGCACGCCCGGCGTCTTGGGCACCTGCGCGACATACATTGCCGCGAACTTGCCGGCGCCGATCAGGCCCACGCGGAGCGGGGTCTGCCTCTCCTTCAACTTCGAAAACAGGTTCACGCGGCCTTCAGCTCATCGTTGGGGGTGCCGTTCTTCCACGGCAGCGGCACGTCGTAGCGCTCGAGCAGGCAGTCGTCCGGCAGGCACTGGATCGGCGTGAAGTCGCGATGCGCGATGTAGCCCGGGCGCTTGAAGCGGCGGATGTGGTTCGACACGGCGCAGAGCGAGAGGTAGACGCTCACCCGGTTCCACGGCGAAAGGTTCGAGGTCGAGGCGTGCACCAGGCAGCCGTGGAACAGGATCATCGAGCCCGGCGGTCCTTTCGGCGCGACGATGCCGCCGCGGTCAACCAGCTTGCCGATGGTTTCATGGGAGATCACCCACAAGGGATAGCTGGTCGTCGAGGTGTCGTGGGCCGCGTCGAGCACGCCGAGCTTGTGGCTGCCGGGGATGAACATGAGCGGGCCGTTGAACTCGTTCACCTCGTCGAGGAAGATCGCCACGTTCATCGCGCGCGCCTCGGGCATCTGGTCGTCGGCGCTCCAGGTGCCGTAGTCCTGGTGCCATTGCCAGACGTCGCCGTCGAACGCCGCCTTGCCGTTGATCTTGAACTGGTGCATGTACACGTCTTCGCCGAAGAGCTGCTTGATCGGCTGGACCATGCGCGGATGGCGCGCCAGCTTGGCGAAGGGGTAGCTGTACATGTGAGCGGCGAAGTTGGTGCGCACCACGTCGCCGGTCTTTTCGCGGACGTTTTCCGGCCGGCGTTGCGCATACAAGGCCGGCACCTCGTCGGTCAGGACTTTGATTTCCTGCGGGGAAAAAAGCGACGGGAAGAACAGGTACCCTTCCCGGTCGAATCGCTCAATCTGTTCCGGGCTCAGTCTCATTCAAATAGTATAGACCCGGACGTATAGCCCCTAATGAAAGCCGACTCGGTCCGTACCATCTTCTACGCGCTCGGTGCGAACCTCGCCATCGCGGTGGCGAAGACCGGGGCGGCGGTCACCACGGGCTCGAGCTCGATGCTCGCCGAGGCGATCCACTCCTACGCCGACGCGGGCAACCAGGTGCTGCTGCTCTGGGGGATCAAGCAGGCGAAGCGCCCGCCGAGCCCCGAATATCCGCTCGGCTGGGGCAAGGCGGTGTATTTCTGGTCGTTCATCGTCGCCCTGGTGCTCTTCTCCCTGGGGGGACTCTTTTCGCTCTACGAAGGCTGGCACAAGCTCGGGCACCCCGAGGACCTGAGCTACCCGTGGGTCGCGGTCGGCATCCTGGTGTTCGGCCTCGCAGCCGAGGCCGTGTCGATGCGCGCCTGCCTGCAGGAGGTCGACAAGGTGCGCGGGCGCAAAAGCTATTGGGAATGGTTTCGCACCAGCCGGCAAAGCGAGCTGGTCGTCATCCTCGGCGAGGATTTCGCCGCCCTGCTCGGCCTGGCGCTCGCGCTGATCGCCGTGCTGATGACGATCCTCACAGGCAACCCGATGTGGGACGGGCTGGGCTCGATGTGGATCGGCGTAGTGCTGATCGGAGTCGCCGCGGGCATCGGCATCCAGATCAAGGGCCTGCTCATAGGGCAAAGCGCCGAGCCCGAAACCCAGCAGCGCCTGCGGGAGTTTCTCGAGCAACAGGCCGGCGTGGAGCACGTCTATCGCATGATCACCATGCAGCTCGGCAGCTCTCTTATGGTGGCCGTGAAAGTCAGGATGAAGGCATCGAGCGCGGCCGCGCTGGTGGCGGCGATCAACCGCGCCGAGGCGGCGCTGCGCGCGCAGTTTCCAGAGATCCAGTGGCTGTTCTTCGAGCCCGACGTCGCGGATTGAGCCCGCGGGGGTAAATCATGGTATGGATTTCCGATCCGACCGTCTGGGTCGGCCTGCTGACGCTCGTCGTGCTCGAGATCGTACTCGGTGTCGACAATCTGATCTTCATTGCCATCCTGGCCGACAAGCTGCCGCCCAACCAGCGCGACCGCGCGCGCGTGATCGGGCTTTCGCTCGCGCTGTTCATGCGCCTCGGGCTGCTGGCGAGCATCAGCTGGGTCATGTCGCTTACCGCCACCGTATTCGGCTTCTGGAAGTTGGACTTCTCGTGGCGCGACCTGATCCTCATCGTCGGCGGGGTATTTCTCCTCATCAAGGCTACGACCGAGATCCACGAGCGGCTCGAGGGCGGGCACAAGCCCGGCAAGACCGCGGCGCACGCGGCCTTCTGGCCGGTCATCGCGCAGATCGTGATGCTCGACATCGTGTTCTCGCTCGATTCGGTGATCACCGCGGTCGGCATGGTGGACGAGCTCTACGTCATGATGGCCGCGGTCATCATCGCAGTAGCGGCCATGCTCTTCGCGTCGAAGCCGCTTACCCGCTTCATTACCGCGCGGCCGTCGCTGATCATCCTGTGCCTGGGCTTCCTGCTGATGATCGGCCTGGTGCTGGTGGTGGACGGGTTCGGCTTCCACATCCCCAAGGGCTATGTGTACGCGGCGATCGGCTTCTCCGTGCTGATCGAGATCCTCAACCAGCTCGCGGCGCGCGGCCGGCGCACGGCGGCGGCGTCCGGAATGACTTCGCGCCAGCAGGTCACCGACGCAGTCCTCAGGTTCCTGGGCGGCGTGCCCCTGCCCGCCTACTCGGTGCCGGAAGGCAAAGTGTTCGGCCCGGACGAGCGGCGGATGGTGGGCGGGGTGCTCACCCTCGGCGAGCGCACGGTGGAAACGATCATGACCCCGCGCAGCGCCGTCGATTGCCTCGACCTGAGCGAGAAGGATGTCATCGCGAAGCTGCGCGCCAGCCCGCATCGCGAAATGCCGGTGCTGAGCGGCTCGCCGGAGGAGGTGGTCGGGATCGTGCGCAAGGAGGACGTGCTCGCGCTCTGCGTTGAAGGCAAGCCGATCGACGTCGAGAGCGTCCTGCGCCCCGCACGATCGGTATTGCCGCAATCCTCTGTGCTCGCCACGCTCAACCGGTTCAAGCGGACCACTACCGAGCTCGCGGTCGTGATCGACGAGCAAGGCCGATTCCACGGCATCGTCACGCGCACCGATCTGCTGGAAGCGATCGCGGGCGAGTTCCCCGACGAAGGGGAATGAACCTCTACTTCGTCACGCACCCGAACGTCGTCGTCAGCCGCGACGTGCCGGTGCCGCGCTGGCCGCTCTCCGAGCTCGGCCGGCAGCGCATGCGCACGGGCCTGCGTCAGCCATGGGTGCGGGAGCTCACCGCGATCTATTGCAGCACCGAGCAAAAAGCGATCGACGGCGCCGCGATCCTTGCCGAGCATCTCGCGCTCGATTTCAAGCAGGTCGAAGACCTCGGTGAAAACGATCGCTCGGCGACCGGCTTCCTGCCGCCCGACGAGTTCGAGCGCGTCGCCGACGCGTTCTTCGGCTCGCCGGAACAATCCGTCCGCGGCTGGGAGCGCGCGGTCGACGCCCAGTCCCGCATCGTCGCCGCCGTCGAGCGCATCGCACGAAGCGACGAGTCGGGCGGCTCCATCGCCATCGTCTCCCACGGGGCGGTGGGGACGCTGCTCTATTGCTATCTGGCGGGAAAGCCGATCGACCGGCGCTGGGATCAGCCACCGAATGGTGGCGGCAATTACTTCCGGTTCTCTGTTGCGCCGCAGCACGCGCACTCATGGTGGCAGCCAATGGATGACAAGTGAAATAGTTCAGCCGCTTACGCGGTAAACCTTGCGTAAGATAAGAACTCAAAGGGGGGCTGCACTATGCAGAAAATCCAAGCCGTCGTCTTGGCTGTGCTGCTGGCCGCGTGCGTGGCAATGCCGCAGAACCCGGAAGACTTCCGCAAAGCGGTGAGCGGCGGAGCCGTCTTGACCAAGACCGATTCTTACGAGGTCAACCGCTCGACGCAAACGGTCGGCGCGACCTTCAAGCAACGGGCGCAGGAATGCCTTGGCGTCCAGGTGCGCACCGTGTCGCAAACCAGCACCAGCTATCAGAACATCCTCACCGCGTACACGCCGACGGTCGTTGCCACCGCGCAGCGCGCCGAGCTGCACGTCCAGCAGCTGCACAAGACCGGCGTGGTCTATCCGCAGAAGCCACCGGAGGGCGGCGTGTACATCTTCGTGGCCGACGCGACCCCGGTTTCGGCTAATCGCACGCGCATCCAGCTCTACGGCCCGTCGAAGGGCTATGACGTGCTCTACCGTGCAGTGCGCGGGTGGACGACCGGTGAAAACATGGGCTGCCCAGACATGACCAAGATCGGATGAGGCTCGCGCTCGCTGGCGCACTACTTCTCGTCACCGGCTGCAGCGGCAATCTGCGGCCATATCCGGCCGATGTTGCGCCGAAAAACCTGACCGTCCAGACCAAGACCTCTGGCGTCCGTGCGGAGCTCGACATCCACGGCGTCGATGCACAGTGCCGCGCGCCCTACGTCGGCACGGTCAAGCTGAACCAGCCCTCCGTCAGTGTCGGACTCCCCGCCGACGCCTGGAGCTACCTGAAGTTCGATTTCGCGAGCTCGAGCTTCTTGCGCGGCTCGCATCGCATGACAAAGGACACGCTGCTCCGCACGCGCGCGGGCCACAGCTACGAGATCGACGTGACCTACAAGGACGACATCTACAATGTCGTGCTGCGCGAGAAGCCGCCGCGCGGCCCGGCGCGCGAAATCCCCCTTCGCGATCTCGCTTCCTGCCAGAAATAGCCGGCGCGGCCCCTGCCTGCAGTAGGATGCGGGCAAGGGAGGCGCATGAAACGGCGTTCGATACTTGCTCTAGGACTCGTGGTAGCCGCGCCCGCGCTGCCGGCGCGCGGGCAATCCGCTCGAACCCACCGCATCGCTTTTCTCTCCGGCGGAACGAGGTCGGATGTCGCGGGGTTCTTCGCGACATTCACCGACGGCATGCGCCAACTCGGCTACCGCGAGGGGCACAATCTCACGGTGCACGCGCGCCACTCAGAGTATTCACCCGAGCGCGCGCAAAGCATGGCCACCGAGCTCGCCGGGCTGAAGCCCGCCGTCATCGTGGCCAACGGCGGCGGGATCGGGCCGGCGTGCCGCGTGAAGCCACCGCTGCCGGTCGTATTCCTGATCAGCGGCGACCCGGTCGATGCCGGCTTTGCGGACAGCTATGCGCGCCCAGGGCGCAACGCGACCGGAATCACGCTGCTCGCGCTGGACCTGATCGTGAAGCGCCTCGAAGTACTGAAGCAAATAAACCCGAAGATGCACAAGGTGGCTTTCCTCGCGAGCCCGGAGCACGCCGGTCAGAAACTCGAACTCGCAGCCTCGCGCACCGCAGCCGAGCGGCTCGGCCTGGACGTGAGCTACCACGAGGCACGCACCCCGGCCGAGCTCGCGGCCGCGCTGCCCGCCGTGGTCGCGAGCCATCCAGACGCAGTCCTGCTTTTTTCCGACGCGCTTATGGTCGGGCAGCGCCAAAACCTCGCCAGTTTTTTTCTCAAGCACCGGATCCCCAGCGCCGCGGGCTGGGTCGCGTTCGCTGAGAGCGGCCACCTGGTCTCGTACGGACCCGAACGGCATGCCGTGTGGCGCCGGCTCGCTTACTTTGTCGATCAGATCATCAAGGGCGCGCGGCCGGCCGACCTACCGATCGAGCTGCCCAGCGTGATGGAGCTTGCGATCAACCGCCGCACGGCGGCAGCCATGGGCCTTACGCTGCCGCAAACCGTGCTGTTCCGCGCCGACCGCGTAGTCGACACGGCGCCGCCCGCGCTCTAGGCGGCGCGGCTAGTCCGTCTTGCGCGAGCCGGGGCCCGGCTCCGGCTTCTTCTCGGGGACGAACTGGTAGAAAACTTCGTCGGGCCGCAGCATGCCGAGCTCCTGGCGCGCGCGCTCCTCGATCGCTTCGGTGCCCTGCTTCAGGTCGCGCACCTCGGCCGCGAGTCCGGCGTTGCGCGTCTCGAGCTGGCGGTTCTTGCCTTTCTGGATTTCGACCTGGCGGTCCATCTCCCAGGCGCGCAGCCAGCCACCCTTGCCGAGCCAGAGCGGGTACTGGATCAGCACGATGAGGACGGCTAGCACGGCGCCGAGGATTTTCATCTGAGCCGGCCGAAGGCCTCCCGCCCGGGATAGCTCACCGAGTCGCCGACGTCCTCCTCGATGCGCAGCAGCTGGTTGTACTTGGCGACGCGGTCGGAGCGCGACAGCGACCCGGTCTTGATCTGCAGCGCGTTCGCGCCGACTGCGATGTCGGCGATGGTGGTGTCCTCGGTCTCGCCCGAGCGGTGCGAGATCACCGTGCCGTAGCCGGCGCGCTTGGCGAGCTCGATCGCGGCGAAGGTCTCGGTGAGCGTGCCGATCTGGTTCACCTTGATGAGAATCGCGTTCGCCACGCCCTGGCGGATGCCCTCGCGCAGGATGCCGGCGTTGGTGACGAAGAGGTCGTCGCCCACGAGCTGCAGCTTGGCGCCGAGCTTCTCGGTGAGGCGCTTCCAGCCCTCCCAGTCGCCCTCCGCCATCCCGTCCTCGATCGAGACGATGGGATAGCGCGCGGCGAGCTCCGACAAATAGCCGGCGAATTCCACCGCGCTCAGCTGCTTGTTTTCCGAGTCGAGAAGGTAACGGCCCTCGCGGTGGAACTCCGAGGCAGCGCAATCGAGCGCGAGCACCACATCCTGCCCGGGTGCATAGCCGGCGCGGCCCACCGCGTCGAGGATCAGCTCGATCGCCGCGGCATGGTTGGGCAGGTTGGGCGCGAAGCCGCCTTCGTCGCCGACCGCCGTCGACATTCCCTTCGAGTCGATGATCTTCCGCAGGGCGGCGAAAATCTCGGCGCCGCAGCGCAATGCCTCGCGAAACGACTGCGCGCCGACCGGGACCACCATGAATTCCTGGAAGTCGAGGTTGTTGTTGGCGTGCGCGCCGCCGTTGACCACGTTCATCATCGGCACCGGCATCCTCATCGCGCCCGAGCCGCCGAGGTAGCGATAGAGCGGCAGGCCCGATTCCTCTGCCGCGCCCTTCGCCGCCGCCATCGACACCGCGAGCAGCGCGTTCGCGCCGAGGCGCGCCTTGTTCTCGGTGCCGTCGAGCTCGATCAGCGTCTTGTCGATGAACGCCTGCTCGGTCGCGTCGAGGCCGACGATCGCCTCGGAGATCTCGGTGTTCACGAACTCGACCGCTTTCAGCACCCCCTTGCCGCCGTAGCGCCCCTTGTCGCCGTCGCGCAGCTCGACCGCTTCGCGGCTGCCGGTGGACGCGCCCGAGGGCACCGCGGCGCGTCCCATGACGCCGGACTCGAGCAGCACGTCGGCCTCGACCGTCGGATTGCCGCGCGAATCCAGGATCTCCCTTGCGACCACGTCGACGATCGAGCTCATTTGGTTCTGGCTTTCTGTTCCACGAATCCCTTTCTTTTCACGAGGCGATCGAGCTCGAACAGCGTATCCAGCAGCTCGGGCATCAGGTCGAGCGGCCACGAGTTGGGCCCGTCGCACAGCGCTTCGTCGGGCCGCGGATGGGTTTCCATGAAAACGCCGGCGACGCCCGCGCCCACCGCGGCGCGCGCAAGCACCGGAATGAACTCGCGCTGCCCGCCCGAGGCCTCGCCCTGCCCGCCGGGCAGCTGCACCGAGTGCGTGCCGTCGAACACCACCGGGCAGCCGGTGTCGCGCATCGCCGCGAGCCCGCGCATGTCGACCACCAGGTTGTTGTAGCCAAAGCTGAAGCCGCGCTCGCAGACCAGGATCTGGCCGTTGCCCGTGCTCTTCGCCTTCTCGACCACGTTCTTCATTTCCCAAGGCGAGAGGAACTGGCCTTTCTTGATGTTCACCGGCTTCTTCTGGCTTGCCGCGGCGCGGATGAAGTTGGTCTGGCGGCACAGGAAGGCCGGGGTCTGGATGACGTCCACCACCGCGGCGACTTCCTTCATCGGCGTGTCCTCGTGCACGTCGGTGAGGACCGGCACCCCGATCCGCTTTTTCACCTCGGAGAGGATTTTCAGGCCCTCCTCCATCCCGGGGCCGCGGTAGCTTTTCCCGGAAGTGCGGTTCGCCTTGTCGAAGGAGCCCTTGAAGATGTAGGGCATGCCGAGCTTCGCGGTGTGCTCCTTGAGCTTGCCCGCGACGTCGAGGCACAGCTGCTCGCTTTCCAGCGTGTCCGGACCGGCAATGAGAAACAGCGGCCGCTCGAGGCCGACCTCGAAGCCGCAAAGATTCACGCCGCGACGACCCGCAGCTTGCCGCCGGCTTTATGCCGCAGCGCGGCGGTGACGAACGCCTTGAACAGCGGATGCCCGTGGCGCGGGGTCGAGGTGAACTCGGGGTGGAACTGCACGCCGATGAAGAACGGGTGCCCCGGCAGCTCCATCATCTCGGGCAGGTGCTCGCTCGGCGTGCGCGCCGAGACCTTGTAGCCCTTCGCCTCGAGCTGCGGCACGTAGACGTTGTTCACCTCGTAGCGGTGCCGATGACGCTCGTTCACTTCACTTCCATAAATGGAAAAAGCAAGCGTGTTGGGCTCCACCGGACACTTCTGGCTGCCCAAGCGCATCGTGCCGCCGAGGTCGGACTTGTCGGTGCGCTTCTCGATGCGCCCGGTGCGGTCCAGCCACTCGGTGATCAGCGCGACCACTGGATGCGGCGTATCGGCATCGAACTCGGTGCTGTTCGCGCCGTTCAGGCCGCAGACGTTGCGCGCGAACTCGATGGTGGCGAGCTGCATGCCGAGGCAGATGCCGAGGTAAGGCACGCCGTTCTCGCGCGCGAAGCGGATCGCCTTCATCTTGCCTTCGGTGCCGCGCTTGCCGAAGCCGCCCGGCACCAGGATCGCGTCCATCTTCTCCAGCTGGACCGCGCCCTTCTCCAGCTCCTCCGAGTCGACGTAGTGGATGTTGACCTTGGAATTGGTATGGATGCCGGCGTGGCGCAGGGCTTCGTTCAGCGACTTGTACGAATCCTGCAACTCGACGTACTTGCCGACGAAGGCGATGTCGACCTCGTGCTCGGGATGCTCGAGCACGTGGACCAGCTTCTTCCATGGCGAGAGATCCGCCGCGCGCGCCAGGATCTGGAGCTTATGGCAGACGATCTCGTCCAGCATCTGCTCGTGCAGCATCATCGGGATCTTGTAGATGTGGTCCACGTCCCAAGCGGAGATCACCGCCTCCTTCTGCACGTTGGTGAAGAGCGCGATCTTGCGCCGCTCGTCCTCCGGCAGCGGCTGGATCGTGCGGCAAAGGACTGCGTCGGCCTGGATGCCGATCTCGCGCAGCTCCTTGACCGAGTGCTGCGTCGGCTTGGTCTTGATTTCGCCCGCCGATTGGATGTAGGGCACGAGCGTGAGGTGGATGTAGCAGACGTTGTTGCGGCCGAGGTCCAGCCCCATCTGCCGGATCGCCTCCAGGAACGGCAGCGATTCGATGTCGCCCACCGTGCCGCCGACTTCCACGATCGCCACGTCGGCGTCGCCCGCGCCGCGCTTGATGAAGCTCTTGATCTCGTCGGTGATGTGCGGGATTACCTGCACCGTGCCGCCGAGGTAGTCGCCGTGGCGCTCCTTCTTGATCACCGACTCGTAGATCTGGCCGGTGGTGAAGTTGTTCCACTTGCGCATCTTCGAGCTCTGGAAGCGCTCGTAGTGGCCCAGGTCCAGGTCGGTCTCGGCCCCGTCCTCGGTCACGAACACCTCGCCGTGCTGGAACGGCGACATCGTCCCGGGGTCGACGTTGATGTACGGGTCCAGCTTGATGTTGGTGACGCGGATGCCGCGTGATTCGAGAATCGCGGCGAGGGATGCGGCGGCGATGCCTTTCCCCAGAGAGGAAACTACACCACCGGTTACAAATACATATTTCGTCATTTACCCACGGCGTGTAGGGATGGAGGAGTTTACACGAATTTAGGGCGAGGCAAGTTCGGATCTGCTGCGGAAGTGCTCGAGCGCCTCCGGATTGGCGAGCGCCTCGAGGTTCTTCACCGGCCGGCCGTGCACGACCTCGCGCACCGCCAGCTCCACGATCTTTCCGCTCTTGGTGCGCGGGATGTCGGCGACCTGCAAGATCTTGGCCGGCACGTGGCGCGGGGTAGTGTTTTC
>DASRIR010000173.1:0-4785 GCA_035649875.1 Burkholderiales bacterium | reverse complement strand
ATCGGAAAACGCCGCGGTGAGCGCATCGTGGACTTTCTTCACCGTTGCCGCGTTCATGCCTTTCGGCCCGATCACCGCGAACCACGCCTCGACTTCGAAGTTCTTCAAGCCCTGCTCGGCGAAGGTCGGGATGTCGGGCGCGGCCGGCGTGCGGGTCGCCGGGAAGATGCCGATCGGCCGCAGCTTGCCGCTCGCGATGTGACCCTGCACGCTCGGTAGCGCCGCCGCGGCGAAATCGACCTGACCGCCAAGCAGGTCGCTCACCATGGGCCCCACGCCCTTGTACGGGATGTGGCGCGTCTTGAGCCCGGCCGCGTCGAGATAGAGCTCCATCGCGAGGTGCAGGATCGTGCCGTTGCCGCTCGAGGCGTAGTTGAACGCGTCGGGCTTGGACTTGAGGAGCGCGGCGAGCTCCTTGTGGTTGGTCGCCGGGATCTTCGACGGGTTGACCACGAGCACCATCGGCGTCGCGCCGATCTTGGCGATCGGCGTGAAGTCGCCCGGCATGTCGAACGGCAGTGACTTCATGACGCTCGGAAAAATCACCACGTTGTTGGAGACCACCGAGAGCGTGGTGCCGTCGGGCGCCGCGCGCGCGAGCGCCTGCAGGCCGATCACGCCGCCCGCCCCGGTCTGGTTCTCGACCACCACCGGAGCGCCGAGCGCCTTGGCGAGCGCGGGCTGCGCGGCGCGCGTGATGGCATCGACGCCCGAGCCAGCGGCGTTCGGCAGGATGAAGCGCACCGGACGGTCCTGTTGCGCGACAGCGGCGCCGGCGGCGAAAAGCGAAAGGAGGAGGGCGTAGACTGTTCTCATGGCGCAGATTCTAAGCCTCGGCGGACGCATTCTCTTCCTGAGCGAGGACCCCGCGCTCATCGAGGCGCAACTCGCCGGACGCGATCTTGGCCGTGCCGAAGCGGGCAAACTGCGCGACGACGTGTCCACCGACGAGATCACGCCGCCTACGACCTGCCTCCTCTACGACGAGCGCCTCGGCCGCGAAGTGCTGATCGGCCTGCGCACGGGAGAGCGCAATCCGATCGGCAAGGATGCGCTGCGCGGCAAGTTCTCGGTCGTCGTCGGCGGCCGGCGCTACGGCAAGGGCTCGTCGCGCGAGCATGCGCCGCTCGCTCACGTGCATGCAGGCGTGAAGCTCGTCATTGCCGAGAGTTTCGAGCGCATCTTCCGCCAGAACGCCGACAATCTCGGGCTTTTCACCTCGACCGATTTCGGGCTCGTCGAGCGCATCAGGCGCGGCGACACGATCTCGCTCGAGGAGCTGACGAAAGGTCGCGATTCGCTCGCCGCGCGGCTGCTGTCGGCCGGCGGACTGCTGAAATTCGCCAGGTCGCTCGAGGAGCGCCCTGCCCCCGCGCCTGCGCGGCGCCCGATGACGCTCGTCGAGAAGATCCTGGCGCGCAACGTCGTGGCGACATCGGTGACCGGCGCGGATCTCGAGCCCGGCAGCGGCTGCTTCGTGCGCGCGGACTGGCGCTTCGCGATCGAGTACTACACGCCGATGATCGCGCACATGCTCTTCGAGAACTTCGGGCGGCCGGTACCGCTGCACGAGCCCGGCACGATTGTCTTCTTCGAGGATCACCTCACCTTCGCTCATCGCAGCGAGACGCACGTCAAGAAAGGCTACCTGCCGTTCGTGCGCGATCTGTCGAAGGCGCACCAGGAGTTCGCGCGCACGCATGGCCTGCGCAATCACGGCTACCTGCCCTCCGGCGAAGGCTCGGAAGGGATCTGCCACGCGGTGATGGCGGAGCAGTATGCGCTGCCCGGCCAGCTCGTGGTCGGCACCGACTCGCACACGCCGCACAGCGGCGCGCTCGGCTGCCTTGCGTTCGGCGTGGGCTCGACCGACATGGCGAGCGCCATGGTGACCGGCCTCGTGCGCCTCACCGTGCCGGAGTCGCTGCGCATCGAGCTCGACGGGCGCCTCGCGCCGGGTGTCACGGCGAAGGACGTGGTGCTGCATCTCCTCGCCCGAGCGGACATCAAGGCGGGCGGCGGCATCGGCAAGGTGTTCGAGTTCACCGGCGCGGCGCTCGCGCAGCTCTCTACCGACGAGCGCACCACGCTCACGAACATGACCGCCGAGCTCGGCGGTTTCACCGGCATCGTCGCGCCGGACGCGGAAACGGTGCGCTTTCTGCGGGAGCGGCGCGGGGTCGATTTCGCGCTTGAACCGTGGATGCGCAGCGATGAAGGCGCGCGCTATGCCGGAACGATCCGCATCGATTGCTCGCGCCTCACGCCGATGGTGGCCTCCCCCGGTGACCCCGGCAACGGCATCGCGCTCGGCGAGCTCAAGGAGCGCGCGCGGCTCGACATCGCCTACGGCGGCTCTTGCACCGCGGGCAAGCGGGAGGACTTCGACCAGTACCACGCAGTGCTTTCCTGGGCCGCGGCGCGAGGGCTGCGGGTCCCCTCGCACGTCAAGCTTTACCTGCAGTTCGGCACCACGGCAGTGCGCGATTACTGCGTCGAGAAGGGTTACCTCGCGGCTTTCAAGCAGGTCGGGGCGGAGCTTCTCGAGCCCTCTTGCGGCGCATGCGCGGGTTGCGGCCCGGGATCCTCGACGTCCGCAGAACAGGTCACCGTGAGCGCGATCAACAGGAACTTCCCCGGACGCTCGGGACCCGGAAAAGTATGGCTAGCAAGCCCTGCGACGGTCGCCGCGAGCGCCATCGCGGGCGAGCTCGCTTCCTTCGAAGAACTGCGGCGCCGTACCACGCGCTTCCACTAACCCCGCGGCTGCCGGCGCGAGCCGCGTGCGAGCTCCTCGCGGCGGACCCTCACGTAGATTGTCTTCGCGCGCCGGTCGACGCGCTCGATGGCGCCGAGCGGCACGAAGATGCGCCGCCTCGTCGGAAAAAGGCGCCGCGGGGCGGCGAGAAGGCCGGTCACCACCCAGCCCTCCTCCTCGATGCAGAAATCCGCGGCGCGTCCGACCTCGCCGTCGGGCGCCTTGATGCGATAGCCGATGATCTCCGCGCCGCCGCCGGCGAGCTCGTCGAGCTGCGCAACGCCGCGAAAATCGAGCGCACGCTCGCCGCGCCGTTCGGACTGGCGGCGCTCGGCTGACCTTCGTTCGGTGCGACCGGCCAAGCTTAGTGCTTCATGCTTTCCGGCACCCTGCCGCCGTTTTCCGCGATCTTGCGCATCACCGCCTTGTGCAGCGCGATGTTCTGTTCGGCGCTGCCGTGCGCGCCTGCGTTCACGTTTAGCTCCTGAGCAAGCTCTTTGCGCGCATTCAGCGAGGAATCGAGGTCAAGGAGCTTGAGAAGGTCGACGATCGACTCACGATAGTTTCCGCCACCGCCTTTCTTCGCCGCCATGTCCGCCAGCACTTTGTCGACATCAACGTTCTGCAGCATTGCCCCCTGGCCGGCTTGTGCCGAAGGCTGGGAAGATGCCGTACTCGCCGGCTGCGCACCCATTCCCTGCTGGGCGCCGCCACGGTTGCGAAGCTTGTCGAAAATCGAGCTGAGGATACCCATGGATCGTGCTCCTTTGAAGGTGTGACCATCAATCGGAGCAACGCGCATGCCGGCATAGCAACCGCCGAGGGGGTTTTCCCGACGGCTCGAGGGACCCGGGGCTCGCCGATCGCGGCCGCACGGTGAGCGCCATCCACCGTAATTTCCCGCGCCGTGGTGTCTTTTGAAAGTTGCGCGCGCAAGCGGCAGCTGCGCACTGAGACCTCCTTACAAACTCGATAAAGAGCTCCGCGACCTGATCGGACGCCTCGACGAGCAGGGAATGACGCAGGCGTAAAAGGATGCGTATCGTGGATGACGCAACGCGTGGGAGCGGCGCGCAGGGTCGAAATCCTCAACTCCTATTTTGACGAGGTGCCGCGCATCGTCGGCGCGCACAACGGCATCGTCACGCAGTTCCAGGGCGATGCCGTGCTGGCGACGTTCAACGTGCCGGTCGAAGACCCGGATCACGCTCACAATGCCTTCCTGGCCGCCGAGGAGATCCTGGCTTGCGCCGCGTGCCGCGACTACGCCGGGGAACGCGTCCGGGTGCGTATTGGCCTCAACACTGGCCGTTTGGTCGCCGGCAATGTCGGCGGCGGCGGGCGACAGAGCTACACAGTCCATGGCGATACGGTGAACCTCGCGGCGCGGCTCGAGGCGCTTTGCAAGGAGCATGGCGCCCCGCTCCTCGTTTCGGAGGCGACCGCCAGAGCGCTGCCCGTCGATCATCTCGTCGCCGTGGGGACGATCACCGTTCGTGGACTGTCCGACCCCGTGGCGGTCTACTCAATAGCCCAGGGGCGTCGCGCGGCCGCTAAAATGGGCGCGGAGGAGGCGCCATGAAGCCGATGCGAGCGATGCGCGAGCGGGTCAGCGAGCTGGAATGGGACCTGCGCGTCAACCTGGCGGCGTGCTATCGCCTGGTGGCGAAGTACGGCATGACCGACCTCATCTACAACCACATCACGGCGCGCGTGCCGGGGCCGGAGCACCATATCCTGATCAGCGCCTACGGCATGCTCTACGAGGAGGTCACCGCCTCGAGCCTGATCAAGGTGGACCTCGCGGGCAACATCGTCGAGAAACCCGATCACAACTATTCGGTCAACGCCGCGGGCTACATCATCCACAGCGCGGTGCACGAGGCGCGCGCGGACGCGCAGTGCGTGATCCACACCCATACCCCGGCGGGAATTTCGGTCTCGGCAATGGAGGAAGGGCTACTTCCACTGTCGCAGACGGCGATGCGCTTCCACGGGCGCGTGGCATACCACGAGTACGAGGGGCC
>DASRIR010000172.1:0-4602 GCA_035649875.1 Burkholderiales bacterium | reverse complement strand
TCGTTGGGACAGATTTCGAGCGTGCGCGAGCCGATCGGCTGCCAGATGAAGAACGCGGCGATGTCGCCCTTGCACAGCGCGGCGGGCAGGAGCTGGGTGTCGAGGTTCTTCACCGGCACGCTCTTCGGATCGATGCCGTTTTTGGTCAGGTACTCGGAGATGAACCACGAGCCAGTCGAGCCGACGCGCGTCGCCACCGGCTTGCCGGCCAGGTCCTTCGGTGACTTGATGTCCTTGCGGGCGATGATCACGTAGCCCTTGGCGTCGCGCTCGATCGCGGCGAACGTCTGATACTGACCTGGGTTGTTGAAGAAGTACTGCACGCTCGGCAGGTCGCCCGTCATGACGATGTCGCCCTGGCCGGTGCGGAAGGTCTGGAAAGCGGTGGTGCCCGAGGGGAATACGCGGTACTCGACGTCCAGCCCCTGCTCCTTGAAGTAGCCGTACTCGAGCGCCATCCAGATGGCGTCGTTGTTGACCGAGGGCTGGCCGAACAGCACCACCTTCTTCAGGGCCTGGCCTTGCGCGAGCGATGCGACCGTGAGCAGCAATAGAGCGATGACCGATTTCATGAACCCTCCTCTCAGGTGAGAGAAATATACGACATGTAGCGCGACAGCATGCGATCCACGACGATGCGGAACAGGCGATCGGAGACGAAGCCGAGCACGCAGATCGTGAGCAGCGCGACGAAGATGCGGTTGGTCTGCAAAAGCACCGAAGACTGCTGCAGCAGGAAGCCGATACCCGAATCCGCCGCCAGGATCTCGGCCGGGATGATGCTCATGAAGGACGAGGCCATGGCGATGCGCATGCCGGTGACGATGTAGGGCGCCGCGGAGGGAATCACCACCAGCAGGAAGATCTGCAGCTCGCTCGCGCCGAGGCATTCTGCCGCCCGCTGCCGGATGACCGGCGCCCGCATCACCCCCGCGGTCGTGTTGATCAGCACGATAAAGAACGTGCCCCAGAAGATGAGGAAGTACTTTGAGGTCTCGCCGATGCCGAACCAGATCACTGCGATGGGAATCATCGCGGTGGGCGACAGATAGCGCAGCAGCTCGATGATGGGGTCGAGCAGGTCGTTCACCAGTTTGATGCGCCCCAGCATCACCCCGAGCACGATCCCCGCCGCGCATCCGGTGATGAAACCGACGCCGACGCGCATCAGGCTGATCGCCACATGCCGGAAGATCTCGCCGTTCTCGATCATCGGCACCATGGTCTTGAACACCAACAATGGCGGCGGTATCAGGAACGGGTTGAACACCACGGTGGAGAGGAACTGCCACACCGCAAACGCCACGATGATCGAGCCGGCGAACAGACCCGCAGCCCTCACGCGAGCAGCTTTTCCACATGCTTGAAAATCCGCGCCGCGCTGGGATCGGCGAGATCCCGCGGCCGCGGCAGCGCCACCGGGATCACCTCGGTGATGCGCGAGCCCGGGCCGAGCGACATGATGCAGATGCGGTCCGCGAGGGTCACCGCCTCGGCGATGTCATGCGTGACGAACACGATCGTCTTGCCGGTGCGCTGCCAGATGTCGAGCAGGAAGCCGTGCATGCGCCGGCGCGTGAGCGCGTCGAGCGCGCCGAACGGCTCGTCCATGAGCAGCACCTTCGGCTCGACCGCCAGCGCGCGCGCGATCTGCAGGCGCTGGCGCATGCCGCCCGAGAGCTGCGAGGGGAACTTGCGGCTATGCTCCTTCAGCCCGACCATCGTCAGCACCTTGTCGATGATCGTCGGCCACTCTGCCTTCGACACCTTGCGCACGCGCAGCGCGAACCGCACGTTCTCCTCCGCCGAGAGCCACGGCAGCAGCGCCGCGCCCGCGTCCTGGAAGAACATCACGCGGTCCCTGCCCGCGCCGCGCACCGGCGCGCCTTCGAAGTCGACGCTGCCTTCGCTCGCGCGGTCGAAGCCCGCGAGGATGTTGAGCAGCGTGGATTTGCCGCAGCCGGAGGGACCCAGCAGACAGACGAACTCGCCTTCGGAAATCTCGAGGTTGATGCCGTCGAGCGCGAGGTAACGGTCCGCGTTCTCGCCGAACGACTTGCGGACGTTTCGCACCGCGAGCAGAACGCTCCCCCCCACTCGCCGTATCGTAGCATCCGATAAATCGAGGAGAGAGCGACATGGCGAACATCGAAGTGCGCTCGGTGGAAGGGCTGGCTGGAAGCGCGGTGCCGTATGCGTACGCAGTGAAAGCCGGCCCGTGGCTCTTCCTCACCGGCCACGAAGCCTTCGACTTCGCCACCGGTCTGGCGCCCGAGGTCGAGGGCCCGGCCGGCTTTCCCTCGTTTGGCGCGCCACGTCTCAAGCGCGAAGCCGAGTACATCCTCAAGCGCATGCGCAAGACCCTCGCCGAATTCGGCTCGGACTTCAAAAGCAGCGTGCGCGTCGACCAGTACTACCCGGTGTTCGAAGCGGTACGCGCCTACCAGCTTGCGCGTCACGGCGAATTCGGCGACTACATTCCGCCGTCGACCTCAGTGCTGATGAAGCGCCTGTTCAAGGCCAACTCGCACATCTCGATGTCAATGATCGCGGTGGTGCCAGGCAAGGACTACGAGATCGGCAAGCTCTATCCCAAGGAAGTGCCGGTGCCGGTCGGCTCCTTCTTCGTTCCGGCCATCACGTGCAACGACTTCGTATTCGTCGCCGGCCAGATGGCGAGCGACGAAAACGCGCTCGACCCGAGCGTCAGGCTGCCGAAGGAAGTGCGCAACTGGGGCGGCCCCAACGCGATCCGACGCCAGACCGAGTTCGTCATCAAGAAGCGCCTGGAGCCGGCCCTCAAGGCCGCCGGCTCGACCTGGAAAGATATTCTCAAGGCGCAGATCTACGTCCCCACCGCCGTCGACATTCCCGACGCGCTCGACGTGTGGCAGCAGCACGTCGGCGCGCACCCCTGCGCCCTCACCGCCGTGCCCACCCACGGCTTCGGCTTCATCGACGGCATCGTCGAGATCAACCTCCTCGCCCTGCGCGACGGCGCCAGGCGCAAGAAGGAGGTCCTGAAAGTCGACCTGCCCGCCATGTCTATGTACGGCGCCGTCGTGCGCGCCGGCGAGCTCGTCTTCTGCTCGGGGCTGATGCCGTTAGGCGCCGATGGCCATGTCATTGGTTCGGCAACATTCGATGGCCTTGCGCACCCAGCCCACGTCCAAGCGCTCGCAGCGCTTTCGAGCGCCGAGAAGATCTGCCGCGCCGCCGGCACCTCGCTCGCGAACATCGTGCGCGCCCAGTGGTTCATGTCCGACGTCACCCAGTTCCCGGGCGTCGAGCTCGCCTGGATGGGCCGCCAAGGCAAGCAGCCGCATCCCTTCGTCTGCGTCCAGGTCCCCGGCGACCTCCCCGCTCCGGGCGCCGCGCTCACAGCCGACTTCTGGATCTACGCTCCGTAGAGAATATCTTCGGGTAGCAACGCCGAGACAGTGACATTGGGCACGTCCACGACGTTGCTCACGCGCAGGTCCACAGCCACGCTGCAAATCACGTAGGCCTGCTCGCGCGACCAGCCGCGCTCCTCGAGCAGCTCGATCATGCGGATCACGGCGTTGCGCGCCGCGAGCGTCAGGTCGGCGTCCTCCTGCCGGCCCTCGGCCGTGACCGGCATCCCCATGGTGGCGATGAAATTCCGCGGCAAGCCGTGCTCGGGCTTCGCGAAGAAGCCCGGATGCGAGAAACGCGGCCACACAATGCCTTTCGTTCTCGCGACATCTTTATGAATCCGAAAGCGCACCACCGCCGTCGCGCCCATCTCGATCGCGGTGCCGCACGACTCCCCGTCGCCCTGCGCGTAGTGCCCATCCCCGACCGAATAAAGCGCGCCCTCCACTGCCACCGGCACGAAGAGCTTCGATCCTCGAGTCAGCTGCTTCACATCCGCATTGCCGCAGTTCTCGCGCGGCGGAATCGTGCGCAGGCCTTCCTCGGCCACCGGTCCCTGGCCGGGCACCGCGGCTGCCGCGGTCGGCAACATCACCTTGCCGCCACGATCGGCCAGTGCTTTTTCTCTTTCAGACCAAATCCGCAATTGCTCCCTCGACGGCGCCACCCCCGCCGTTCCCATGAACGCGCCATTCGGAATGCGCACGCCAGGAAGCTGCGGCGAAGTGGCGTACTCGGGCGTGATGTCCCAGTGCGCGACGAAATAGTGATCGAAGAGATCCGGCAGGAAACCGAAACCGGGCGAGAAGCGCGTCCAGCCGTAGCGCTCGGGCCGGATGTCGACGTACTCGATCTCCAACAGGTCGCCCGGCTTCGCACCCTTCACGTACACCGGCCCGGTGAGCGGATGCGCCGCCGTGCGCTCGAGCTTCTCAAGGTCCTTCACCGTCGTGCGCGGCCCGATCTGCAGATCCATCGCGTCGCGCGTCTCGAGCGTCACGTCCTCGCCCGGCTCCACCTCGATTACCGGCGCGATGTCCGGGTGCCAGCGGTTATGTCCCTTGTGCGGCTCCTCGCGCAGCCGCTTGCTGCGATCGATGCTTATGCCTTTTGGCATTCGCCTAGAACGAATCCCTCATAGCCCCTAGCCGCGACGTCGTCGCAGATCGCGCGGTAGCGCTCGAGGCCGCCGGCATAAGGCATGAA
>DASRIR010000171.1:0-3192 GCA_035649875.1 Burkholderiales bacterium | reverse complement strand
GAACTTGAACGCGTTGTCGTAGCCCGGCGCGACGAACGGCACGTTGTCGGCGGCGAACACCGGGTCCTCGTTGCCGAACTGGCCGAGCAGGAACTCGGCGATGTTCACCTGGCCGGTCGACACCGAGCGCAGGATGTCGGGATGCTTGATGAGCGAGCCGTTGGAGTGCACGTTGATGTCGAGCGCGCCGCCGGTGTTCTTCTTCACGTCCTCCACGAACTGCTTGACGTTGCGGGTATGGAACTCGCCGTCGGAGTACGGCGTGGGCATGTCCCACTTGGTCTGCGCAAGCGCAGAGCCGGAAATCAGCGAAAGGGTCAGCGAAAGGCCAGCTACGCTGCGGGCGATCATCGGCGTCTTCTCCTCTAGAGGACGCCGAATATTAGCCTATGCCGCGGGGCGCGGGCGTCAGCAGGGCAGCCAGAGCGTCGCGCGGGTGCCTTCCCCGGGCGCGCTCTGCACTTCGACGCTGCCGCCGTGCGCGCGCATGATCTCGCGCGCGAGCGCCAGGCCCAAACCGCCGCGCTCGTCGGCCGACATGCCGATACCCTGGCCGACGATGCGGATGCCGACCCGCCGGCCGTCGCGGAACGCCTGCAGCAGGATCGGGCGGCCGCCCGGCGGGAGCTTGTGCGCGTTGCTCAGCACGCTCGCCAGCGCCTGGCCGAACCTGACCCGGTCCAGGCGCAGCGTCGGCAAGCCGGGCGCGATGTCGAGCTGCACCCGCGGCGCGGTGCCCGGCGCCGCGAACTCGGCGGCGGCGCGGCGCAGCAGCGGGCCGAGCGGCTGCGACTCGAAAAAGAAGGCCTGCGCGCCGCCGTAGCGCGCATCGCTCTGGCGCCGGATGGCGGCCTGCGCGGTGCTGACGATCAGGAACAGCGCGCCAAACAGGGCGGAGAGCAGGCCGACGACCGCCGCGATCAGCAGCCACTGGTTGCGCGCCAGCTCCTTCACGTACGGCGTGGCGTCCGAGTAGACCTCGAACACGCCGACGATGCGGCCGGCCTCGTAGGCCGGGATGTAGCTCTGCACCAGGTCGCGGTCGAGAACCTCGCGCTCCAGCGCGCTGAAGCTGTTGCGGTGCACGATCTCGGACGTGATGCGGCCGCGCCAGGCGGCGATGACGCCGGCATTGCCGCTCTTGTCCTCGCCGATCTGGGCGAGCTCGCTCGAGTAGAGCGTGATTCCCTTCAGGTCGTAGACCTTCACCTTGAACGCGCTGCTGCCGCGCATCAGCGCGAGCACCTTCTCATGCAGGTCGCGCAGCTGCGGCGCGCCGCGAATCTGCGCCGCCGGGCGCCCGCTCATCGCACGCACGAACGGGCCGAAGTCGCTCGTCCACAGCTCGTTGGCGAGGATCTTGGTCATGTTGACGTTGGCGTCCTCCTGCATGCGCAGCAGGCTCTCGGTCGCGAGCTGGCGGAACACCAGGCCCAGCACCGTCGCGACCACAATGAACGCCATCAGGCTGGTGGCGGTGAAGTAGCGGACCAGCCGGAACTCGCCGTCCTGGCTCGGCGCCGCGCTGCGCGGCGGCGGCGCGGCGGACTCCTTCCCCAGGATGGCCCCTTGCGGTCGCATGCTTCTCCCCCAGGCCCATTGGAGCGGGCGAGGGCGCGCGGGTCAATGCGTCAGAAAGAGATTTTTCATTTGAAGCTTTTTGACGTTATTCGAGGCGGCGCGACACCTCGGCGGCGAGCGCGAGGCTGGCGGTCAGGCCCGGCGACTCGATGCCGAAAAGATGCACCAGTCCCGGGATGCGATGCACCTCGGGACCCTGGATCTCGAAGTCCGGCGCCGGCGCCTTCGGCCCCGCGGTCTTCGGCCGGATCCCGGCATAGCCCGGCGACAGGGCGCCGTCGGGCAGGCCCGGCCAGTACCTGCGGATCGCGGCGTAGAAGCGCTCCGAGCGCTTCGGGTCCACGAGGTAATCGATTTTTTCCACCCATTCCACGTCGGGGCCGAAGCGTGCCTGGCCGGCGAGGTCGAGCGTGACGTGCACGCCCAGCCCGCCGGGCTCGGGCACCGGGTAGACCAGGCGCGAGAACGGCGCCTTTCGGGTGAGGGAGTAGTAGTTGCCCTTCGCGTAGTACTCCCCCGGCGCAAGCCTGGTGTCGTAGCCCTCGATGCTCTTCGCTACGCTCGGCGCCCTGAGGCCGGCGCTGTTCACCAGGATGTTGCACGCGACATCCATCTGGTCGCTGTGCACCACGAACCCGCCGGGCGTGACCTGCGCACCGAGAAGATGCGCCTTCAGCGCGAGCATGGCGCCGCGCTCTTCCGCGTCGCCGAGATAAGCCAGCATCAACGAGTGGCTGTCGATGATGCCGGTCGAGGGCGAATACAGGCCGGCTACGCATGAGATCTCGGGCTCGAGCGCGACGACCTGCGCGCGCGTCATCCACACCACGTCGGTCACGCCGTTGGCATGGGCCTTCTTCTGGATGTTCTCCAGCTCGCCGAGCTGCTCCTCATTGGTGGCGACGATCAGCTTTCCCGAGCGCCGGTGCGGGACGCCGTGAGATACGCAGTATTCGTAGAGCAGCTCCTTGCCGGCAACGCAGGTGCGCGCCTTGAGCGAGCCCTTCGGGTAGTAGATGCCGGCATGAATGACCTCGGAGTTGCGCGAGCTGGTGTGCGTGCCGATGGCGTCCTCGGCTTCGAGGATCACGACTTCGCGGCCGGACCGGGCCAGGGCGCGCGCGACGGCGAGCCCGACCACCCCGCCGCCGACTACCACGGCATCAAGCTTTTCCACGCAGCAGAAGCCATTCGAAGGTGAAGGCGGCGGCGCCCGCGAGCGCGGCGACGCTGGCCATCGGCCGCGCGCTGCCGTCGAACGCGGCGCCGAGCAGGCTGCTGACGAGCGCGCCGGCGGTAAAGCCGATGGCGCCGATCAGCGACGACGCCGAGCCCGCGGCGCCGGGGAAGGGCGAAAGCGCCGACGCCGTGGCGTTGGGTACGACCAGCGCCGTGCCGAAGAGGAACACGAAGAAAGGCACCACCACGGCGAGCCAGTGCGCCACGCCCAGCCAGGCAAGCACCGCGGCGCCCGCGCCGCCGGCGAGCATGGCGGCGGAGCCCGAGCGCAGCAGGCGCGCGATGCCGAGCCGCGGCACCAGGCGGCGCGACGACCACGCGCCGCCGATCTGTCCGCACATCACCGCGGCGAACATCAGGCTGTAGGCGGCG
>DASRIR010000170.1:0-46007 GCA_035649875.1 Burkholderiales bacterium | reverse complement strand
CCACTCGTCGGCTTGAAAGGCGCCCTGATCAGCGCCTGCACCATCGACATTGCGCTGGGTCTCATTCTTCTCAAAGTCTGCAAGACCACTCTTTGGCGCGCGACCGCCATCGCCTGCGCCGGCGCGATCCTCGTCGTCGGCCTCGCGGTGGAGCTCGACGCGAACAAGATGACGGCCGGCGTGTTCCGCTACGGGGAGCTCGCGGCCTCGCGCGACGCCGAGATCCTCTACCGCAAGGACGGCAAGACCGCGACCGTGCACCTCGTGAAATACCCCGAGGCGGTCAGCCTGCGCACCAACGGCAAGTCGGACGGCTCGATCAACCTCGACCGTGACGGCGAGCGCGGCACCGACGAGATCACCATGGTGCTGACCGGCGCGCTGCCGCTCGCGCTGCGGCCGCAGATCAAGACGGCGGCGGTGATCGGCATCGGCACCGGGCTCACCACGCACACGTTGCTGCAGAGCCTGGACATCGAGCGCGTCGAGACGGTGGAGATCGAGTCGGCGATGGCCGAGGCCTCGCGCGGCTTCCTGCCGCGCAACAGCGGCGCGTTCGCCGACCCGCGCGGCGCGATCCTGATCGACGACGCGAAGAGCTTTTTCTCGACGCGCAACCGCAGCTACGACCTGATCATCTCGGAGCCGTCGAACCCCTGGGTGAGCGGGGTGGCGAGCCTGTTCACGCGCGAGTTCTACCGCCGCATCCGCAAGCACCTGAATCCCGGCGGACTGCTCGTGCAGTGGTTCCAGCTCTACGAGGTCGACCCCTCGCTCGTCGCCACCGTGATCGGCGCGCTCGGCGCCGAATTCCCGCACTACGCGGTATTCGCGCCGAGCGACTACGACCTGCTGATCATGGCCGCGGACCGCCCGCTTCCGCTGCAGGCGCAGCCGCGCGTCTTCGAGCACCCGGGGCTCGCGAAGGAGCTCTGGACCGTCCACGTGCTCACCGCCGGCGACCTCGACGCGCGCTATCTCGGCAGCCGCGCGACCCTCGAGCCGCTGTTCGCGAGCTACGGCATGCCGGCGAACTCGGATTACGCGCCCGTGCTCGATCTGAATGCGGCGCGGCACCGCTTTATGGACAAGAGCGCCGCCGAGCTCGTCGCGCTGCTCAACGCCGACCTGCCGCTGCTCGAGATGCTCGAGCGCGAGCGCAGCCGCCGCCCGGTCAATCCGCTCTTCAAGGGCGCCTACGCGTTCGACCGGGTCGAGAACGCGCGCCTCGCCTGGTATGCGCGCGACTTCCTGCTGCGGCCGCGCGCCCCGCTGCCTGAGTCGGTGCCGCGCGAGCTGCAGAAGGACCTCGAGCTGATGAAGCTGCGCCTGCTCGAATGCCGCGAGCCGCGTGAGCTCGACCTGTGGCTGCACAGCGCGATGCGCGTGGCGAAGGCGATCAACCCCTACCTTGCGCCCGATGACCTCGCGCCGGTGTGGGCGCGCATCATGGGTAGCCCGTGCTACGTCGATCTGCAGGACTTCCAGCGCCGCTGGCTCGCGCTTTTCCAGGCGGTCGGCGCGCGCAACGCTGCGCGCATGGCCGAGCTCGCTGCGCCGCTCATCGGCGGCGAGCAGCCGTTGATCGCCGACGCGCGCGAGTATCTGCTGCTCGTCGCGCTCACCGGCTACGTGGCGAGCGGAGACAAGGCGAAAGCGCTCGCGCTCTGGAAGACCTACGGCAGCGGCACCCGCGCCGCGCGCCCGGCCTTCCGCCTCCTGCGCTGCCATGCCGAGCCGGTGACCTGCGCCGAGGCGTTCCGCAGCTACGCCGAGCGCTGAGGCGCCACGGCAATGCGGATCGAGCCGATCACGCGCCGCGCGAAGTCCTCGCCCTTCTCCAGGTGCCCGTCGAGGATGAGGTAGGCGAGCCCGTGCACCAGCGCCCAAGCGGCCGCCGCCGCGTATTCCGCGTCCGCTCCAACACTGGCAAACGTCCCCTGAAGCGCGCCGAAGGTGGCCTGCGCCTGAGAGTGCGGATCGGGTGCGCCGCCCTTCGCAGGCCGTCCGCGAAACATCAGCCGGAATCGCTCTGGACGCTCGAGCGCGAAGCGCACATAGGCTTCGCCGAGCTCGCGCCCGGACCTGCCGTCGAGCGCCTGCTTCAGTTCCCTGAACCCCTCGGCCACCAAGGCATCCAGCAGCGCGTTCCGGTCGGAGAAATGCCGGTAGGGGGCGTTGTGGGAGACCCCTGCGCGCCGCGCGGCTTGGCGCACGCTAATGCCCGCTAGTCCCTCCTTTTCGATCAGCTTGCCTGCCGCGGCAAGTACGGCCGCCCGCAGGTCGCCGTGGTGGTATGTAGACATTGACTACATAGATTGTAGCTTCATGTTGTCATTGTCCACTTCCCTCCCTCAAAGGTCAAACGATAGGATTTCCGACATAATCCGCCGCGATTCCGCAAGCGCGACAAGGGAGAAACGACGTGAAAATCATCGCCATGCTGGTCGCGGCTGGGGTGCTCGTATTCGCCGGCTGCGCTACCACGCAACCCATCCACAACGTGCAGAACGCGCCGATCATCCTGGCGCCCGGAAAGAAAAGCGCCACGATGAACCAGGTCAGCGGCGCGATCATGCGGGCGGGCACGAAGCTCGGCTGGCAGATGAACCCCGTGGCGCCGGGACGCCTCGGCGGCCGCTTGATGCTGCGCAGCCATGTCGCGCTCATCGACGTCGAGCACGACACCAAGACCTACAGCATCAAGTACCGCGACAGTAGCAACCTCGACGCGAAGGACGGCATGATCCACCGCAACTACAACGGCTGGATCGAGAACCTGGACAAGAACATCCGCGCCGAGCTCGCGGCGCTCTAGAGCGGCGCTAGGCGGACTGGATCGCGCGCCTGCGCTTGAACCAGGCCAGCATGCTTTTCCGCGGCAGCAGCAGGCTCTTGACGTAGTAGACGAGCTGGAAGAGCAGCAGCCGGGCGCGCAGCGGCGTGTGCCCGTAGATATCGCCCGCGAGCACCGAGATCACCGACTCCTGCAGCCGGAAGTTGTTCGCGGGCGCCATGAAAAGCTCGCGCATCGCGGGCGTGGTCACGCGGTAGATGAACCAGGAGAACAGGCCCGGGCCGCGGCGCATCAGCTTGTCGAAGCGCTTCAGCGCCGCCGGCGCCTGCTGCGGCCGGTCGAGGCAGGTCTCGATCGTGTCCGCGCCGGCGAACGCGCTCTGCATGGCGAGGTACACGCCGGTCGAGAAGATCGGATCGATGAAGGTGTACGCGTCGCCCAGCATCAGGTAGTTGCGCCCCATGGTGCGATCGGCGGCGTAGGAGTAGTTGCCGGTGGCGGTGACCGGCGAGGCAAGGGTTGCGCCGCGAAGGCGCTGCGCCAGGGCGGGACAGAGCGCGATCGTATCCATGAAAAAGCGCTCGAGGTCGGTCTCGCGCGTCTTCATGTAGTAGGGCCAGCACACCGCGCCGACGCTGGTAAAGCCGTCGGAGAGCGGAATGAACCAGAACCAGCCGTGGTCGAACCAGAACACGGTGATGTTGCCCTCGGCTCTGCCGGGCAGCCGCGTGGCGCCGGTGAAGTGCCCGAAGATCGCGGCGCTGTTGTGCTTCCGGCTGCGCCGCTTGATGCCCATGCGACTCGCGAGGAAGGTGTCGCGGCCGGAGGCGTCGACCACGAACCGCGTGTCCCAGCGCCGCTCGGCGCCGTCCTCGAGCCGCGCGCGAACCGCGGCGCCGCCGGCGTTGAACTCGACCGCGGTGACGCGGCAGCCTTCGAGCGCGCGCGAGCCCCTGCGCACCGCGTTCTCGAACAGAATCCGGTCGAACTCCGAGCGGCGCACCTGGTAGGCGAGCGGAAAGGACTTGTCCAGTGCCTCCGAGAAGTTGAGCGTGACTGCCTTCTGGTGCCAGGGCGAAACGAACTCGGCGCCGAACTTCGGCATGCCGATGCGCCCGATCTCCTCCGCCACGCCGAGGCGCTCGAACAGCGGCAGGTTGAGCGGCAGCAGCGATTCGCCGATGTGGAACCGCGGGTGCCGATCCTTCTCCAGCAGAACGACGTCGCGACCGCGCTCGGCGAGCAGCGCCGCCACCGTCGAGCCGGCTGGACCGCCGCCGATTACCAGCACCTCGCACGCGTTGAGGCCTGGGTTCATATGCCCCCCTGTCGGCTGGTATCCTAGCAGCCTCGGGCAACCTAAAGGGGGGATGGCCATGAGAGCAATGCGTCGATTCGTCGTCGGGTCCGTGATCGCGGCCGTGGTCGCGGCGTGCGCCTCGGCCAGCGTGCCGGTGCACAATTTTTCCGCGGTGCCGGTCGCTGCAAAGTCGAATCCCACACTCGAGCAGGTAGGCGCGGCGATCACCAAAGGCGGCACCGCCGCGGGCTGGCAGATGAGCGAAGTGAAGCCCGGGCATGCCATCGGCACCTACCGGGTCCGACGTCACCTCGCCGTGGTCGACGTGACTTACAACACCTCGACGTACGACATCACCTTCAAGCACGGCGACGCCGGGCTCAAGTACGACGGCCAGACCATCCACCAGAACTACAACAGCTGGGTCGAAGACCTGGAAAAGGTCATTCGCGCGCACCTGAATGCGTTGTAAGAGTTACCGGGCGCCGGTGCGGGCGTGCCGCGCGGGTCCAGCCGTTGCGGCCCGTATAATCGGATCGAACCTGCAGGTCATGGGAGGGAGGCAACATGAGCATCGTCACTGCCGCGGCTGCTCCGCAGGCTGAAGGGCTCTCCGCAGAGGAGCTCGAGCTGGCGCGCCTGATCATCACCACGCTCAAGCTGGACATGCAGACGCAGGAGATCAGGCCGGGCGCGGCGCTCTACGGCGATGGGCTGGGCCTCGATTCGATCGACATCCTTGAAGTCGCGCTCGCCATCTCCAAGACCTACGGCGTCAAGCTGCGCTCCGACGATCGCAACAACTCGAAAATCTTCAGCTCGCTGCGCAGCCTTAGCCACCACATCCAGGCGCAACGGACGGGGTAGGATGGCACGCACGGCCGGGGCCGCCTGGAAGGTTCTGATCCTCCTCGGCATCGTCGTCCACCAGCTGCTGGTGCACGTCAGCTTCGCCAGCGCGAGCAACGATCCGCTTCGCATCGCGCTGCTCGTGGCGCCGCTCGTCGCGCTCGCCGGCCTGATCATGTGGCGCGCGGACCGCCGCATCCTCTGGGCGTCGATCTTGGTCGCGGGCGCGGGCGCCATATTCCTGGCGCACGGCGCCGGGCTCGGCCTCGCCGCGCTCTATGGCGTGCCGCACGCGGTTGGCTACGTGTTCCTGCTCTGGCTCTTCGGCCGCACCCTGCTGCGCGACCGGGAGCCGCTCGTGACGCGCCTCGCCCGGCAGATGCGCGGCGCGCTGCCGCCCGAGATGGAAATCTATACGCGCAGGCTGACGCTCGCCTGGTGCGCTTTCTTCGCCGCGCAGCTCGCCGCCTCCGCGCTGCTGCTCGGTTTCGCGACGCCCGAGACGTGGTCATTCTTCGTCAATGTGCTGAACCTGCCGCTGGTCGGGCTGATGTTCGCCGCCGACTACGTCTACCGAGTGCTGCGCTACCGGCACGCGCCGCAGTCGTCGATCGCCACGGTGCTGGAGGCATACGCCAAGGACCGCCTGTCCGGCCGGCAGGCTCCCTAGGGTTGCGATGACCGACCTGCCCCTCGTTCGCCACGCTCCGGGCGCGCCTTTCGCCTACCGGGAAAGGTCGCTCGTCATGGCCGGGGAATTCCTCGCGCATGTTGCCGAGCTTGCCGCGCGGCTGCCGGAGCGCGGCCACGTCGTCAATCTCTGCGCTGATCGATACCACTTCGCGGTCGGCTTCGCCGCCGCGCTCATGCGCGGCCAGGCGAGCCTGATGCCGCCGAATCAGACGCCGGATCTCTTGCGCAGGCTGGAGCGCGATTACCCGGAACTCTATTACTTGCGCGATGCCGATTGCCGCCTGTCCGCCGGGCGCGGACCGGCGTCTGCGGCGGTCCCGCTGCTGCCGGAGGAGCGCATCGCCGCGATCGTCTTCACGTCGGGCTCGACCGGCGATCCGCTGCCGCACCCGAAGTCCTGGGGCGGCCTGGTCGCCTCCGCGCGCGCCGAGATCGAGCGCCTTGGGCTCGAGGCATCGCGCGGCCTCGCGCTGCTCGGCACCGTTCCGCCGCAGCACATGTACGGCCTGGAGTCGACGGTCCTGCTGGCGCTGCAGGGCGGGCTCGTCCTGCATTCGGGCCGGCCGTTCTTTCCGGCCGAGGTCTGCGCCGAGCTCGAGGGCCTGCCGCGGCCGCGCGGCTTGGTGACTACGCCGGTGCACCTGCGCGCATTGCTTGCCGAGGGCGCGAGCGTACCGGCGCTCGACTTCCTGCTGTGCGCGACGGCCCCGCTCTCGCCGCAGCTCGCGGGCGAGGCCGAGGCCCGCTTCGGCTGCGCGCTGCACGAAATCTACGGCTGCACCGAGGCCGGCCAGCTCGCCACGCGACGCACCACCGAGACGCCGGAGTGGCGGCTCTTTCCCGGCGTCGCGCTGCGCCAGGACGAGCGCGGGACCTGGATCAAGGGCAGCCACGCGCGCACCGCCCTCCTGCTGGGCGACGTGATCGAGCCGCTCGGGCGCGACCGGTTCCTGCTGCACGGCAGGACCGCCGACCTGGTGAACATCGCCGGCAAGCGCACGTCGCTCGCCACGCTCAACTACCACCTGAATTCGATCCCGGGCGTGCGCGACGCCGTGTTCGTCATCCCGCAGGACGAGCGCGGCGCAGTGACGCGGCTCGCGGCATTCGTGGTCGCGCCCGGCCTCACCAGCCGCGCGATCCTTTCGGCGCTGCGCCAGCGGATCGATCCCGCCTTCCTGCCGCGCCCGCTATGGCTGGTCGATGCGCTGCCGCGCAGCGACACCGGCAAGCTGCCGCGCGCGGCGCTCGAGTCGCTCATGGAAAAAGCGGGCTAGCGTGGCGACTCTCGAGCAAAGGATTGCCGCCGACCATCCGGCCGCCCAAGGCCATTTCCCCGGCAACCCGGTCATCCCCGGCGCGGTGCTGCTGAGCGAGGCGCTGCGGCTGATCGAGGCCGCCCTCGGCGCGCGCCTCGCGCCGTACCGGATCCGGCGCGCGAAGTTTCCGCATCCGGCGCGCCCCGGCGACCGCCTCGTGATCGAGTTCTCCAGCTCGGCGCGCCGCTCGATCCGCTTCGCGTGCGCAGTGAACGGCGCGGCGGTGCTCGTGGGTGAAGTCGAATGCAGCGACACCCCGGCGACCTAGCCGACGCGCGACCCGAGTGGCTCGAGCGTCCCGAGCGCGGCAGCCCGCTCGCGATGCGCCTGCTGCGCTGGCTCACGCTGCGGCTGGGCCGCGCCGCGGGCCGCCTTCTGCTCTACCCGATTTGCGCCTATTTCGTGCTGTTCTCGGTGCGCGCCCGGCGTGCTTCGGCCGACTATCTGCGCCGCGCGCTCGGCCGGCCGGCGCAGCTCTCCGACGTGTTCCGCCACTACCACGCCTTCGCCTCGACGATCCACGACCGGATCACGCTCCTCGCCGGGCGCTACGACACCTTCGACGTGACGCTGTCCGCGCCCGCCGAGACGCTCGCGTTGCTGCGCTCCGGGCGCGGCTGCATCCTGCTCGGCTCCCACCTCGGGAGCTTCGAGATCCTGCGCGCGCGCAGCTTTTCCGACCGCGTGCCGCCGGTGAACGTGCTGATGCACCTCGACAACGCCGGCAAGATCAACAGCGTGCTGCATCCGCTCGCGCCGCAGCTCGCCGCGCGCGTGATCCCGCTCGGCGACCCCGCGTCGCTCTTGCGCGTGCGCGAATGCCTCGCGCGCGGCGAGCTGGTGGGCATGCTCGGCGACCGCACCTGGCGAACCGAGCGCAGCTCGAGCTGCGAGTTCCTCGGCGCGCCGGCGCGCTTCCCGCTCGGGCCGCTGCTGCTCGCCGGGCTTCTGAACGCGCCGGTGGTGCTGTTCTTCGGCCTGTACCTCGGCGGCCGGCGCTACGAGATCCGCCTCGAGCCGTTCGCCGACTCGATCGCGCTGCCGCCGGGCAGCCGCGAGGCCGCGGTGCGGCCCTGGATCGAGCGCTACGTGCGGCGCCTGGAGCACTACTGCGGTATCGCGCCCTACAACTGGTTCAACTTCTATGACTACTGGGCCTAGCTTCGCCTTGCGCTGCGCGCTGCTCGGGCTGGCGCTCGCCGCGGCGGGCATTCCGCCCGCGCAGGCGCAGGGCGGGCTCGAGCTCGCGCAGCTCATGCAGGAGCTACGCGCGGTGAAGGCCGCGCGCGGACGGTTCGTCGAGCGCAAATATCTCGCGATCCTCAGCACGCCGCTCGAGTCTTCGGGCACGCTGGTCTATACCGCGCCGGGCAGGCTCGAGAAGCACATGCTGTCGCCGCGGAAAGAGAGCCTGATCCTGGACGGCGACACGCTGCTCGTCGAGCGGCGCGACGGCCAGCGCCGCTTCGCGCTGCAGGAGCATCCCGTGGTGTGGGCATTCGCCGAGAGCATCCGCTCGACGCTGGCGGGTGACCTGGATACGCTGAACCGCTTCTACCAGGTGACGCTGGAAGGCGATGCCGGCCGCTGGCGCCTGCGGCTCAAGCCCACCGAGCCGCGCATGCGCAATATCGCCGCCGAGATCGTGCTGAGCGGCAGCGGCGCCTGGGTCGGCGCGATCGAGATCGAGGAAGCGGGCGGCGATCGCTCGGTCATGACCATCACCCGAGATGCGGCGTGAGCCTGGCGGCGCGCTGGGCGCTCGCCGCGTGGGTCGCGGGCGTGGCCGCGTGCGCGGCGGTGGTCGCGCGCACCGAGGTCCGCACCGACATGTCGGCTTTCCTGCCGCGGTCGCCCTCGGCCGCCGAGCAGGTGCTGGTCGAGCAGCTGCGCGAGGGCGTGGTGTCGCGCCTGATCCTCGTCGGCGTCGCAGGCGATGGCCCCGGCCGCCTGGCGGAGATCAGCAAGCGCCTGGCGGCCGCGTTGCGCGCTTCCGACCGCTTCGCCTCGGTCAATAACGGCGAGGACGGCGGCTTCGAGAAGGATCGCGATTTCCTCTGGCGCAATCGCTACCTGCTCAGCCCCGCGGTCGCTGCCGGGCGCTTCACGGCGCAAGGCCTGCGCGAGACTCTGGAGGAAGGCCTGCGCGAGCTCGCCTCGCCCGCCGGCGTCCTGGTGCAGCGCACGCTGCCCGCGGATCCGGGCGGCGAGTTCCTGCACCTGCTGGAGCAGCTGACGCCGCAGGCGAGGCCGCGGCTGCACGCCGGCGTCTGGTTCTCCAGGGACGGGCGCCGCGCGCTGCTCGTCGCGCAGACGCGCGCCGCCGGCGCCGACGTCGACGCCCAAGAGCGAGCGCTCGCCGAAATCCGCGCCGCGTTCGGGCAGGCGAGCGCAGGCAGCGAGGCGCGCCTGACCGCCACCGGGCCCGGCGTCTTTTCGGTCACCGCCCGCGAGCGCATCCGAAGCGACGCCTGGCGCCTCGGCTTCATTGCCACCGTGGTGATCAGCGCGATGCTGCTCGCGCTCTATCGCTCGGTCCGCGTGCTCGGGCTCGGGGTTCTGCCCGTGGCGAGCGGCGCGCTCGCCGGCGTGGCGGCGGTGAGCCTAGCCTTCGGCTCGGTGCACGGCATCACGCTGGCCTTCGGCGTGACCCTGATTGGCGAGGGCGCGGATTACGCGATCTACCTCTTCACACAGAACGCGCCCGGCGCGCAGCCGCAGAGCACGTTCGAGCGCCTCTGGCCGACCTTGCGCCTCGGCGTGCTGACCTCGGTTCTCGGGTTCAGCGCGATGCTGTTCTCCAATTTCGCCGGCCTCGCGCAGCTGGGACTGTTCTCGGTGGTGGGCCTGGTGGTCGCGGCGCTCGTCACCCGCTGGGTGCTGCCGGCGCTTCTGCCGCGGGGGTTCGTCGTCGCCGCGGTCGCGCCGTTCGCGCCCAAGGTCATGGCGCTGGTGCACGCCGCGCCGCGGCTGCGCTATCCGCTATTCGTGTTGATCGCGCTGGCGCTCGCCGTGCTGCTGCTGCATCCGCGGGCGCTTTGGAGCGGCAGCCTCGCCACCCTGAGCCCGGTGTCGCCGGCGGAGCAGGCGCTCGACCGCGAGCTGCGCCAGGAACTCGGCGCGCCCGACGTGCGCTACCTCGCGGTGGTGCAGGCGCGCGACGAGCAGGCCGTGCTCGAGGCGGCCGAGCGCGTAGCGGCGGCGTTGCGCGAATCCATAGCGCGCGGCTGGCTCCAGGGCTTCGATTCACCCGTGCTCTACCTGCCGAGCCAGGCGACCCAGCGCGAGCGCCAGGCTGCATTGCCGGCGGCGGATGCGCTGCGCCCCGCCCTGCTGACCGCGCTCAAAGGCCTACCGTACCGTGCGGATGCTTTCGAGCCTTTCGTGCGCGATGTCTCGGCGGCGAGGAGCATGCCGCTCGTCACGCACGCGAGCCTGCAAGGAACCAGCCTCGAGCTCCGGCTCGACGCGCTGCTCGTGCGCCGCGCGTCCGGCTGGGCGGCCATGCTGCCGCTGCGCGGCGTGACCGACCTCGAGGCGATCGCCGCGAGCGTCGGCAGGATCGACCAGGGCCAGGCGGTGCTGCTCGATCTGAAGCTCCAGTCCGAGCAGCTCTACCGCGGCTATCTGCGCGAGGCCGTGGCCTACGCGGCGCTCGGCGCGATCGCGATCGTGGTGCTGCTCCTCGCTAGCCTGCGCTCGCCGCGGCGGGTGCTCGACGTGCTCGCGCCGCTCGCCGCGGCTGTGCTGGCGACCTGCGCGCTGCTCGTGCTCGCCGGCGCCGAGCTTTCGATCTTCCATTTGGTCGGCCTGCTGCTGGTGGTCGCGGTCGGCTCGAACTATTCGCTCTTCTTCGACCCGGCGCTCTCCGGCTACGACCGCAGCCGCACGATCGTGTCGCTCGTCTTCGCCGCCGTCTCCACCCTGGTCGGCTTCGGCGTGCTGGCGTTCTCGAAGCTGGCGGTGCTGAGCGGCATCGGCTCGACCGTCGCGCTGGGCGCGGCGCTGGCGCTCGCGTTCTCCGCGATCCTGAGCCGGCCGGTGGAGAAGGAGGCGGCGCATGCGCGTGCTGCTTGACGCAGCGCCAGGCCGGGATGCCGGCCGCATCCTGCTCGTCATGCTGCCGGCGGCGATGGTGCGCCCGGAAGAGCTGCTCGAGCAGGGCTTCGTCGCGGCGATCCGCGCGCGCGGTCTTCCGGTCGACGCCGCCGTTGCGGACGCCGACGCCGACTATTATCTTGAGCGCGGAATCGGCGAGCGGCTTGCGGCCGATGTCGTGGCGCCGATGCGTACCGGTGGCTATCGGCGGATCTGGTTTCTGGGCATGTCTCTGGGCGGCATGGGGTGCGTCGCGTACGCGTGCCGCCATCCGGACGGCATCGAGGGCGCGATCCTGCTTGCGCCGTTTCTCGGCACGCGCGGAGTGATCGGGCAGATCCAGGACGCCGGCGGCCTCGCGCGCTGGCAGCCGGGAGCGGCCGCACCAGACGACGAGGAGCAGCGGCTGCTGCTATGGCTGAAGCATTACCGCGCCGACGATCCGCGGCTGCCGGCGATCCACCTCGGCTACGGCGCCGACGACCGCTATGCCGCGACGAGCGCGATGCTCGCGCGCCAGCTTCCGGCGGAACGCGTGCTAAGCATTCCCGGCGCGCACGATTGGCAAACCTGGCTGCGCTTGTGGGAGATGCTCCTGGCGAAGGACCTGTTTCTGGTGGAAGCATGAGCGCGATCCGCGTGTCGCTCCTGCTGCACGGCGCCGGCGCCGTGGCGCTCGTGCTCGCGCCGCAGGCCTGGCCCTGGGTCGCGACGGCGCTGGTGGCCAACCACCTGGCTCTGGTCGGCGGCGTGTTCCTCGTGCGCTCGAGCTTCCTTGGGCCGAACCTCGACCGCCTGCCGGCCGCGGCGCGCGCCCAGCGCGAAGTGTGCCTGACCTTCGACGACGGCCCGCATCCCGAGCTGACGCCGGCGGTGCTCGAGATCCTCGAGCGCTACCAGGCCAAGGCGAGCTTCTTCTGCGTCGGCGAACGGGCGCAGGCGCATCCCGAGATCGTGCGCGAGATTGCGCGCCGCGGCCACAGCGTCGAGAACCACAGCCACCGGCACTCCTATGCCTTCGCTCTCTACGGCATTTCGCGCATGCGGCGCGAGATCGAGGCGGCGCAGGCCGCCGTCACCGCCATCACCGGGCGCACGCCCCGCTTCTTCCGCGCGCCGGCGGGCTTCCGCAGCCCGCTCACCGACCTGGTGCTGGCGAAGCTCGGCTTGCGCTACGTATCCTGGACTCGCCGCGGCTTGGATGCAGTGAGGGACGACCCGGCGCGCGTGCTGGCGCGCCTGATCGCAGGTCTCGCCCCCGGTGACCTGCTCCTCCTCCACGACAACGCGCCGGTCTCGCTCGCCGTGCTGCCGCCGCTGCTGGACGAGCTCGCGGCGCGCGGGCTGAAATCGGTTTCCTTACCCGACGCATGCAGCCTCTCGTCGTAACTCGCTTCGCGATCGTCAACGCACTTGGCGCTGGTGCCGGGGCGGTGCTCGAGGGCCTAAAGGCGAAGCGCTCGGGCCTCGCGCCGTGCGACTTCGAGAGCGCAGCGCTCGACACCTGGGTCGGAAAAGTGCCCGGGCTCGAGGCGCGGCGCGTGCGGCGCGATCTCGAGGAATACGACTGCCGCAGCAATCGCCTCGCGCAGATGGGACTCGAGCAGGACGCCTTCACCGACGCGGTGGCTTCCGCGCGCGCACGCTACGGCGCCGCGCGCATCGGCGTCTTCATCGGCACCAGCACCTCCGGCATCCTCGAGACCGAGCTCGCCTACCGGCAGCGCGATCCGCAGACCCAGGCGCTGCCGGCGGGCTTTCGCTACCAGGCGACGCAGAACACCTACTCGCTCGGTGATTTTGTCCGTCGCTACCTCGGCCTCACCGGTCCGGCGTTCGTGGTCTCCTCCGCCTGCTCGTCGAGCGCCAAGGTGTTCGGCAACGCCGCGCGCATGATCGCGGCGGGCGCCTGCGATGCCGCGGTGGTGGGCGGCGCGGATACGCTGTGCCTCACGTCGCTCTACGGCTTCCATTCGCTCGAGCTGATCTCGCGCCAGCCGTGCCGGCCGTTCGATGCCGAGCGCGACGGCATCTCGCTCGGCGAAGGCGCGGCTTTCGCGCTGCTGGAAAAGCCGCGCGGCTCGCCCCCGGCCGGAGCGGTCACGCTGCTCGGGGTCGGCGAAAGCTGCGACGCCTACCACATGTCGACGCCGCACCCGGAGGGCACCGGCGCGCGGCTCGCCATGCAGCGCGCGCTGGAGGCGGCGCGCCTGCGCCCGGCGGACATCGACTACATCAACCTGCACGGTACCGCGACCCCGACCAACGACGCCGCCGAGGACAAGGCGGTGGTCGAGCTGTTCGGCTCTGCGACGCCGTGCAGCTCAACCAAGGGCGCCACCGGGCACCTGCTCGGCGCCGCCGGCATCACCGAGGCGGTGATCGCCATGCTCGCCGCGCGCGACAGCCTGCTCCCGGGCAGCGCGCATACTCGGAGCGTCGATCCCGCGCTGAAGAGCCGTTACCTGCTCGAGAACCGGGAGGCGCGCGTGCGGCGCGTGCTGACGAACTCGTTCGGCTTCGGCGGCACCAACTGCAGCCTCGTGTTCGGGATCGGCGGCTGATGCGCGCGTACGTCGAAGGCATCGGCTTGCTCGGACCGGGCCTGCGCGGTTGGGACGAGAGCCGCGCGGTGCTCGCCGGTGCCGAGCCCTACCGCCCCGCGCCGACGGTCATTCCGCCGAGCGACCTGCTGCCGCCCGCCGAGCGACGGCGCGCCGGCATCCCGGTACGGCTCGCGCTCGCCGTGGGCGCGCAGGCGTTCAGGAGCGCCGGGCGCGACGCCGCCGCCACCGCGACCGTGTTCACCTCCTCGTCGGGCGACGGGGAAATCCTGCACCACATCTGCGACACGCTCACGACTCCCGAGCGCCAAGTGTCGCCTACGCGCTTCATGAACTCGGTGCACAACGCCGCCGCCGGCTACTGGAGCATCGCGACCCAGTCGCGCGAGCCTTCCACCAGCCTGTGCTGCTACGACGCGAGCTTCGCCGCCGGCCTGCTGGAATGCACCACGCAGATCGCCGTCGACGAGCGGCCGGTGGCGCTGATCGCCTACGACCAGCCGTACCCGCAGCCCATCCACGCTGCGCGCTCGATCAGCGGCGAGTTCGGCGCCGCGCTGGTGATGACGCCGCACGCCACCGAACGCAGCCTGGCGTTGCTCGAGCTCGAGTTCATGCCGGGTGACGCGGCTGAGACGCGCCTGCCCGACCCCGGCCTCGAAGCCGCGCGCCTCGGCAATCCGGCCGCGCGCGCCCTTCCCCTCCTTGCCCTGCTGGCGCGCGTCGCCGCCGAGCCCGCGATCCTGCAGTACACCGCCGGCGCGAGCTTGCGCGCGCGAGCGACGCTATGCAGCTGAGCCGGGCCGAGATCGTGGCCAGGATCCCGCACGCGGGCAGGATGTGCCTGCTGCACGAAGTGCTCGAGTGGAGCGAGGCATCGATCCGTTGCGTGAGCCGCAGCCACCGCGACGGCGACAACCCGCTGCGCGCCGGCGCGCAGCTGCCGGCGCTTTGCGGCATCGAATACGCGGCGCAGGCCATGGCGGTGCACGGCACGCTGTCGGCGGCGGTGCAGGAAACACCGCGCGCCGGCTACCTGGCGAGCGTGAGCGACGTCGTCTGCCGCGCCGAGCGCCTGGACGATCTCGCGCACGACCTGGTGATCGAAGCTGAGCGCCTCGCCGGCGACGGCGAACGGGTGCTCTACCGCTTCGCGCTGTCGGCCGGCGGGACCGAGGTCTTGAGCGGCAAGGCCGCGGTCGTGCTTTCGATATGATTCGTGCACTGGTGACGGGCGGGAGCGGAGCGATCGGCGCGGCAATCTGCCGCCGCCTCGCCGCGGCGGGAAGGCACGTCCTGGTTCACGCGCACCGCAATCTCGCCGAAGCCGAGCGCATAGTGCAAAATATCCGCACCGGGGGCGGCGCCGCCGAGGCGGTCGCCTTCGACGTGACGCAAGAAGAAGAGTCCGCCCGCGCGCTCGAGCGCGTGCTCGCCGGCGGGCCGGTGCAGATCGTAGTGAACAACGCGGGGATCCATGCCGATGCGCCGATGGCGGGGATGTCGGGAGAGCAGTGGAAGCGCGTACTCGACGTATCGCTGCACGGCTTCTTCAACGTCACCAAGCCGCTCCTGCTGCCGATGATCGGCACGCGCTGGGGACGAATCGTCAGCGTGTCGTCGGTCGCCGCGCTGCGAGGCAACCGCGGCCAGACCAACTACGCGGCGGCGAAGGCCGGCCTGCATGGCGCGACGCGCTCGCTCGCGCTCGAGCTCGCGCCGCGCGGCGTCACGGTGAACGCGGTCGCGCCGGGCATCATCGCCTCGCCCATGAGCGCGCAGGCCTTCCCGGAGGCGGCGATCAACGCGCTGGTGCCGATGAAGCGGGTCGGCCAGCCCGAGGAGGTCGCGGCGCTCGTCGCCTTCCTCGCCTCGGAAGAAGCGGGCTACATCTCCGGCCAGGTGATCTCGATCGACGGCGGCATGGCATGAAGATCGTCGCGGTGATTCCCGCCTACAACGAAGCAGCGACCATCCGCGATGTCGCCGAACGCACGCTGCGCTTCCTCGCCGACGTGATCGTGGTGAACGACGGCTCGACCGACGGCACCGCCGCTGCGCTGCTCGGCCTGCCCGTGACCCTGGTGTCAAACCCGGCCAATCTCGGCAAGGGCGCGAGCCTCTGGCGCGGCTTCGCGCTCGCGTTGGCTGATGGCGCCGACGCCGTCGTTACGCTCGACGGCGACGCGCAGCACTGCCCGGAGGACATTCCGCGCCTGGTGGCCGCTGCCGAGGCGCACGCGGGCCGCATCATTATCGGCGCGCGCCTCTGGGACAAGGACAGGGTCCCGCCGCTGCGCTACTTCGGCAACCGGTTTGCGAACTTCTGGGTGGCCTGGGCGGCCGGCTTCCCGGTGCAGGACAGCCAGTCGGGATTCCGTCTTTACCCTGCAGCGGTTCTCCGGCAAGTGAACGTGTTCCATGGACCCAATGCTCGCTTCGCCTTCGAGAGCGAAATCCTGATCGAGGCCGGCCGCGCCGGGGTACGGACCTGCGCGGTGCAGATCGCAGCGCTCTACCCGCCGAACGCCCGCGCGAGCTACTACCGCTCGGTCGTGGACACCGCACGCATCGTGGGCATGATTGCTTGGAAGCTCGTCTCGCGCGGCTTCTACCCGCGCGGCCTGCTGCGCTCCTTGCGCAGCGCGTAGCGGTTCTGGACCTGCTCGTCACGCAGCTGCTTGACGCGGCGAGCCGGCCGTACGCGGCGGCGGGAAGATATGCGCGGCATTTCGCGAACGAAAAGCTGCGCTTCGACCCGGTATTCCTTGCCCTGCTGCGCCGCGGCCTCTTTCCAGACCGGGGGAGCCTGCTCGACGCCGGCTGCGGACAGGGTTTGCTGCTGTCGCTCCTCGTGGCGGCAAGGGAGCAGCACGCGACGGGCCGCTGGCCGCGGGACTGGCCTGCGCCGCCGCAGCACCTCGCGCTGCACGGGATCGATTCGCACGCCGGACGGGTAATGGCCGCGCGCCGCGCGCTCGGCGCGGCGGCGCAGGTCGAGCAGGGCGACCTGCGCGAGCACGACTTTCCGCGCCCCTGCTCCGTCGTGGTGCTACTCGATGTGCTGCTTTATCTGGAGGACGGCGACCCTGCGCGGGTAATCCGCAAAGCCGCGGATGCGCTCGAGCCCGGTGGGCTGCTGCTTCTGCGCGAAGCGGATGCCGGCTCGGGCTTCGCCTTCCGGCTCACTCAGTTCAGCGCATGGTTCGATGCGGCAACGCGCGGCAAGTTCGGGCAGCAACCGCACTGCCGCAGCGCAGAGCAGTGGAAGGAAGAGCTCGTCCGGCACGGCTTCGCCGTCGAGGCTGAGCCAATGAGCCAAGGGACACCGTTCGCCAATGTGCTGTTGGTGGCGAGAAAGGCTGCGGCTAAGTAGACGCCCTGGCGCGCTACTTGCGCGGGGCGTAGGGGTTGCGCCCGGTGCGAAACTCGATGCGCATCGGCGTTCCCGTCAGGGCGAATTTCTCTCGGAAGAAGCCTTCCAGATAGCGCTTGTAGGTCTCCGGCACGCGGTCGAGCGCGTTGCCGTGGATGATGATGCGCGGCGGGTTGACGCCGCCTTGGTGCGCATAGCGCAGCTTGGGTCGGACGAGGCCGGTCTTGGGCGGGGACTGGCGCTCGACCGCGGCGATCATGGCGCGGGTGAGCTTGGGGGTGGAAAGTCGAGCCATGGCGGCGCCGTGCGCGCCGTCCACCGAGCGCATGAGCGGGCCGAGGCCCTTGCCCTCCTTCGCCGACACAAAATGGGTTTCCGCAAAATTCAAGAAACCGAGCTTCCAGGCGAGCTCCTGCTTCATGCGCTCGCGCGCTTCCTTGTCGGCCGCGTCCCACTTGTTCACCGCGATCACGACCGCCCGCCCCCGCTCGAGCACGTAGCCCGCGACGTGCGCGTCCTGCTCGGTGATGCCGGTGGACGCGTCGAGCAGCAGGATCGCGACGTTCGCCGCCTCGATCGCCTGCAGCGCCTTGACGATGGAGAAAAACTCGACCGCCTCGCCGGTCTTGCCGCGCCGGCGCAGTCCCGCGGTGTCGATGAGCGTGTAGCGCCGGCCGCCGCGCTCGAACGGCACCTCGATCGGGTCGCGCGTCGTGCCGGGCTGGTCGAAGGCGATGACGCGCTCCTCGCCCACCAACGCGTTCACGAGCGTCGACTTGCCGACGTTGGGACGACCGACCACGGCGACGCGCGGATGGCCTCGTTCTTCCTCGTCCTGCTCGACTTCGTCCGGGAATTTCTCCAGCACCACATCCATCAGCTCGCGCACGCCTTCGCCGTGCGCGGCCGAGATCGCCGCGGGCTGGCCGAGCCCAAGCTCGTGGAACTCGGCCACCGCGATGTCGGACTGCATCCCCTCGGTCTTGTTCACGGCCAGATGGACCGGTGCGCGCAGGGCGCGCAGCTTCTGCGCGATGTCCCGGTCGCCGGGCGTCAAGCCCGCGCGGCCGTCGACCACGAACACGATCGCGTCGGCCTCGATCATGGCCTGCTCGGCCTGGCGCGCCATCTCGACGAAGATGCCTTGCGGCGAGCGCGGCTCGAAGCCGCCGGTATCGATGGCGATGAAAGCGCGCGCGCCATGGCGGCCCTCGCTGTAATGCCGGTCGCGCGTCACGCCCGGCACGTCGTGCACGATCGCGTCGCGGCTGCGCGTCAGGCGGTTAAAGAGGGTCGACTTGCCGACGTTGGGCCGGCCGACCAACGCGATGACCGGCTTCACAGGGAAAGCGCAGAGAGGCCGCCGCCGACGGTCTGCACCAGCATCCCCGCGCCGATGCGCAGCGGCGCCGCGCGTACCGCGCCCCCGCTCACGTCGGTGCGCGCGATGAAAGCGCCGGTGTCGCGCGCGAGGAAGTGCACGTAGCCCTCGAAGTCGCCGACCGCGACGGCATCGCCGTTCGCGAGCGGCGTCGAGAGCTGGCGGTACGCGAGCTTGTCCTGCTTCCAGACCGACTGGCCGTTGCTGCGGTCGAGCGCGTGCACCGCGCCGCGGTCGTCGGCCACGAAGGCGTAGCTCGCATCGAGGCTCACGCCCGAAAGCGCCGGCAGCTCGCGGCCCCACAGCTGGCGCCCGGTGGCTGCGTCGAAGCACGCGAGCCGGCTGCGATAGGCCGCGGCGCACACCTCGCGCCCCTGCAGCGCCGGCTCGCCGATCACGTCGGCGACGCGCTCGAGCTCGGTCGACCCTTTCGGCAGCGCGACCGCCGCCTCCCAGCGCAGCGCGCCGGTGTCGAGCGCGAGCGCGGCGAGCCGGCCGCCGGGAAAGCCGGCGAAGGCGAGGCCGCCCGCCACCGAGATGCCGGCCGGCGAGCGCACGATGAGCGAGGAAGGTGCGCGCTGGTACACCCAGCGTCGCTTGCCGTCGTCCGCGCCGAACGCAAACACCCGGCTGTCGATGCTGCGCACCAGCACCAGCCCCGAAGCGACCGCGGGCGGGGCGAGCACCTCGCTCGAGACGCGCGCGCGCCAGCGCTCCTTGCCGGTCTGCACGTCGAGCGCGACAACCTCGCCTTCCTCGCTCGCGACCGCCACGGTGCGCTCATCGGCGCCGACCCCGCCGGACAGGCGCAGCTCGAGCGACGCGCGCCACCGGCGCTCGCCCGACTTCTCGTCGAGGCGGATGACCGTGCCGTCGCGCGCCGCCGCGTACACGGAGCCGGCGGCGAGCGCGGGAAGGAAGGTGTAGTGGTCGCCGCCGCCGACGCTCGCCGACCAGAGCACGCGCACGCGCTTGGCCTTGTCGATGCGCGGCGGATCCGCCGGCTTGGGACCGGAGCTGCTGGAGCACGCCCCGCACAGAAGCGCGGCGAGCGCGAGGCAAAGCCACTTCATTTCAGCCGCCCAGCGCCTCGAGCCGCATGCGCACGCTCTCGCGGAACGCGCCCTGCTCCCGGCCCGCCTTCTCGAGCGCGAGCTGATAGGCCGCTTTTGCCTCGGCGGGCTGGTTCTTCGCCAGCAGCACATCGCCGCGCAGCGCGGCGAACTGCGAGTCGTACGCGGGCGAATGCTTGACGTCGAGCGCCTTCAGCGCGTCGTCGTAGGCCTTCTCGTCGAGCAGCATCGCCGCGAGGCGCAGGCGCGCGAGGTCGCGGAAGTCGTCCGACTTGGCGTTGTCGACGACCCACTGGAGCTGCAGCTTGGCGGCCTTGGGGTCGTTGCGGTCGAAGTGGAAGCGCGCAGCGACCAGCGCGCCCATGGGCGCGTACAGCGTGCGCGGGTAGCTCTCGATCAGGGTGCCGACGGCGTCGCGCAGCGCCTTCGCGTCGCCCGCCTGCGCCGCCTTGGCGAGGGTGTCGAAAACCGCCGCCGCCTGCGCGGCCTGGTGCGTGCTGTACCAGCGCCAGCCCTGCCAGCCGGCGAACGCGAGCGCCGCGGCGAGCACCGCCGAGACGATGAGGTTGCCGTGCTGCTTCCACCAGGCTTTGAGCTCGGCGACCTGTTCCTGTTCTTCGAGATCGAGAGGCATGGATTAGCTTTTCAGTATGGTTTGCACCGCGGCGACGATATCCCGCAGCGGAACATCGCGCGCCGTCTTGGCGGAGAGGTCCTTGAGCTGGACCACGTCCTTGGCAAACTCGTTTTCGCCCGCAATTATCGCAATGCGGAAGCCCTTGCGGTCGGCGTAAGTGAGTTGGTTGCCCAGCTTGGCGGGCTCGAGATAGACCTCGGTGTTGACGCCAGCCTCCCTCAGCGCGCGGCCCAGGCTGAAGTACTTGTCGTGGTAGCGCGGATCCATGGTGGTCACCAGCACCTCCGCCGGGGTCTTCGCCAGCGGCCGCAGCAGCCCCGCTTCCTTCAGCCTGGAGAAGAGCCGTGTCAGCCCGATCGAGATTCCGACCCCTGGCAGGCGCGTGTCGGTGAAGTAGCTCGCCAGGTCGTCGTAGCGTCCGCCCGAGCAGATGCTGCCCAGCTCGGGCGCATCCACGAGCGTGGTCTCGTAGATCGTGCCGGTGTAGTAGTCGAGCCCGCGCACCACGCCGAGGTCGACCGCGAAGGCCGAATCCGGCACGCCGAACTGGCGGATCGCCTCCACGATCCGGCGCAGCTCCTCGACGCCCTGGACCGCGGCCTCGTTCTTGAAGCGGGCCAGCGCCTCGAGCGTTTCCGGGGTCCCGCGTTTCGTCGAGATCAGTCCGAGCAAATCCGCGGCGGCCGCGCGCGAGAGCCCTTCATGCTCGAGGTCGGCACGAACCTTCCCGGCGTCCTCCTTCTCGATCTTGTCGAGAGCCCGGAGCACGGCCGCCGCGCTCGGGTCCTTCACCTGGAACTCGTGCAGCACGCCCTTCAGCACCTTGCGGTTGTTGATCCGGATGCGGAACTCGCCGATCGCCATCTCGCGAAACACGCTGTAGATGACGCTCGGGATCTCGGCCTCGGCGAGGTACGACAGCTTCTCGCGGTTGATGATGTCGATGTCGCACTGGTAGAACTCGCGGAAGCGGCCTTTGCGCGCCTGCGGCGTCTCGCCGCGCCAGACGCGCTGGATCTGGTAGCGGCGGAACGGGAACGCGAGCTCGCGCTCGCGCATCGCCACGTAGCGCGCGAGCGGCACCGTCAGGTCGAAGCGCAGCGCGCCCTTGGTCGCGGCTTCGTCGTCGTCGGCCTCGGCGAGGCGCGTGAGGGCGTAGATCTCCTTCTCCACGCCGCCCTTGGACGTGAGCACCTCGCGGCGCTCGGCCGAAGGGGTCTCGATCGGCAGGAAGCCGTAGAGCTCGAAGTTGCGCCGGATGATGTCGATCAGCCGGTTGAACTGGAGCTGATCCTGCGGCAGGTACTCCTGGTCGAAGCCGCGCAGCAGCGCGGGCTTTACTTTCTGCACGCTAGACCGCCTTGATGGGGATGCGCTTGCCGTACCTCTGGCGCACGTAGTCTTCGACGATCGCCTGGAACTCCTCGGCGATACGCTCGCCCTTCAGGGTCACCGTCTTCTTGCCGTCGACGTAAACCGGCGCGACCGGCACCTCGCCGGTGCCGGGCAGGCTGATGCCGATGTCGGCGTGCTTGGATTCGCCGGGGCCGTTCACCACGCAGCCCATCACGGCAACGCGCATTTCCTCGACGCCCGGGTGAGTGCTTTTCCACACCGGCATCTGCGCGCGCAAGTACGCCTGAATCTTCTCCGCCAATTCCTGGAAAACGGTGCTGGTCGTGCGCCCGCAGCCGGGACAGGCACTGACCATGGGCGTAAAGGCGCGCAGCCCCATCGTCTGCAGGATCTCCTGCGCCACCACCACCTCGCGCGTGCGATCGCCGCCCGGCTCGGGCGTGAGCGAGATGCGGATCGTGTCGCCGATGCCTTCCTGCAGCAGGACGGCGAGCGCGGCGGTCGAGGCGACGATGCCCTTCGAGCCCATGCCGGCCTCGGTGAGGCCGAGGTGCAGCGCGTAGTCGCAGCGCTCGCCCAGATCGCGGTAGACCGCGATCAGGTCCTGCACCTGGCTCATCTTGCAGGAGATCACGATGCGCTCGGCGGGCAGGCCGATATCTTCCGCGGCGCGCGCCGATTCCAGCGCCGAGCGGATCACCGCCTCGCGCATGATCTCAGCGGAGTCCTTGGGCGCTCCGGATCTGGCGTTTTCGTCCATCATCCGTGCGAGCAATTCCTGATCGAGGCTTCCCCAGTTGACGCCGATGCGCACCGGCTTCTCGTTACGCACCGCGCACTCGATCATGGTCGCGAATTGCTCGTCGCGCTTCGTGCCCCTGCCGACGTTGCCGGGGTTGATGCGGTACTTGGCGAGCGCGCGCGCGCAATCGGGATATTGCGTAAGCAGCTTGTGCCCGTTGTAGTGGAAGTCGCCGATAAGCGGCACTGCGCAGCCCGCCCGATCGAGAAGATCTCTAATGCGCGGCACCTGCGCCGCGGCTTCGGGCGTGTTGACGGTGATGCGCACGAGCTCCGAGCCGGCGCGCGCCAGCGCCTCGACCTGACGCGCGGTCGCGGCCGCGTCCTCGGTGTCGGTGTTGGTCATGGACTGCACCACAATCGGCGCGCCGCCGCCGATGCGAACGCCGCCGACGGCGACCTGCCGAGAGATTCGTCGTTCCATCCTTTGCAAGGCGAATTTCTTACGGAATGGTAAGGCGCGCCACGCCCTGTCTGGCATGGCGCATTAGCTCGATCGGCTTGTCGTCGTAGGTGATGGTCACTTCGGCAGGATTGCCGATCACCACGCTGTACGGTGGCCTGCCGCGCACCACGCGCTCACTCCCCGGCGGGTTGAGCGAAGACACGAGCATGCGGTCCGAGGAGTCCTTGATCTCGATCCAGGCCTCACCCATCGTGCGCACTACGAGGCGGTACCGACCTGGCGGCAAGGAACTGGCAGGCGCGGTGCTCACGAAGGTCCTGTCCTGCGTGGTCTTCTCCTCCACCTTGGTCTTCGGCTGAGGTTTTTCAGGCACGACGATCTTCGGCGTTAGAGGCGGCGCGGCCACGGCGGGCTGCACGGGCGCCGCGGCCGCGACCACTGGTGCGGGCGCTGGCACCGGCGCGCCCTCGTGCGGCGCGGGCGTGGGGCCCGCGTTGGCGAGGCTCGGCGCCTGCATGGCCGCGTTGCGCTCGTCGTGCCACTCGTACGCGACGCCGCCGACAAGCAGCAGCACGCCGAGCGACATCGCGAGGTAGACGAAGGTCGAGCGCCGGCCACCGTCGGAGAACGGCACCGCCGCTTGGTAGCGCGCCGCGAGGCGATTCGAATCGGGAATCTCAACGCGCGCGGCGATGCGCTGCACCAGCGGCTCCGGATCGAGCTTGAGCAGGCGCGCATAGCTGCGCACCATGCCGCGCGCGAAGATCGCGCCCGGCAGCGCTTCGAACTGCTCCTGCTCGAGTGCCTCGAGCTGGCGCGGTGCGAACTTGAGCTGCTGCGCCACGTCGGAGATCGCAAGGCCTCGCGCCTCGCGTGCCGCGGCCAGCTCCTGACCGACCCCGGTGAATTCAGTCATATTGGCCGCGCTGCAACGCCTGGAATTCCGGCGACCCGGGATAGCGCCGGCGCAGCTGGTTGGCGAACGCCTGCTCCTGCAGGCGCTCGCCGAGCTTGCGCTCGATGCGCAGCGCGAGCCAGAGCGACTCGGCGCTTGGGTTGACGATCTTGTTGTGCCGCGAGACGAGCTTGCGCGCCTCGCCGATGTTGCCCTGCTCGTAGCGGATCTGGCCGAGCTTGAGCAGCGACGAGGGCTCGTCGGGCTCGAGCCGCAGCGCGCGCTCGAAGAACGTCTCGGCGTCCTTCGACCGGGCGTCGGTCTTCATCGTGCAGACCCCCGCCGCGGAGTACGAGCGCCACGGCGTGGGATAGAGCGGATTGCGGATCGCGGCGAGGAAGTACTTGATCGACGCGGGCTCGCGGCCGGTCTGGCACAGGAACCAGCCGTAGTTGTGGTTGATGTCGGCGTCGTTCGGCGACAGGCGCAGCGCGCGCTCGAAGCTCTCCTCGGCGCGGCCGTTCTCCTTCATCTGCATGTACACCAGGCCGAACATGCCATGCGTCGGCGCGTAGCCCGCGTCGGCCGTTTGCGCCATGCGCAGCTCTTCCAGCGCCACGCCCAGGTTGCCACTGCTGTAGTACAGCGAGGCGAGCTCGGTATGCAGCTTCGCGCGGTTGCGCGGATCGCCGACCTCGCCAATGATGGTTCCGGTGTCGTGCGCGGGATCCTGCCGCGAAGCGCAGGCCGCCAGCAGAATCAGCGTCAGGACCCATAGCCTGCTCAAACCCGGACTTCCTTCAGCGCAACGCTGCGCCGGGTGCGGTCGGCGACATCGCCGGCGAGCTGGCCGCAGGCCGCGGCAATGTCGTCGCCGCGCGTCTTGCGCGTGGTGACGGTGAGGCCCGCGCGCTGCAGCACCTCGGCGAACTGGCGGATACGCTCGGGCGAGGAGCGCTTGAAACCCGAGCGCGGGAACGGATTGAATGGAATCAGGTTGAACTTGCTGCGCACTTTTCCGGCCAGCGCGACGAGCTCGCGCGCGTGCGCGTCGCTGTCGTTCACGCCGTCGAGCATCACGTATTCGAAGGTAATGAAATCGCGCGGCGCGCGCTCGAGGTAGCGGTTGCAGGCCTCGGCCAGCTCGGCGAGCGGGTACTTGCGGTTCACCGGAACCAGGCGATCGCGCAGCGCGTCGTTCGGCGCGTGCAGCGACACCGCGAGCGCCACCGGACATTCGTCGCGCAGGCGGTCGATGCCCGGGATCACGCCGGCCGTCGATACCGTGACGCGCCGTCGCGACAGGCCGTAGGCATTGTCGTCCAGCATCAGCCGCAGCGCCGGGATGACGTTGTCCAGATTCAGCAGCGGTTCCCCCATACCCATCATAACCACGTTCGTTACCGGTCGCTCGCCCTGCAACAGCCGGTTGGCGAGCCAAAGCTGTCCGACGATCTCGGCGGTCGAGAGGTTGCGGTTGAAGCCCTGCTTGCCGGTGGAGCAGAACGCGCAATCGAGCACGCAGCCGGCCTGGCTCGAGACGCACAGCGTGCCGCGGCGCGTCTCGGGGATGAACACCGCCTCGACCGCGTTGGCGCCGTCGACCTTGAGCAGCCATTTGCGCGTGCCGTCCGTGGCCGCGGTGTCGCCGACGATGACCGGCGCCGCCACGCACCCGATCGAAGAGAGCTTTTCTCGAAGCGAGCGCGCGAGGTCGCTCATGCGCTCGAAATCCGCCTCCCCGCGCTGGTGCATCCAGCGCAGCAGCTGCCGGGCGCGGAACGGCTTCTCGCCCTGCGCCGCGAAGAAGCGCTCGAGCCCTGCCGCGTCAAACCCGAGCAGGTTTTCTTTCATCGACCTTCGGAAAGAAGTACTCGATCTCCTTACGCGCGGTCTCGGGCCCGTCCGAGCCGTGCACCGCGTTCGCGTCGATCGAATCGGCGAAATCGGCGCGGATCGTCCCCCGGGCGGCCTTCTTCGGGTCGGTGGCGCCCATCAGCTCGCGGTTTTTCGCGATCGCGCTCTCGCCTTCGAGCACTTGCACCATCACCGGGCCTGAAATCATGAACTCGACCAGGTCCTTGAAGAACGGACGCTCGCGGTGCACCGCGTAAAAGCCTTCGGCCTCCTTGCGCGTAAGGTGCACCATGCGCGCGGCGACGATGCGCAGGCCGGCCTGCTCGAAACGCGCGAGGATCTGGCCGATGACGTTTTTCTGGACGGCGTCGGGCTTGATGATTGAGAGGGTTCGCTCCACGGCCATGGACTGCTGTTCTCCTTGGAAATCAAGAAATTAACTCGTCATTTTACGCCATTCGGGGATCACCCCGAAGGCATTTTTCGCCGCCTGATAGCGCGCATCGACGCCGAGCCCCGGAACCCACACCACATCCTCGCCACGCACGAGGAGCGGCAGCCGGTCGCGTTCCCATGGCGGCACGCCGGCTTCCTGGAACAGATTCTTCAGCGTGCGCCGCGGGCGCCGCGGATCCGGCTGCAGACGCTCGCCGCCCGCGCGCAGGCGAACGCGCAATGGCTTGTATTCCGGCGCGATGCCTTTTCCGCGCGCACGCCGAAAGCGTAGCTCGCCGCCAAGCACCGGAATCGCAAGTCTTCGTTCGCCTTTCCAGGACAGGGGTGCAAAGGATTCCGTCCTCCGATCTGCGAGCAGCGTTCCCCGGTAAACCCTGAGGCGCGCGCCGTCGTGCTCGATCAGCGTCTTGCTGCCCCGCGCGGTGAGCTGCTTAAGCATTTCCACCAGCTTCGCCTCGCTCGGCGCGCGCAGCCCTCTTGTTTGTAAAAATTTCCGCAGCAGCTCCTCCGCGCCTGCCTCCTTCTTCGAGAAGTGCCTCGCCGCGCGCGCCAGGTTCTGCCTCCACGCCGGATATTTGCTGTCCAGCAGGGGACCGACTGTGCGGCGCAAAAAGTTGCGGGTCAGGGCCTCATCGCGGTTGCTCTCGTCCTCGATCCATTCCAGGCGGTGCTCCCGCGCGTAGGCCTCGATTTCCGTGCGCGGCACGTCGAGCAGCGGTCGCCAGAGCGTCTTGCCCCGGTACCGGGATTCGCGCGGCATCCCGCCCGCGCCCCGGCGCCCGGCGCCGCGCAGGAGGTTCATGAGCACGGTCTCGGCCTGGTCGTCGAGGTTGTGCGCGAGCGCGAGGCAGTCGGCTCGGGCTTTTGCAAAGACCTCATAGCGCGCCTTGCGCGCAGCCGCTTCCAGACCCTCGCCTGCCTTCACGACTTTGACTTTCCTGACCACGAGCGGGACGCCGAGCCGCCTGCATAGCCGGCGGCAGAACGCGGCCCAGGCATCCGCGTTCGGGCTCAGGCCGTGGTGAACGTGGAGCGCGCTGACCGGGCCGCTGCGGCGCAGCTGGTGAAGAAGGACGACTGAATCGATGCCGCCCGACAGGGCGACGGAGACCCGCCTACCGCTCGGTTGCTTCCTTGAACTTGCCATGCGCCATCAGCCGCTCGAGGCGCTCCTCGACCAGCTCCTTGGGCTTTTTTTCCTGGAGCTGCTTCAGCGCCTCCGCGAGCGCTTTCTTGAGCGCCTGTGCCGCGGCCTGCGGGTCGCGGTGCGCGCCGCCGAGCGGCTCGGGAACGATCTTGTCGATGAGCCCGAGCGTCTTCAAGCGGCTCGCGGTGATGCCGAGCGCGTCGGCGGCGTCGGGCGCCATCTCGGCGCTGCGCCAGAGGATCGAGGCGCAGCCCTCGGGCGAGATCACCGAATAGGTCGCGTATTGCAGCATGAGGATGACGTCGCCCACCGCGATCGCGAGCGCCCCACCCGAGCCGCCTTCGCCGACGATGGTGACGATGATCGGCGCGCGCAGGCGCGCCATCTCGAAAAGATTGCGGCCGATCGCCTCGGACTGGCCGCGCTCCTCGGCGTCGATGCCGGGGTAGGCGCCGGGCGTGTCGACGAAGGTGAACACCGGCAGGCCGAACTTCTCGGCGAGCTTCATCAGGCGCAGCGCCTTGCGATAGCCCTCGGGTTTGGGCATGCCGAAGTTGCGCGCGATCTTTTCCTTGGTGTCGCGCCCCTTCTGGTGGCCGATCACCATGCACGCGGCGCCGTTGAAGCGCGCGAGGCCGCCCACGATGGACGGGTCGTCGGCGAAAGTGCGGTCGCCGTGCAGCTCCTCGAAATGCGTGAACAGCGCCTGGATGTAGTCGAGCGTGAACGGCCGCTGCGGGTGGCGCGCGACCTGCGCCACCTGCCAGGGCGTGAGCTTGCCGTAGATGTCCTTGGTGAGCGACTGGCTGCGCTTGGTGAGGCGCGAGATCTCCTCGGAGATGTCGACCGCCGAGTCGTCCTGCACGAAGCGGAGTTCCTCGATGCGGGTCTCGAGCTCCGCGATCGGCTGCTCGAATTCGAGGAAGGTGGTCTTCAACCGGGTCAGTATTCTACCGGGATGGGATCGAGCGAGCGCCAGAGGTACCAGGTGGCCACCGAGCGCCACGGGCGCCAGCTTTCGCCAAGCTTGCGCATTGTGCGCAGCGAGACCTTCCTGCCCTTGAAGTAGCTGACTCGAATCCCCTTTTGCAGGCCGAGGTCGTCGAGCGGGAAAACGTCGGGCCGGAGCAGGTTGAAGATCAGGAACATCTCCGCGGTCCAGCGCCCGATGCCGCGCACTTCGACCAGCTCGGCGATGATCGCTTCGTCCGACATCTGCGGCCAGCGGTGCACGTGGATGCGGCCGTCCGCGAAGTGCTGCGCGAGGTCGGCGATGTACTCGGTCTTGCGGTCGGACAATCCGCAGGCGCGCAGCTCGGTCCTTTTCCGGGAAAGCACTTTCTCCGGCGTGACTTCGCCGCAGCACGCCACCACCCGGTCCCATACGCTTTGCGCCGCCTTGACCGAGATCTGCTGGCCGCAGATCGCGCGCGCGAGCGTGAGAAACGGCTCGCCGCGGCGCACGAGGTGCACCCCCGGCCGGGCGCGCATGATCGCCTTCATCACCAAGTCCTTTCGCGCGAGGGCGCGCTTCGCGCGGTCCCAGTAGTTTGGCTTCACATCCGAGAGGTCAGGTTTCATGCAAAGGCAGGTTGGTGAGGAGGTTCTGCGGCTTCATCCTGACCACCCCGTCCTGGCACGAGAGCGCGAGGTAGACCGTCCGGCCGCGGATATCGCCGCGCATCGCCGCGGGATCGTCGAACTGCAGCGCGAAGATCGCCAGGATGTTGCGCATGCGGCCCTGCTCGATCTGCGCGCCCGACCAGAGCTCGTTCAGGATGGCGGTCGACTCGGCGTCGAGGCCCACGTGCCAGGCCCAGCGCGGCTCGTCGATCCTGCGCACGGGTTTCACCTCGACCTTGACGTTGCGGAAGTGCCAGATCCAGGCTTCGAGCACGCGACAAAAGGCATCGAGGGCGGGACGGCCGTAGGTCAGGCTGATGACGGTGTCGTGGCGCGAGTCGCGCTGCCAATAGAGCGCGGCGTTGTTGCGGTCCAGGACGTCGAGATCCACTTTCGCCAGGTCGCCCTGTGCCTCGACGATCAACCGGCCGATGCTGCCGTAGCGGTTGCCGCTCGCGTGCATCTCGACCACCTCGAGGTCGGCGAGCAGCACGTGGCCTTCCTGGATGGTCGCCTTCTGCTCGCGAAAGAACACCTCCCCCGCGCGCAGGCGCAGCGCGTCGTCGCAACCGTCGAGGACATTGCGCAGCACGACATGCACCAGCTGGTCGACGAACATCGGCGGGATGTCGATCGGCGCCTTGAACAGGCTCATGTAGCAGCCTTCGACCGTGCCCGCCTCGAGCAGCTTGTTCCGGAAGTTCAAGAGGACGCGGTAGTTGTCGCGTGCATCTGGGTCTTCGATGCCGTTCAACACTTCGGCAGTAATGGACCTGCGCGGCGATTCCATCAGCGAAGCGTGAAGGCGGCGCTCGCCCTCGCCGGACTCCTCGACCGGGTGGATCTCCGGCCGCAGGTAGTAAGCGCGCAGGAAGTCGTCCGTAACGGTCAACCGCCCGGCCGGGTCCCGCTTCAGAAGGTGAAAGCCGCTATTGCGCCAGAAATCAGGCAGGCGCGAGAACGAGTCGCGAGTGCGACGCCACGTGCTGCTTCAGGAACTCCATCTGGTCCGCCAGGATGCGGCGGTTGGTGAGGATCAGGTATTCGGCCTTGTTCGGCACGTACGGCGCGTAGAGCAGCTCCATGCCGCATTCCTGCGGCAGGCGGTTGCGCTTGTGGCCGTTGCAGTGCCGGCAGGTGGTGACCACGTTCATCCAGGTATCGCGCCCGCCGCGCGAAAGCGGCGTGATGTGGTCGCGCGTAAGGCGGAAGTAGCTGAATTCGCCGCCGCAGTAGGCGCACATGTGGCGGTCGCGCCGGAAAAGCTCGCGGTTGTTGAGCGGCGGGACCTGGTTGAAGCCTTTGGCGGCCAAGGCCTTGCCTTTGATCGCAACGATGGAATGCGCGGTGATGCTCGAGCGCTCGCCGGTGCGGCGGCAGATTCCGCCGTAGTAGGTGAACTTCTCCTCGCCGAGCGTCCAGGCGACCAGGTCTTTCGCGTAGTAGAAGCAGGCCTGCTGCCAGCTGATCCAGCGGTGCGGCACGCCGTGCGCGTCGAGCGAAAGAATGAGCGGCTTATCCATGCGCAAGATTCATGCTTGCGTTGGATTCTGCTTGGCAATGCCAAAAAAAACAAGGGGCTGCGGCAGATACTGCCCAGCCCCTTGAGGATTAGTACGCCTTACTTGCTGACTGCTTCCTTGAACCCCTGGCCTGCCGCAAACGCCGGAATTGTTTTTGCGGAGATCTTGATTTCTTTGCCGTTCACCGGGCTGCGCCCGGCCCGCGCCTTCCTCGTGCGCGGAAGAAAGGTGCCGAAGCCGACCACGGTGACGCGCTTGCCCTTCGCGACGTTGGCAACGATCGCTTCGAACACCGCATTCACCGCTTCGCTTGCCGCAACCTTGCTGACGTTCCCCGCTTTTGCCGCAACCTGGACCAGATCGGACTTGGTGACCACGTGTGGCATGCGCCTCCCCTGACTTTCTCCCCTACTGCGAGCCCGCATCGTAGCGCAAATCGATTTGCCAACACAACGCTCGCGCGGCGACTTTGCGCACGCGGCACCGCAAACATTTATGATTGGGGTATCGGAGGAGGAAAATCATGATCAGGCCAATGACTTTGGCGCTTGGCGCGGCGCTCTGCCTGCCCGCGCACGCGCAAACCACGCTGACTTATTCGTCGTGGGTCTCGCCGCAGCATCATCTGAGCGTCTGGCAGGTCAACTGGACCGCGGAAGTCGAGAAGGCGACCGGCGGGCGCGTCAAGTTCCAGCAGCTGCCGAAGCATCCATCGGCGCCGCCCGGAACCTTCGACGCCGTGCGCGACGGCCTGATGGATCTTTCCTACGTCACGGCGAGCTATACGCCGGTGCGGCACGTGATGCCGCTGATGCCCGAACTGCCCGGCGCGGGCGATACCTCGGTCGTGAACTCGGTCGCCTACTCGCGCATCCACTGGAAGCACTTCCACAAGCTCGGCGAGTACAAGGGCGTGAAGCTGCTCGGCGTGTGGACCCACGGCCCGGGCCAGATGTTCACCAAGCGGCCGGTGGCCAACATCAACGACATCAAGGGGCTCAAGATCCGCACCGGCGGCGGCGTCGCCGAGGCGGTGGCGAACGCGATCGGCGCCTCGGCCTTCGTCAAGCCCGCGCCCGAGTCCTACGAGCTGCTCAAGTCCGGCGTGGCCGACGGCGTGTTCTTCCCGCTGGAATCGGTGGTCTCGTTCAAGCTCGACACCGTGCTCGAGCAGGCGACGCTGTTCCCCGGCGGCATGTACAGCTCGGCGTTCGGCTTCTTCATGAACGAGGACAAGTGGAACAAGCTGCCGAAGCAGGACCAGGCGATCATCGAGAAGCTCTCCTACGAGTACGTCGCGCGCTCGAATGGCCAGTCCTGGGACGCCGCCGACCAGAAGGGAATGGACGCGCTCAAGAAGTCGGGCGTCAAGATCGTGCCGGCGAATCCGGCGCTGGTGTCCGAGGTGCAGCAGCGCTCGGCGCCGATCATCGACGACTGGATCAAGAAGGCGAGCGCCAAGGGCGTCGACGCGAAGGCGATCCTCGCCGAGTTCCGGGCTGAGCTGAAGAAAGTCGCGGCAGAGAAGTAGCAGGGCCTACGAAGCAAGAGCACATCTGGGAGCGGCGGGCCGACGCGGTCCTCGGCGTCGCCGCTTCCGCCATCCTGTTTTGCATGATGACGCTCACGTTCGTCGACGTGGTGGCGCGCTATGTCTTCAACCGACCGCTGCGCGGCGCGTTCGAGGTCACCGAGCTGCTCCTGCTGGTGCTGATCTTCGGCGGCCTGCCGCTGGTGTCGCACGCCGATGAGCACGTCACCATGGATTTCATCGACAAGCTGCTCGGCCGGCACCGCCACTTTTGGCAGCGCGTGGTCCAGGCACTGTGCGCGGCGATCATGTTCCTGCTGACCTGGCTGGTGTGGATCAAGGCGGGCCGCATCTCGGCCTACGGCGACGCCACCGACGTGCTGCGCATCGTCTACGGCCCGTTCGTGTACTTCATGGCGTTGATGATTGCGCTCGCGGGGCTGATTCACCTCTACAAGGCTTTTGAATGGCCGAAGGACTGATCGGCCTCGCGGCGATGCTGGTGATCGCGTTCCTGCGCGTGCCGATCGCGCTCGCCATGGGCATCGTCGGCATCGTCGGCTACGCCTACCTGCGCGACTGGAACTTCACCACCGCGTTCGCGGTGGCTCAAACCAAGATCTACGAAACCGGGCGCAACTACACGCTTTCGGTAGTGCCGCTCTTCATCCTGATGGGCAACTTCGTGACGCGCGCCGGCATGTCGCAGGAGCTGTTCCGCGCGGCCTACGCGTTCATCGGCCACCTCAGGGGCGGCCTCGCGATGGCGACGATCCTCGCCTGCGCCGGCTTCGGCGCGATCTGCGGCTCGTCGATCGCGACCGCCGCGACCATGGCCAAGGTCGCGTACCCGTCGATGAAGCGCTTCGGCTACTCCGACCGACTCGCCACCGGCGCCATCGCCTCGGGCGGCACGCTCGGCATCATGATCCCGCCCTCCACCATCATGGTGATCTACGGCGTGTTCACCGAGACCAACATCGGCAAGCTGTTCGCCGCGGGTGTGCTGCCAGGGATCCTCGGCGCGATCCTGCTTTGCCTCGCGGTGCGCTACGTCACCTGGCGCGACCCGAACGCCGGCCCACCCGGCGAGCGCTCGACGTGGAAAGAGCGCTGGCGGGCGCTCAAGGACGTGTGGGTGGTGGCGTTCCTGTTTCTCTTCGTGATGGGCGGGCTCTACGGCGGCTTTTTCACCGCGACCGAGGGCGCCGCCATGGGCGCGTTCGGCGCAATGGTGTTCGCGCTGCTGCGCGGGGCCCTCACCTGGAAGACGCTGTACGCGGCGCTTCTCGAGAGCGCGCGCACCACGGCGATGCTGTTCATGATTCTGATCGGCGCGCTGATGTTCGCCGACTTCATCAACATCAGCACGATGCCCGCCGACCTCAAGGCCTTCGTGACGCAATTCGAGCTGCGGCCGATCCTGGTGGTGGCGGCGATCTGCGTGATCTACGTGCTGCTCGGCACGGCGATGGAGGAGCTGTCGATGGTGCTCCTCACCCTGCCGGTGTTCTTCCCGGTGATCGTTCACCTCGGCTACGACCCGGTGTGGTTCGGCATCCTCATCGTGGTGGCAGTCGAGATCGGCCTGATCAGCCCGCCGGTGGGCATGAATCTTTTCGTCCTGAAGACGCTGCTGCCCGGTGTGCCCACCAATACTGTGTTCAGTGGCGTGATGCCGTTCATGGCCGCGGACTGCGTGCGCTTTGCGCTGCTCATCGCCTTCCCGATCATTTCGCTCTGGCTGCCGAGCATGATGAGATGAACTGAGGCAATGAAGCAGGAATTCATCGATCGCGTGAACCGGGAAATGGCGCAGGACCTGCCGCCGCTCGAGGGTTCGACCCCGGAGCTGCTGAGCGCCTGCTGCCGCATCCTCGCGCTCGAGGGCCACGAGTCGGGCCTCGCCGGGCAGGTGACCGCGCGCGCAGACCGGCCCGGGCAATGGTGGACCCTGCAATTCGGCTATGGCTTCGAAGAGGCGACGCCCGCGCGCATGGTGCGGGTCGACGAGGACCTGAAGCCGCTAGGGGGGTACGGGGGGAATCCCCCTGTAACGGCGGGCGGCCGGCCGAATCCCGGCGTGCGCTTCCACGTCTGGATCTACCGCAAGCGGCCGGATGTGCAGGCGATCGTGCATACGCATGCGCCGTACGCGTCCGCTCTTTCTTGTACTTCTTCTTCTCTTAAGACCATTCACATGGACAGCGCAATGCTGCACGGCTGCGCGCACCTGCCCGAGTGGCCGGGCGTGCCGGTGGCCGACGACGAGGGCCGCATCATCTCGGCCGCGCTCGGCGAGGAGAAATGCATCCTGCTCGCGAACCACGGGCTGCTCGCCGCGGGCGCGAGCGTCGAGGAAGCGACCTACCTTGCGGTGTTCTTCGAGCGCGCGGCGCGCATGCAGCTACGCGCGATGGCGGCGGGCGGCATCCAGGAGGTGAAGCCCGAACTGGCGCGCGAGGCGCGCGACTTCCTGCTGCAGCCGTCGATCGTCCGCGGAACCTTCGCGTACTGGGCGAGACGCCTCGGGCGCGCCGGCTAGCGTCCTGAGAGCAGCTCGACGATCATCGAGATCTCCTTCTCGCCCCTGCCCTGCGCGGTGAGCAGCCGGTAAAGCTCGGCCGCGGTGCGCGCCATCGGCAGCGGCACCACCTTCTCCTTGGCGACCGCGGCGGCGTTCTCGAGGTCCTTCAGCATGATCGACGTCGCGCCGAGCGAGGGCTCGAAGGTGCGCGCCGCCATGCGCGCGCCGAATACCTGCAGCGGCAGCGAGTCGGCGAAGCCGCCTTTCAGCGCCTCGGGCAGCATCTTCGCGTCCACGCCCGCCGCCTCGGCGAGGCGCACCGCCTCCGCGATGACCGCGATGAGCGAGCCGACGATGATCTGGTTGCAGAGCTTGGTGGTCTGTCCGGCGCCCGATTCGCCCATGCGCGTGAAGCGCTGCGCGAGATGCATGACGACCGGTCGCACCCGCTCGACATGCTCGGCCTTGCCTCCCGCCATGATCGCCAGCGTGCCCTTCTCCGCGCCGGCCACGCCGCCGGACACGGGCGCATCGACCAGCCCAATGCCGTCTTGCGCCAATCGCTGGGCGAATGCGCGTGCCGACGCGGGGGCGATGCTGGAGAAGTCCACCACGACCAGGCCGCGCTGGCCCGCGGAGGCAACGCCATCAGCGCCGAACAGCACCTCTTCCACCGCATGCTGGTCCGTGACGCACATCATCAGGATCTCGCATCCGCGCGCCACGCCGGCCGGCGAGTCCGCGGCGCGCGCGCCTTTCTCGAGCACCGGCCCGAGCTTGTCCCGGCTGCGGTTCCACACCGCCACCTCGTGTCCCGCCGCCAGCAGCCTGAGCGTCATCGGCCGCCCCATCAATCCGATGCCCACGAATCCGAGCTTCATCGCTTGCCTGCTCCGCTGTGAGTAACCGCGCCGAGGTGCGCGGGACCGACCTGCGCCGCGTATTTTTCCAGCACGCCGCCGAGCGGCGCGCGCCGCGGCGCTTTCGCCTTTCGTCTCGCGAGCTCGCTTTTCGAGACCAGCGCCTCGAGCCTGCCCGCCGCGGCGTCGATCCGGATGCGATCGCCATTCCTGAGGAGGCCGAGCGGGCCGCCCGCCGCGGCCTCCGGCGAGACATAGCCAATCATCATGCCGCGCGTCGCGCCGGAGAAGCGTCCGTCGGTCAGGAGCGCGACCTTCTCGCCCATGCCCTGCCCGTAGATCAGCGCGGTCACGCCGAGCATCTCGCGCATTCCGGGCCCGCCTTTCGGGCCTTCGTAACGGATCACCAGTACCTCGCCCGCCTGGTAGCGTTTCTTCTTGATTACTTCAAAGCAACTCTCCTCGGAATCGAAGACCCGTGCCGTTCCCTCGAACACCAGCGACTTGAGACCCGCCACCTTGATCAGCGCGCCGTGGGGCGCGAGGTTGCCTTTCAGGACGACGATTCCGCCGGTCTTCATGATCGGCTCTTTGCGGACCACGGTGCCGTCCGCGCCGCGGTGCGTGCCGAGCGCTCTCTCGAGCGAAACGCCGGATAGCGTAAGACAGTCCCCGTGCACCGCGCCGCGCTCCAGCAATTCCTTGAGCACCGCGTAGACGCCGCCCGCCGCGTGCAGGTCCTTCGCGAGATACCGGCCGCCGGGCTTCATGTCGGCGATGAGCGGCGTGCGCTTCGCGACGCGCGCGAAGTCGTCCATCGAAAAGCGGATCCCCGCCTCGTGCGCGATCGCCGGGATGTGCAGCGCGGCATTGGTCGAGCCGCCGGTCGCCGCCACCGCCGCGGCGGCGTTCTCCAGGCTCTTCTTGGTCACCAGCTCGCGCGGCAAAGGCCCGCCGTTCTTCAGGAGGTCGAGGACCACGCGGCCCGCGGCCTGCGCCAGCGCCTTTCGTTCGGAAGAAACCGCGGGCAGGGTCGCCGAGCCCGGGAGCGCGAGACCAAGCGTCTCGGACACCATGGCCATGGTGTTCGCGGTGAACTGGCCCGGGCACGAGCCGAGCGTCGGCAGGCATACGTGCTCGAGTTCGTTCAGCTCGCGCTCCGGCATATCTCCCGCCAGCACCGCGCCGACCGCCTCGTAGGTGTCGAGCACGGTGACGTCGCGACCCTTCCAGGTGCCGGGAAGAGCGGCACCGCCATAAACGAAGACCGCCGGCAGGTTGAGGCGCACCATCGCCATCATCATTCCGGGCAGGGTCTTGTCGCACCCGGCAAACGTGACCAGCGCGTCGTAGGCATGCCCGCGCGCCACCGCCTCGACCCCGTCGGCAATGATCTCGCGCGACACGAGCGAATAGCGCATGCCGGCGTGGTTCATCGACATCGAGTCGGCGACCGAGATCGAGGCGAAGTCGAAGGGCACGCCGCCCGCGGCGCGTACCGCCTCGCACGCCTCGCGCGCGAACTCGCCGAGCAGCGCGTTGCACGGCGTCACGCGGCCGTCGGTGGACGCGACGCCCACGAAGGGCTTTTGCAAGTCCAGCTGCGAAAGACCCAGCGCGCGCAGAAACGCCCGGTGCGGCGCGCGATCGAGCCCTTCGACCGTAACGCGGGACGGTAGGTCCCGCTTAGCCGTGATGCGCGAGGGTAGTTTCTTCGTATTCACGGACGATCTCTTCGATGCTGGCGCTGGAGGGGAAGCCGAGCTCGGTGCTCCGCTTGGAGAAGATCGACTTCGGCGCGCCGTCCATGACCCGCTGAACCGCGGGATCGGGCGCGAAGCGCACCTTGCCCGTCGCCTTGCCCTTCACCACGTCCCACATCTGCTGCGCGCTCGCTTCGATGCCGTTGAGCAGCAGCGTGCGACGTTTGCCGAGGCGCTCGGCGGGAATCCTCTCCGCATGCAGGAACGACGCGACGACCTTGTTGAGCGAGATGCAGGCGAGGCGCGTCTCGGGCGCGACCGGACAGACATAGTCGCGGCCGGCGAGCGGCTCGCGGATGATGGCGCTCGACCAGCCCGAGACCGCGGTGTTGGGGCCGCCGGGACGCACCAGCACCGCGGGCAGGCGCAAGGCACGCCCGTCGATGTACCCGCGGCGCGTGTAGTCGTCGATCAGGACCTCGCCCATGAGCTTCTGCGCGCCATAGGAAAGGCGCGGCGCGGTGGGGGTCTCGTCATTCACTTCGTCGACCCCGCCGTACACCGCGATCGAAGAAGCGAAGACGAACTTCGGGCAGTGTCCGGCGAGGCGGCAGGCTTCGAGCAGGTCGCGCGTCGCATCCAGGTTCACCTTCATGCCGAGCTCGAAGTTCTGCTCGGCGCCGCCGGAAACCAGCGACGCGAGGTGGAATACGGCGTCGAGCTGCGGCGTTATCAGGGACCGGGCGAATTGCGGATAGGCGAGATTGCCGATGATGGGCGCCGGCGGCGACTGATCGGTCGCGACGACCTCGTGCCCATCCAGCGCTTTGACCAGCGCGGAACCGATGTAGCCGGCCGCGCCGGTCACGAGTATTCTCATGTCGACAAGCATTCTAATTAAGGAGGAGAGGATGTTCCGCGCTGTTCTCGCGTTGCTGCTGCTCTCGAGCTCTGCGTGCTGGTCGCAGACCTACCCTGCACGCTCGGTCAAGATCGTGGTGCCGTTCGCGGTCGGCGGCTCGGCCGACGTGTACGGCCGCTTCGTGGCGGCCAAGCTTTCCGACGCGCTCGGCCAGCCGTTCGTGATCGAGAACCGCCCCGGCGGCGGTGCGGTGGTCGGCACCGACGCGGTGGCGAAGTCGCCGGCCGACGGCTACACCGTGCTGATCATGTCGAACACGCACACGGTGAACGAAACGCTGATTCCGAAGAAGCCGTACGACCTGATGCGCGACCTCGCGCCGGTCACCGGGCTCAACTACCAGGATCTGCTGCTGGTGGTCGGCACGGAGGTGAAGGCGAGCAACCTGCGCGAATTCATCGCGCTCGCCAAGTCGCAGCCGGGCAAGCTGAACTACGCCTCCTCCGGACCCGGAACCCCCTATCACATGGCGGGCGAGCTCTTCAAGCACATGGCTGGCGTGAACATCGTCCACGTACCGCACAAGGGCTCGGATCAGGCGCGCACCGCGGTGCTCGGCGGGCAGGTCGAGATGATGTTCGACGCGATCAGCACCATCGTCGCTCACACGAAGAGCGGAAAGCTCAAGGCGCTCGCCACGACCGGAAAATCGCGCTCGGGCGTCACGCCCGACGTGCCCACGGCGGCCGAGGCCGGCGTGCCCGGCTACGAGGCCACCATTTGGCTGGGGCTCATGGCGCCGGCCGGCACTCCGCGCCCGGTGCTCGACAAGCTCAATGCCGAGGTGAACAAGGTCGTCAACGCGCCCGACGTGAAGGAGAACTGGGCCAAGCAGGGCGCGGTGCCGATGGCCATGTCGGTCGACGAGTTCGGCAAGTTCCTGCGCGAGGACGTGCAGAAGTGGTCGAAGCTCGTCAAGGACACCGGAATGAAAGTCGATTGAACGACAAGGCGCAGATCGTCGAGGTCGTCCACAACTGGGCGCTCTGGCGCGACGCCGGCGACTGGGAGCGTTTCCGCACGGTGTGGCACGACGACGGCTGGATGACCGCGACCTGGTTCCAGGGCCCGGCGCGCGAATTCATCGAGGTGAGCAAGGCCGGCTTCGATAAAGGCGTGAGCATCCTGCACTTCCTCGGCGGCTCCACGGTCGAGGTCGACCGCACGCGCGCCATCGCCCAGACCAAGATGACCATCAACCAGCGCGGCACCTGCGAGGGTGAGCTGGTCGACGTGGTGTGCACCGGGCGCTTCTACGATTTCTTCGAGAAGCGCGCCGGCCGCTGGGCGATCGTGCGCCGCCAGCCGATCTACGAGAAGGACCGGATGGATCCGGTGGACCCTTCCGTCCGGATCAAGCTCGACCCGGATCTGCTCGGTTCGATACCCCAAGGCTACCGCCATCTGGGCTATCTGCAGTCGAAGCTCGGCTTCCAGGTCAAGCGCGACCTGCCGCAGCTGAAGGGCGCCGAGGTGCAGAAGCTCTATCGTCAGGGCCGCGCGTGGCTGGACGGCGCGACGTCGCCCTTCCCCGACGAAGAAACGAGTTAGTCCTAGCGGGCTTGAAGCGCTTCGGAGCCGCGCAACACGCTGCCTGCAGCATGCGTGTGTGCCCCGCGCCGCACGACATTTCGAGGTGGTGGTAGCTCGCCTGGACCCGCCCGCCGAAGAAGTGCAGTCCCTGCAAGCCTCGCTCTCCCCGGCGGAACTCAAGCGCGCCGGGCGCTTCGGCCTGCAGCGCCTGCGCCGCCGCTTCGTGGTCGCGCGCGGCCGGCTGCGCGAGCTGCTCGGCGAGCGACTCGGCCTGCCGCCGCCGGACGTGACGCTCGCCTACTGCACGAACGGCAAGCCCGAGCTCGTCGATCGAAGCCTGTACTTCAGCGTATCGCACTGCGAGGACGTGGCGCTCTACGCGTTCTCGAGCGCTTCCGAAATCGGCGTGGACGTGGAAGCGATCCGTCCGATCCGGGAGGCCGACGCGATCGCCGCGCAGTTCTTTTCGCCGCGCGAGCGGCTGCTCGATTTTCTCTACTGCTGGACGCGCAAGGAGGCGCTCGCCAAGGCGCTCGGCGGCGGCCTTTCCCTGCCGCTGGCGCAGCTCGACGTCGTGAACCCGCGCGGCTGGCGCCTGCACACCTTCTTCCCACTTCCCGGCTTTATCGCCGCGGTCGCCTGCCATGGATAGATTGCAAGGTCCCCTGACCGCCTACGAGTCGCCGTGGGTGAACGACGACGTGCGGATGTTCCGCAACACCGCGCGCCAGTTCATCGAGAAGGAATTCGTCCCGCACCAGCCGCGCTGGCGCGAGCGCCGCGGGCCCGACGCCGCAGCCTGGGCCGCGGCCGGCCGCGCCGGCATCCTGCTCGCCGACCTGCCCGAGGAATACGGCGGCGGGGGCGGCACTTTCGCGCACGAGGCCGTGGTGCTCGAGGAGCTCGCGCGCGCGGGCGTGCACTTCGGCTCGGCGATCCAGAGCACCGTGGCGCACTACATCATGGGCTACGGCACCGAGGCACAGAAGCGCGACTGGATCCCGCGGCTCGCGCGCGGCGAGAGCGTCGCCGCGATCGCGATGAGCGAGCCCGGCGCCGGCTCGGACCTGCAGGCGATCAAGACCAGCGCGCGGCGCGACGGCGAGCACTACGTGATCAACGGCTCGAAGACTTTCATCACCAACGGCGCTTGCGCCGACCTGGTGTGCGTGGCGGCCAAGACCAATCCCAAAGTAATCGGCATGCGCGGCATCTCGCTCATCCTGGTCGAGGCGAAGGACCTTGCGGGCTACCGCGTCGGCCGCGCGCTCGAGAAGATCGGCATGCACGGCCAGGACACGGTCGAGCTCTTCTTCGACGAGGTGCGCGTGCCGGCGGCCAATCTGATCGGCGGCGTGGAAGGGCGCGGCTTCGCGCAGATGATGGAGCAGCTGCCCTACGAGCGCCTGCAGATCGCGGTGGGCGCGGTGGCGATGGCCGAGCAGGCCGTGGCCATCACCACCCGCTACGTAAAGGAGCGCAAGGCGTTCGGCAAGCCGCTCTTCGACCTGCAGAACACGCGCTTCAAGCTCGCGGAGTGCCGCGCGAACGCGCACGTCGGACGCGTGTTCCTCGACAGCTGCATCGAACGCTTCCTCGCCGGGCGGCTGGACGATGCCACCACCGCGATCGCCAAGTACTGGCTGACCGAAAGCCAGTGCCGCATCGTGGACGAGTGCCTGCAGTTGCACGGCGGCTACGGCTACATGACCGAATACCCCATCGCGCGCATGTGGGTCGACGCGCGCGTGCAACGCATCTACGCCGGGTCGAACGAAATCATGAAAGAACTGATCGCATGGTCGCTTTGAAGATCTGCCTGCACGAGCTGTTCGAGGCACAGGCGGCGCGCACGCCGCTCGCGCCCGCGCTGGTGTTCGAGAACGAGCGCCTGACCTATCGCGAGCTCGACCGCCGCGCGAGCCGCCTCGCGGCGCGCCTCGCCGCGCTCGGCGTGCGCGCCGACGTGACCGTCGGGCTGTTCGTCGAGCGCTCGCTCGACATGATCGTCGGCCTGCTCGGCATCCTCAAGGCCGGCGGCGCCTACGTGCCGATCGATCCGGCGTTTCCCGCCGAGCGCGTGGCTTACCTGCTGTCGGATTCGCGCGCCGCGGCCGTCGTCACGCAGGCGAAGCTCGCCGCGCACCTGCCCTCGAACATCGCTCGTCTTTCCTGTGATTCGGACGGCGAATCGGAGCCCTTCGCCGCTGACGTGCGGCCGGAGCACCTCGCCTACGTCATCTACACGAGCGGCTCGACCGGGCAACCGAAGGGCGTGTGCATCGAGCATCGCAATATCGTCAACTACGTGCTCGGCGTGAGCGAGCGCCTGCAGCTCGAGCCTGGCATGAGCTACGCGACGGTGTCGACCATCGCCGCCGACCTCGGCAACACCGTGATCTTCCCCGCCCTCGCGACCGGCGGCTGCCTGCACGTCATCTCGCAGGAGCGCGCCGAAAACGGCGGGCTGCTCGCCGAGTATTTCGAGCGGGAGACGATCGACGTGCTGAAGATCGTGCCGTCGCATTTGGCCGCCTTGGGTCCCGAGCGCGTCATGCCGCGCAAGCGTCTGATCCTCGGCGGCGAGGCTTCGCGGCTCGACTGGATCGAGAAGCTGCGCGCGGCCGCGCCGGGCTGCGAGATCTACAATCACTATGGCCCGACCGAGACGACGGTGGGCGTGCTCACCTACCACGCCGCGGGCGAGATGCCCGCGACCGAGTCGGCGACGCTGCCTCTGGGCAAGGCGTTGCCGGGCAGCAAGGTGGAGCTGCGCGACGGCGAAATCTGCGTCGGCGGCGCGGGCGTCGCGCGCGGCTACCTCAACCGCCCGGAGCTCACCGCCGAGAAGTTCGCCGGCGGCTTTTATCGCACCGGTGACCGCGGCCGCCTGCTGCCCGACGGCTCGATCGAGTTCTGCGGCCGCATCGACCACCAGGTCAAGGTGCACGGCTACCGCGTGGAGCTGGGCGAGATCGAGGCGGCGCTGCGCACGCACGAAAAGGTGCGCGACGCGGTGGTGCTGCTGCGCGAGGACCAGCTGCTCGCCTGGGTCGCCTCGAACGAGGCCGACGCGGCGGCGCTGCGCGAGCATCTCAGCGCGCGGCTGCCGCAGTACATGGTGCCCTCGCTCTTCGGCCTGCTCGAGAAGCTGCCGCTCACGCCGAACGGCAAGGTCGATCGCCAGGCCCTCGCCGCCATGAAATTCGAGAAGGAAGGCGACAAGCGCGCGGTGGTGGAGCCGCGCAGCGAGACCGAAAAGGCGCTGGCCGAAATCTGGAGCGGGCTGCTGGAAGCCGAGGTCGGCATCGCGGACGACGTGTTCGACCTCGGCGCGCATTCGCTGATGGCGATGAAGGCGCTCACGCAGATTCGCGAGCGCTTCGACGTGAATCTTTCGCTGCGCAACCTGTTCGAGCATCCCACGGTCGGCGCGCTCGCGAAGGTCGTCGACAGCCTCTGGCTGGCGAAACCCCAGGCGCACCACGGCGGGCGCGAGGAGTTCGTCCTTTGAACGCCGCGGCCTTCCTTTCCGAGCTGCGCCGGCGCGACATCGAGGTGCGCGCCGAGGGCGGCCAGCTGCTTTGCAGCGCGAAGGCCGGCGCGCTCACGCCCGAGCTGCGCGAGCAGCTGCGGCGCTGGAAGAGCGACATCCTGGACATGCTCGCCTCGGCGCATGCGCTCGCCGCGCAGGAGCGCGCGATCGTGCCGCTGCAGGCGAGCGGCACGCGTACGCCGATATTCGGGGTGCCGGGGCACAACGGCGACGTTTTCTGCTATCGGGCCCTGGCGCAGCGGCTGGGCGAGGATCAGCCCTTCTACGGGCTGCAGCCTCCGGGCGCCGACGGCCAGGACGCGCCGCTCGAGCGCGTCGAGGAGCTCGCCGCGGGATTCGCGCAGCAGATCCGCGCATTCCGTCCCGAAGGGCCGTACCTGATCGCGGGCTATTGCGCCGGCGGCACCGTCGCGCACGAGCTCGCGCAGCAGCTCGCGAGCGACGGCGCGCGGGTGAGCCTGCTCGCGCTCTTCGGCGCGCCCCATCCGTCGTACTTCCGCCTGCCCGCGCAACTGCGCGAGTACCTCGCGGACCGGCTCGAGCTGATCCTCGAGCTCGGTCGCCGCTCGCCGGCGGAATGCCGCCGCTACCTCGCCGAACGGCTGCGCCTTCGCCGCGAGCGGCTGCGCGCGCGCGCGGCGGCGGCCAAGGACCCGCTACTCATTCAGCGCGGCAAAGTCGAGCGCGCGACGCTCGTCGCCGTGCGCGCCTATTCGCCGCGGCCTTACGCCGGGCGCGTGGCGTTCTTCCTGCCCTCCAGGGAGTGGGATCCGGCGCGCCGCTGGCGCTCGGTCGCGCCGGGCGCCGAGGAGTACTTCGGGCCCGACGGCTGCGGCAGCCAGGACATGCTGCGCGAGCCCAATGCCGGCGCCTTCGCTCAGCTCTTTACGGAGGCCATTTGGAAACCGCGACGCCTTGGTTCATCATCTTCATCGGCGTCGCGCTTGCCGGCCTGATCGGACTGTTCCTCTACGGCTGGCTGCGGCGCAAGGAGAAGCCGCCCCCTGGCGTGAAGCCCCTCAAGGACGAGGAGGATTGGTAATGAATCAAGGCCGACGCGCCGACGACATCAGCGCCGACGAGATCAAGCAGTTCTGGCACGACTTCTGCGAACGCAAGGGCGTCGATGCTGCGACGCGCGCGCGAGGCGACGCTAAGATCGAACACGATCCGGAGTACTGGGCCGACCAGACGATGCTCAAGCTCCTGGACGCCGTCGCCATCTAGCGACTGCACGATCGCCCTACCCGCGATTCGGGCAAGCGATGACTTGAGCCGGGCTCGCGCGCCCCAGCACTATTGCGCGATGGAAAATATAGGCGTTCCCGCGGATAACTGCCCGGTGGCTCCGTCGCCGCGCATCACCGTGCACACGCGCGTGCTGCATCGCGCCTGCCAGATCCTGGGCGGCATCGAGCAGCTCGCGCGCCATCTCAAGGTGTCGCGGGCGCTCGTGCACGCCTGGCTCGAGGGCGAGGACGTGCCGCCGTCGGGCATCTTCCTCAAGGCGGTGGACCTCATCCTGCCGACGTGGGGCCCGGAGGACGACGCGCTCGCGAAAGCGATCGCCGCCTCGCGCCCCAAGCCGAAGAAAAACTAGCTTCTAGCGGTAACGCAGCAGCGCTGCGCGCTCTTTGCGCCAGGCTGCTTCGTCCGCGCGCGCGGCGGCGTCGAGCTCCGCCGGCGTCGCGCGTTTGTCGTCCACCCACTCGCGCAGGAAAGAGCCGCCGTTGATCACGTCGATCGCGAGGCGGGTCTCGTACTCGTAGGGAAAGTCGCGCCACAGCGGATAGCCGGGCGAGAGACTGCGAATCGCCTTGAACGCCAGCGCGAAGAGTCGCCATGGCCGGAAGGCGTCGGGGTCGTAATGCGGCGGCTCGACGTGCACCTGCAGCCCGGCGCAGAGCTTCCCGGCGTGCTTGTGGAAGGTGGGCTCGAACCAGCACGGCCGCAGCTTGCAGCCCTTGAGCCATTGGGGAGCCAGCGAAGTCATCTTCTCGAGCAACGCCCCCGGATCCAGATCCGGAGCACCGAAAAGCTCGAGCGGCCGCGTGGTACCGCGTCCCTCGGAGAGCGTGGTGCCCTCGAGCATCACGCTGCCGGGATAGCAGCGCGCCATCCACGGATTGGGGGCGTTCGGGCTCGGGTTGACCCACGCGCGCTCGCCCACCGGCCAGCCCGCGGCGGGCTTCCAGCCTTTCATGCCGATCACTTCGCATTCCACGTCGAGCTTCCCGATCTGGATGAACCATTTCGCTGCCTCGCCGAGCGTGAGGCCGTGGCGCATCGGCAGCGCGCCCGCGCCGACGAAGCTCTCCCAGCCCGCGCGCAGCTTCAGCCCCTCGACCGGGCGGCCAACGGGGTTCGGACGGTCGAGCACCCAGACGCTTTTCCCGTGCCGCGCGCATGCCTCGAGCACGTAGCGCAGCGTGGTGAGGAAGGTGTAGACCCGGCAGCCGAGGTCCTGCAGGTCGACGAGCAGCACGTCGAAGCTCTCCATCATCCGCGCGCTCGGACGGCGCACTTCGCCGTAAAGGCTGAATACCGGAATGCCCAACGCCGGGTCGGTAAAGTCGGCGGACTCGACCATGTTGTCCTGCTTGTCGCCGCGCAGCCCGTGCTGCGGACCGAACGCGGCGCTCAGCTTCACGCCCGCCGCTGCCAGCGCGTCGAGCGAATGCGCGAGCTCGCGCGTCACGGAGGCCGGGTGCGCGAGCAGCGCCACGCGCCGTCCGGCGAGCGGCCTGGCAAGCGCGCGCTCGGCGACCAGCCGGTCAATGCCGAACTTCATCCAGCTCGAGCGCGAACGCGTCCGGGTGGTGAAAATCCGGCTTGCCCGGCGCGTGCCTGAGCGCCCAGTACGAGAGCCGGCCGTCCTCCTCTTCCACCACCGCCGAGAGAGCGATCCGGAGCTTGCCGTCTTCTTCCAGCGGAATGGAGGCGGACAGTTCCAGACGCTGGGGACCCTGACTCACCTCGATCGCGGGCACGACGTCGCCGCGCGCGCCCCCTTCGCGATAACCCCGGAACGAATACGCCGCCCACTCGCCGGAGGGCGAAAAATTGAGCTCCTGATAGCCCGCTGCGCCTTCGCGCGCAATAAAGATTTCGCAGCAGGTGTGCTGCCACAGGCGATCGGCGCTGCGGGGCGGCCGCGGCGGCGGGATGCGAAGGCGCTCGATCTCGCCTTCGAGCACGTAGGACACCCGGAGGTCTCCTGCTTT
>DASRIR010000169.1:0-3324 GCA_035649875.1 Burkholderiales bacterium | reverse complement strand
CCGCCTGACGCGGGAGAGCTGTGATCTTCTTGTCCGAATCCCGATGCGCGGCGAAGTGGAGAGCCTGAACGTCTCGGTTTCGGCGGGCGTGTGCCTGTTCGAATCAGTGCGGCGCCGCAAGTAGTACAGGAGTTCTAGACCGGCGCGCGGAGGGGCCCTAACATGGGGTTTCCATGCGCGCCCTGGTGATCGACGATCATCCCCTGATCCAAGAGATCATGCCGGCGGTGCTGCGCAAGGCGCTCGGCGAAGTGACCGTAGCCACCGAAGGAACCCTCGAAGCAGGGCTGATCCGTGCCGCCGGCTCGGTGCCGCCGGACCTCGTGATGCTGGACCTCGGCCTGCCGGGCTGCGAGGGGATCGACGCACTGACGCGCTTCCGCCTCGAGTTTCCCGAGCTGCCGGTGGTCGTCCTGTCTGCCACGGTGGACCGCGAGTCGATCCTGGGCGCGCTCGATTCCGGGGCCAGCGGTTATATCCCCAAGACTTCCAAGCCCGAGGTGATGATCGCCGCGCTCAAGGTGGTCGTGGCCGGGGGCGTCTACGTGCCTCCGGAGGCGCTGGAGGAGCTTGCGGTCAACACGCCGGCGCGCGCGCCGCGCGGCGAGACCATGGAGCTCACCGAGCGCCAGCGCGACGTGCTGCGCCTCATCCTCAGGGGCTACAACAACGAGCGCATCGCGAGCGAGCTCGCGATCGCGCCCAATACCGTCAAGCAGCACGCGCACGCCATTTTTACGGTGCTGGGCGTGTCGACGCGCGCCGAAGCCGTGATTGCTGCGATGCGGCACGGCTTTAGTCGCGCCTAGAGCTTTCAGTTCTAGAACTGCAGTTCTAGAACTGCCGGGGGATTTCCGCGGATCGGGGTTGCGGTAGCTTCGCTTCGGGGGGGATTTTGTCGCAGCAGGAGCTCGCGCAGGGCGATTTCGTCTGGCTGGCCGGCAGCCTGTGTCAGCTCAATCGCATTCCGTTCGATCCGCGCCTGCTTCTGCAACGTTTCCCGGCGCCGCATTCGGTGCGCCAGCTCTTCGAGGCGCTGCGTTCCCTCGGATTCAAGGTCGGAGAAGGCAGCCTCGCGGCGCCGGCGTTTCCCTGCATCGGTTTTCTCAAAGGCGAGGCGCCGAAGCCGGCGATCCTGGCGCGCAGCGACGGCACGCGCCTGCTGTACTTCGCCGCCGGCTCGCAATCTCCGGAAACCATGGAGCTGGCGGCGCGCGCCGAGCGCTTCGAGCCGCAGATCCTCCTTCTACGGCATGAGCCGGAAGCGGGCGCCGTGCTTGCCGGCGACGGGGCGCCCGCCACCGCGCGCTTCGGCTTCCGCTGGTTCGCCGCCGAGCTGCTGCGCCACAAGCGCGTCTGGCGCGACGTGCTGTTCGCCTCGCTCTTCATCCAGCTCGTGGGGCTCGCCACGCCGCTCGGCACCCAGGTGATCATCGACAAGGTGGTGGTGCACCAGACCACCAGCACGCTCGCCGTCATCGCCGTCGCGCTCGTCATGTTCATGCTGTTCAACGCCGGCATGAGCTGGCTGCGGCAGTACCTGGTGCTCCATACCGGCAACCGCGTCGACGCCGTCCTCGGCAGCCAGGTGCTGCGCCAGCTCCTGCGGCTGCCCCTGCCCTACTTCTCCTACCGCCCGACCGGCACGCTGGTCGCCCGCGTCCACGCGGTGGAGACCATCCGCGAGTTCATGGCCGGCGCGGCGGTGAGCCTGATCCTCGACTTCCCGTTCCTCATCGTGTTCCTCGCGGTGATGTTCCTCTACAGCTGGCAGCTCACCCTGATCGCGCTCGCCATGCTGATCCTGATCTGCCTGATCAGCGTGCTGGTGACGCCGCTCCTGCGCGCGCGCCTCAACCGGCAGTTCCTCCTCGGCGCGCGCAACCAGGCGTTCCTCACCGAGTACGTGGCCGGCATAGAGACGGTGAAGTCGCTGCAGATGGAGCCGCGGCTGGAAGGCCGCTATGACGGCTACCTGGCCGATTACCTCGCCGCCGGCTTCAGCACCCGCCAGCTCTCGAACACGTACAACGTCATCGCGAGCGCGCTCGAGCAGACCATGACGCTCGCCATCCTCTGCGTCGGCGCGCTGCTCGTGATGCGCACCGACGGCTTCACCATCGGCATGCTGGTCGCGTTCCAGATGTTCGCCGCGCGCACCTCGCAGCCGATGCTGCGCCTCGCCGGCCTGTGGCAGGAGTTCCAGCAGGCGAGCATCGCGGTGAAGCGGCTGGGCGACATCATGGACGCGCCGGCGGAGCCGCATGCCCTCGTTCCCTCGCGCGCGCCCGAAGGCATGGCCGAGATCCGCATCGCCGACCTCGCCTTCCGCTACTCGCCCGAGCATCCGTTCCTCTACCGCAACCTGAGCCTCGCGCTCAAGCCCGGCAAGCTCACCGTGCTCACCGGGCCTTCGGGCTCGGGCAAGAGCACGCTCGCCAAGCTGCTGCTCGGCTTCTACCAGCCCGAGGACGGCCGCATCACCATCGACGGCCGCGACGTGCGCCACTTCTCGGCCAACGAGCTGCGCCAGTACTTCGGCGTGGTGCCGCAGGAAACGGTGCTCTTCTCCGGCACGATCTACGAGAACCTGCTCGCCGCCAACCCGAACTCGAGCTTCGATGACGTGGTGAAGGCGTGCAAGATCGCCGAGATCCACGAAGTGATCGAGAAGCTGTCGAAGGGCTACAACACCGAGATCGGCGAGCACGGCGTCGGCCTGTCCGGCGGCCAGAAACAGCGCATCGCGATCGCGCGCGCGATCCTCAAGCGCCCCCGAGTCCTCATCTTCGACGAAGCGACCAGCAGCCTGGACGCACAAACCGCCGAGCGCTTCGCGCAGACGGTGAACAAGCTGAAGGGTGCGGCGACGATCCTCTTCATTGCGCACCAGCTGCCGAAGGGGCTGGGGGTCGACGAGCTTTTCAGCCTGACTGCCGAGAAGGCAGTGCAGATGCGGCTGGTCGACGAGGAACGGTCGTGATGGAAGTACCCATGACGAAAGTGCAAATGGACCGGCAAGAACGGCGGCTGCAGGACGGATTCGTGAAGCTGAGCTAGGGGCCCGACATGGCAAGGGAAGAAAGGACGCCGCGCTTCGGCGCGCTGCTGGCAGCGGATCCCGCTGATTTTTCGCCGCCGCTCCTGCGCATCCAGGAAAAGCCGCCGGCGCCGCTCGCCGGCTGGGTGCTGCGCCTCATCGTCGCGCTGCTGGTGGCGGCGCTGCTGTGGGCCACGTTCGGGCCGCTCGACGTGGTGGCGGTGGCCGAAGGCAAGCTGGTGCCTTCCGGCTACCTCAAGATCGTGCAGCCCGCGGAACAGGGG
>DASRIR010000168.1:0-22019 GCA_035649875.1 Burkholderiales bacterium | reverse complement strand
GTCCGGCGTCACCGTGGCTTCGAGATCGTAGCCATGCAGGTGCAGCACGATGCGCCGGTCGCTCTTCCAGCGCAACTCGACCTGGTCGCCTTTCGCGACGCGCAGCGTGCTGCGCTCGGCGGCGAGCTTGCCCGCGACCAGCTGCAGGTCGAAGGCGCGCTCCGCCGCGAGCGCCAGGGTGGCCGCCGCGCATGCCGCGGCGGCGAGCAGCGCGCGACTCAGCGCTGTACTACGGCGATGTTGCCGTTGCCGAGCGTGGCGTTCGCGCTGTAGCTGCAGCCAGCAGTGCAGGTGAGGAAGAAGCGATCCGGCCCGGAGGCCTTGTTGCCCTCGCCGTTGTCCTGCACGCAGACGCGGAAGCTCGCCGGCGCGCCGTTAAACGTGCCGCTGCCGTTGAACTGCACCGCGTTCGCCGACGGCAGGATCGCGCCGCACTGGTCGCGCACGCCGCTCAGGTAGCTGACCTGGGCGATATTGATCTTCACATCGGCAGCGCGATCGTTGAGCTGCAGCGAGCCTTGCAGCGCGCCGAGGCCGCCGTTAGCGCGGCCGACGTCGAAGCCGATGTTCGTCTTCGTGCCCGCGAGGAAGCCGCCACCGTTCACCCCGCGGCGCATGCACGCGTTGTACTCAGGGTTAGTGAGCTCGAGGATGCGCAGGCCACCCTGGTTCCACCCCGTGTACACCAGGCAATTGTCCTGGTCGTAGCGCGGATCGGGCCGGGTGAAGTCGTTCTCGCCGGTACGCGTGGTCGCCACCGGAGGCGCCTTGTAGTAAGCGATCTCCTTCGGGCTCTCGGGTACGCGGAAGTCCACCACGCGGATGCCCTGATTCGCGCCCGCGTAGAACACCAGGCGCATCTTATGGCGATCGTCAAAGCCGATGTAGTGCAGCATGCCGCCGTTGATCTGCTCGGTCGCGACCTGGATCGCGTTGTCCGGGTCGTTCACGTCAGGCTTGAACGTGCTCACCACGCGCGGGTTGGCGTCGTCGGAGATGTCGATCAGCCGGCTGAAGGTGCGCTGGCGCGGATGCATGTTCCATTCGCCATCCAGCCCGGCGCCTGACTCGTCGGTCGACAGGATGTAGGGCCGGCCGTTCTCGTGGATCACGTACTCGGTGGCGTGCGACGCGGCGGTCGAGCCGTCGCCGTAGTCCGGATCGACGAAATTGCCGGCGCTCTGCTGCTCCGGGCACCACGAGAGGAAGCTGATGTAGCGCAGCTGCGGATTGGGCCGGCGCAGCGCGACGTCGGATGAATCAAGGATCAGCAGGCCATTGGCGCAGCGACCCGAGCCATCGGCCGGGTTGCCGCCCAGCGCGTTGTTCCCGCCGTAGAGCGCAAGGTACAGCCGGGTGCCATCATCGTTGGTGCTCACGTCGTGGAAGTTGCGCGTAGCCAGCGTGCGCGCCTGCACTTCGGGCGGCAGCTGCAGGCGGTTCCAGTTCAGCAGCTGCACCGGCTTCGCCTTGTCCGTCATGTCGAGCACGTGCACGTCGATGCGGGCCGGGTTCTGCTGGATGGTCTGCCCGCCGAACGGGATGCCGTAGTAGAAATTGGTGTCCGGCGTGAGCCAGCCGTCGTGGTTACCCGAGGCAGTGCTGGTGGTCGCGAGGTGCCGCGGGTTCAGGCAGTCGCCCGAGACGTCGTAGATGTCGAACCAGTTATCGGTCTGGTTGTTGGCGCTGTTGTCCGGGCCGAAATCCTTGAACGCGGCGACCATCGTGGTCTTCTGGATCTCGAGCGCCGAATAGGCGCGCTGCATCGCCGGAGTGCGCAGCGTCTGCGTCCACACGGGCGCGGAGGGCACGCGCATGTCGATCACCGACGTACCGGTGGTCGGCAGGGCGAGGTTGGACGGGTCGCGCATGCTCGCGTAGGCGCAAAGCCCGATCAGCTGGATGTCGCCGAAGCTCCCACGCAGGCCGAGCGGCTCGTGCCCGACCTGGCGCATGCCGCACCATTCACCCTGGAAACCGCCTGGGGTGTTGTCGCGCTTCTGGACGGTAAGGCCGCCCTGCAGGGTGGTCTCGGGCTTGTCGTCCGGCCCGGGCACGCAGAACGACACGGCCAGCGCCGCGGGGGATATCAGGGTGAGCCCGGCCAGCAAGCTCGCTTGTTTCAGCATGGTCTTCGCTCCTCCTCTAGAAAAACTATTCGCCATGGGTGAATTCCTTGATGTCGTCGCGCGCGTAGAGATTCATGTACTCGCGCGGCCACCAGCCGTCGCGGACGAGCTCCATCAGACGGCGATTGAACGCGCTGACGTACCGTCCCTCGTTCGGGTAGAGCTCTTGCAGTACTGCGTCGGCGAGCCGTTCCTGGCGGCCGGACTGGTTGCAGAGCGTGCCCGGGACGTTGACGTTCGGCGCCACATAACGGTAGATCGGCACGTCCAGGTGCGGTGTGCGCACGCCGCCGCGTGCATTGCCGAATTCATCGAACACGATCGAGCGCGGAGGTCCGGCGACGACTTCGATGTAGTCGGCGCGCGGCGGTGTCTTGCCTTCGAGCGCCCAGTCGATCAGGTGCTGGAGCGCCATGAACGTCATCGCGCCGTAGGGGAAGCGGCTGAGCGGCCCGACGCAGCCCGGAAACACCTCGGCCGGCTGGTCGCGCGAGTCGTTATGCGACATGCCGGGCACTTCGTAGATGCGGAACAGGTTGGGCGGCTCGTCGCTGTCGGGGCGGCGGTAGGCGTTCGTGCCGGCGACCTCGAACTGCGTCGGCACCTGGATCGTCGGCACGTCGGTCATCTCGACCGGCGCGCTGCCCAGCGTTGCGGTGACGAGAAATCCGTCGACGATCGGCCCGCCGTTGGAAGCGCGGAACGCGCTGTTGTGGGCCGCGCCCATGTAGCTGCGCACGAAGCCCGAGGAGGCGGAAGTGCCGCCCATCACGAGGCTCTTGACGTGATAGTCCGGGTTCAGCGGGCTCGTCGCGTGGTTGCTCTTGATGAGCCACGCGATCTCGGCGAGAACCTCGTTGGCCTGGTTGTTGTTGACGTGCAGCAGCGGGTTGCCCGGCGCGTTCGGCAGCGTCCCGTAGCGCTCGGGGTTGTAGATGTAGAGCCCGATGCCGCGCGGATTGGCGGGATTCACGGTGGTGCTCGTGAGGACGACCGCCTGCGAGCTGACGGTGATGCAGATGTGGCCGCGCTGGTAGATGCCATAGCGCGCGAACTGGCAGATCAGCGCGTTGCCGCCCTGGTGCGTCGGCTCGTAGACCACCACGCCGCTGAATTTCTCCGGCTTCGCCGGCCGCCAGACCAGCATGCGCACCTTGTAGGTCGCTCCCGTGGGGCCGGCAAAGCCGGAAACGAAATACTCGTCCACGACGTAGTCGAAGTCCGCGAAGTTGGTGCCCTCCGGTCCCTGGCGGATCCCAGGATGCATCGGCTCGGGGCCGGTGATCGGCCCCTCGACGACGGGCGTGTCCGGCACGACCGCAAGAACGGCGCTCGTCCACAGCGCAAGAACGCCGATAACCAATTTCATTCTGTTCCCCTCAATTGAAGTTATTTCGTCGCCGGCACGGCGTCGTGCAGGCGGTAGAACACGCTGCCGCCCGAATCGTTCTTCACCAGCTCGAGCCTTCCTTTCACCGCGATCGCGTCGATGCTGTATTTCACGCCCGACTTCGCGCGGACTTCCACTACCGATTCGGGTCCGCCGGACATGCAGAAAGCGCACTCCGACGGGTTGGCGGCGAGCAGGAAGTGGGTCTGCTTGTCGCCCACGCCGAGCGGCAGCATGAAGCCCTGCAGCCGGACTTCCTTCGCATCGAGCTTGAGCACGGCATCGGCGAAGCGCGGCAGGTAGACGTTGCCCTGGGCGACGAGCTGCACCTGCGCCAGCGTTTCCCAGGGAACCGAGGTTTGTCCCAGGACGGTAATCGGCATCAATGCCGCAGCCAGACCGATCACAAGGGTCTTCACCGTCGCTATGCCTTCAACTCGCGGGGCTTCGGTTGCACGCGCGCCGTATTTGGGAAGGTTTCTGTATTGAGAAAGGCGAGCAGCTTTTCCAGCTCGCGGGCCGCGGTCTTGCGGACTTCGGCGGGATTCAGGCCGGCCCAGTCGTAGAAGCCCTTGCCCGCCGCGAGCCCGGTGTCGCCGCGCTCGAAGAGCGCGCCGGGCAGCGGGTTGGGGCGGTTGTTGTGGAAGAGATGCGGCACGATCGCGCGCTGCGCGTCGCGGTTCACCTTGAGGCCGCTGATGTCCTTCTGCAGGATCAGCCCGCTCGCGCACATACGCGGCCCGAGCATGCGCGCCGCAGCGAAGTCGATCGCCTCGGCGCTGGCGATGCCCTCGGTGATCATCCAGTAGGCCTCGTGCAGGATCGCGTGCTGCAGGCGGTTGACGATGAAGCCGATCACCGGCTGGTACATGCGCAACGGCAGCTTGCCGGTGCGCTCGAGCGCCTCGGCGGCGCGGTCGACAGCGGCGCGCGGCGCGGCCGGGCCGGCCGCGACCTCGACGATCGGGATCGACTCGGCGGGCATGTAGTAGTGGATCGCGATCAGTCGCTCGGGATGCTTGAGACCGTCGGCGAGCACGTTGAGATCGAGCCCCGAGGTGCCGGTGGCGAGCAGGAAGTCCGCGTCGCCGTAGCGCGCCTCGATCCGGCGGAACACCGAGCGCTTGGTCTCCATGTCCTCGGGCACCAGCTCGAGAATCAGGTCGGGCGGCGCTTCGGGCAGCTCGCCGAGGAACGCGATGTCGGGCCGCGATCCCGACAGGCTGGCCGCTCTTTGCGAGCAGACCGAGACGTTGAAGCCGGCCGCGGCGAAGGTGTTGCCTACGCCGCGGCCCATCAGGCCGTAGCCGCAGATGAGGACGCTGCGGATCGGCTCAGCTGTTGTCATCGCGCGCCGGCCGGCGGTCCAGCTCGCCGGTGTCGTGCACCACCTCGCCGGCGACCACGGTCAGCACCGAGGTCATGTTGCGCAGCTTGTCGTCGGGCACGGCGCGCGTGTCGAAGACGTCGGCCGCGAGCACCGCGAGGTCGGCGTAGCGCCCGACGCCGATGCCGCCGAGGCGATCCTGCTCCTTGGTGAACCAGCCCTGCTGCGGGCCGCACCACATGCGCAGCGCCTCGGTACGCGTGATGCGCTGGCCCTCGGCGACCAGCGTGTCGCCACTGTTGCGCCGAGTGGTCATGAAATAGATGCCCGACCACGGGTTGAGCGGGGCCACGCGCGCACCGTCCAGCCCGCTGCCGACCGGCACCGTGGCGGTGTCCAGGATCATGCGGAAGTCCGGTCCGGCCGCGTTGCCCGAGAGATAGGCCCACGGGTGAGGGCACAGGCCGAGGCCGTGCTCGTTGGCCTTGAGCACCTGGTCGCGCGTGATGCCGTCGATGTGCCCGATGTTCCAGTGCAGAGCGCCGGCGGAGGGCAGGGTGGGGTTAGCGGCGCGATACGCGTCGAGCGCGTTGAGGTGCGCCTGGATCTCATTGGCCGAGATCAGGTGCTGGTGGTAGAGCCAGCCGCGCTCCGCCATGCGGCGTAACGACTCGGCATACGAGGTGCCGCGCGGCGCCCATTCGCCGATGCCGACGGTCTTGTGCCGATCGCTGCCGAACTCGCGCCAGCGATTGTCGAGGATCTGCTGCAGCAGGGCGAGGTCCGTCTGCTCGGGGAAGAACACGCGCGTGCGGATCCTGAGCGAGCCCTCGCGCACCATTTCGAGGTAGAAGTCGTGCCCGGTGACGCGGTCGATGAAGCCGGCGCCGGCCGTCGAGCCGTGCATGTCCATCACGGTGGTGAGGCCGATCTCGAACGCGTACTTTTCCGTGTAGAGCAGCTGGCGCTTGCGCCCCTCGACGGTGAGGAACTGCGCGAGCGCGGTGTAGGCGGGCGTGTGGTTCGGCATCGTGCCGTCGTCGTTCACCGCCACGCCGAGCGCGCGCAAGCGGTCGCGGCCGAGCGAGTTCGCCTGGCCGAAGCCGCCCTCCGAGATCAGCACCGGATGCTTCGGCGCGGCGTCGTCGAGCTCGCTGAGGTTCGGGAAGCGGGCTTCGGGACGGAATTGCCGGCGCACGATGCCGGCGAGCGCGGTGACGAACTCGCCCTCCGGCACGCCCGCGGCGCGCGCGCGGATCACCGCCTGCGCGTCGGCGATGGTGAACGCCCTTTCCAGGCGGCGCTCGTCGTGCCCTGCCGCGTTGCCGATGCGGATGAAGTGGACGTGGTTGTCGACGATGCCCGGGATCACGGTGCGGCCGCGCAGGTTGATCACCTCGGCGTCGTCGCCGACGTGGCGCAGGCCGCCGACCAACACGAATCGGCCGTCGCGGATCAGCAGCGAATCGACCACAGTGTCGTGCGCGTCCAGCGTGTGGATGCGCCCGTTCAGCAGCGCAATGTCGCGCTTGGGTTTCCCCTGCGCGAAGCCGAGCCGCGTGCTGCCGAGCGCCGCGGCGGCAGCGGTGGCGCCGAGGAAGCGGCGCCTCGAATTATTCGTCGTCATCGTCCTTTTCCTTGTGCTGGCCGAAGAAGCCCGTGTTGTACTTGATCTGCCCGCCGATGATCGTGAGCAGCGAGCGGATACGCGGGATGTCGGCCTCCGGGATCGTGAAGTAGTCGCGGTCGAGCACCACGAGATCGGCATGGTTGCCAGGCTCGATCGAGCCGAGGTCGTTCTCGGCGATGAACCATTTGTTCGCCGCGGTGGCGAGATAGAGCGTCTCCCAGCGGGTGATCGTATTGCCGGCGTTCGCCAGCGGCGTCGTCGCGTCGTGCATGCCGCGCAGGCTCTTGCCGCTGATCGTGGAGTAGAAGTTGAGCCACGGGCTGATCACGGTGATGTCGCCGCCGTCGGAATGCCAGCCGAGCGGGATGCCGCTGTCGAACAACGAGCGGTACGCAGGGCCGATCGGCTGGCCGTTCGCCGCGGCGCCGCGCGTCGGGCCCCAGCCCACCAGCAGTCCGCCGCCCAGTCCCTTCCACTGCGCGACCGATTCCGGCGTGGTGCCGGGCACGTGCGAGATGCGCCAGCGCAGGTTCTTGATGCCGTCGGTGAAGCCCTCGGCCACAAGCTGGTCGTGCGCCTGCTGGCGCAGGCTCACCAAGCTGAGGAAGTTGTTCAGACTGAGCGAGTGGTCCTCGCCGCGCCAGCCAGCGCGGCCGATCGCGACCAGGCCGTTCAGGCCGCCGCCGGTGAACTCGCCGATGCCCGCGGTGCGCATCCAGTCGTCGCCGAAGAACTGGAACGAGTTGCGCAGGCGCGGCGCGAGGGTCGGTAGCGGCGGATCCGCGGTCGCGGAGTCCTGGTGCAGGAAGTCGATGCGCAGCCGCGCCGGCATCTTGCGCTCGCGCTGCAGCGAGATGAACGGGAAGTGCATCGTGTACGTGTTCTCGTTCGCAATCCCGTTCGACGGCGTTTCGGAGTGGAACGCGCCCGAGTCGCCGTGCGTGGTGATGCCGAGCGAGGTGAAGTACTGCAGCGCGTCGGCCGCGGTGCGCTTCCTCGATTCCGCCGTGAGGAAGACCTGGCGCAGCGTCTGCAGGGCTGGGCCGGTGACTGCGCAGGTGGTCGGATTGAAGACGACGGTGGGCGCGTTTGCGGCGAACCACGCGGCGGCGACGGCGTTCGCGCGGATGCCGCCCTGCGCGGCCTGGATATAGACCGGCCGCGTCGCGCTGATGCTGTTCATCTCCTCGCAGTTCGGCAGCCGGTTCTCCACGAACTGAATCGCGGAGATCGGGCCGATGGTGGTGATGAACTCGCCGATCGGCACGCCGGCCGCGTCGAGCGCCGCAGCATGCGCCCGATAGGCGTCGAGCGCTTCCGGGAGGGTGAACACGTGCTCCATGCCGATGTGCCGGCCCGGGCGGTTGCCGACGAGCACGATGTGGTTGTGCGCGTCGATGATGCCCGGGATCACGGTGGCGCCGCGCAGGTCGATGATCTGGACGCGGGGGCCGCGGTCGACGTGCCGCCCAACCTGGACGAAGCGCCCGTTCTCGATCAGCACCTCCTCCACCACGCGGTTTTTCGCGTCCATGGTGTGGATGCGCCCGTTCACCAGCGCAATCGCATACGAACGCCCGACCTTGCGCGTATCCTTGTCGTCGTCCTTCGCGGCGCCGGCGAGCGCCGGCGCCGCGAGGATCCCCGCGAGCAGGATTGCCCTGAGCAGCTCAGTCTTCGTCGTCATCGTCGTTCCCCTGGCCATGGTCCAACGCTCCGGTGTCATGCACGATCTTGCCGTCGACCACCGTAAGGACCGAGCTGGTCTTGCGCATGTCGGCGTCGCTAACCTTGAAGTAGTCCCGATCCAGAACGACCAGGTCGGCGAGCTTGCCTTTCTCGATCGAGCCGAGATCGTCCTCCCGGTTGCAGAACCAGGCCGCGCCGACGGTAAACATGTGCAGCGCTTGCTGGCGCGAGATCTGCTGTCCCGGGTTGATCTGCTGCCCCTGGGTTGCCGGCGCGACGATGATGTTGTTGAGCCCGGTCGTCGCGTAGTGCATCGCGAACCACGGGTTGTGTGCCGTGATGTGCACGCCGTCCTGATGCAGGGCAAGCGGGATGCCGCTCGCCACGAGGCGCGGGAACATCGGCCCGACCGGCAGCCCGTCGGCGCGCGGCGCGCTCGTCCAGCGGAAGCCCGACGCCGAGACGCCGCAGTTGAGCGCCTTGAGCCGCGCGAGGTGCGACTCCGTTGCGTGGTCGGCGTGCTGCAGGCCCCAACGCAGGCTCCTGAGGCCGTCCGGATACTTGAGCGAGCCGTCCGGCCATTTTTCCAGAAGCGCCTCGGCGTGCATCATCTCGTAGGTGGAGACGACCTGCTCGATGGCGTCCTGGTTGGTGGGACTGCCCGCCTGGCTGTTCTCGTTGCGCCAGCGCGCCTTGGCACACAGGCGCTGCGCTTCCAGCCACACTGCGTAGCCGTTCGGGTTGCCCGGCGCGGCGAACGGCGCGGCCCACTCACCGATCGCGCCGGTGCGCACCATGTCGTCGCCGAAAAACTGGAACTGGTTCCGAAGCCGCTGGCGTAGCTCGGGCAGCTGCGCCTCCAGATCCGGCACCGGGAAGCCGGGACGGTCGAGCGACGGCGTATAGCCCTGGTTGTGCAGGAAGTTGATCTGCAGCCGGGTGAACGCCGCGCCCTCGGCGTGCAGCGCGAGGTAGGCGTCGTACATCCGGTAATGGTCGAGGTTGAAAAGCCCGTGGTTCGGCTGCGGATCGAGGGATTGGGTCGCGCTGTTCAGCGCGACCAGCGTCTGGTCGAAGTTGGTGGTGACCCCGACCTGCGCGGTGAACGCCATCGCATCGAGCGCGCTTCTCTTCTTGTCCTCGAAGGTCTGGCGGATGCGCAAGTGGTAGAGCGCAGCGTTCGCCTGGCTCGGGTTGCCGCCGAGGATCGCGCCGTCGGGCTGCACGGTGACGGTGGGGTTCGAGACGCTCTCGAAGAACTGCTTGCCGAGCGTGTTGACGCGCGCCGGGCCGCCACCGCCGAAGTAGAGGAACACTGGGCGATCCGGAACGGCCGCATCGAGCTCGGCGAGCGTCGGCTGGCGGCGCTCGAACCAGATGTTGACCGTGCCCGCGCCCATCGCGGTGATGAATCCGCCGACCGGCACGTCGCCGCGTGCGCGGCGCGCCTTGAGCGCAGCAAGCACCCCGGCGACGTTGTCCGCGAGCTCCCACTGCGCCACGTGGTAGCCGGGCCGATTGCACAAGCTCACGAAGTGCGTGTGGCTCTCGACCAGCCCCGGGATCACGGTGGCGCCCCGAAGGTTGATGACCTTGGCGCCTTGCAGGTTCTTCGCGCCGCGGCCGACGTCGACGAAGCGGCCGTTGCGGATGCCGACCGATGACACGACGGGGTTGCTTGGGTCCATGGTGTGGATCTCGCCATTCACCAGGACGAGGCTTCCGCGCTTTCTGCGCTTCTTGGCTTTCTCGCTTGCCTGCACCACGCCGGCGGTCAGCGCGCCGCCGGCGCCTGCGAATGCCGCCCCGGCGAGCGCGCCGGATTTCAGGAAATCACGACGGGAAACTCCAGACTTTCTCTTCATGGCTCCCCCTCCTCAAAGGGACAACGAGAAATATATTTTCTGCCCGGCTAGCCGATTTTATATAGAACTTGGTCGTAGACTAACGAGCGGGGCTCATCAATTCCGGCGCCGAGTGGGACGCGCTCACTTCATGTCGCTGTCCGGCTCGTGCAGGATGATCTCGGCGGTGATTTCGACGTGGCGCTTGCTGAGCGCGACGGTTTCCTCTACGCGCCGGGCGAGCGCGGCGTCGACCATCTTGCGATGCTCGTCCTCGCGCGGCGCGACCTTGAGCTTGCGCGCGAGGTTGCGGTAGCGCTCGGCGTGGTCGAAGAGCCGCGCGCAGAGGCTCACCAGCCACTCCGAGCCGCAGCCCGAGATCAGCGCGGAGTGAAACTCACGGTGCGGGGCGTCGTACGCCGGGTTAGGCACGCGCCGGCGCAGGTCGAGGTACCGCGGCACCTTGGTGAGCCGGTGGTAGGCGAGGAGCACGCGCTCCTCCCAAGCCGCGTCGCCCTTTAGCACCGCCTCGCGCATCGCGGCTTCCACCAGCAGGCTGCGCGCCTTGGTGAGGTCGCGCAGGTCGGGAGCGCTGATCGGCGCCACCGCGAAGCCGCGCTGCTCGGAATGCACCACGAGATGCTCCGCCGCGAGGCGGTTCAGCGCCTCGCGCGTGGGAATCGCACCGCACCCGTATCGCCCGGCGACCTCGTTCACGCGCAGCCGCGTACGCGGCTCGAGCACTCCGCGCAAGATGTCGTTTCGCAACTTGGAGTACGCGAGTGCCGAATCAATCAAGCGGGCGCGCTCCGTGCGAATTTTTCATGACCGATTTGTGTCATGTTCCGTACCGAAACGGATGTTGCGAAGCAGCAAAAGATGGCACGTAGGGCAGCTCCCACCTGCCGATCCGGTTCTTCGGTAACCAAGCGAAAACGGTCGCCTGTTTAGCCGGCGCGGAGTAGGATTTATCACGCGGTGAGCACTAATTTCAATAGAAGTGGGTCATTGATTCATCACCGTTGGCAATGAATATCACCTCTCGGCAACTGAAGGCCTTTGTCCTTACTGCCAGGCACCAGAGTTTTTCGCGAGCGGCCGAGCAGCTCTTCATCACCCAGTCCGGAATGAGCGTGCTCGTGCGCGAGCTCGAGACGCAGCTCGGCGTGCGCCTGTTCGAACGCACCACGCGCAAGGTGGCGCTGACCGAATTCGGCACGCAGTTCCTGCCGATCGCCGATCGCAGCCTGCGCGAGCTCGAGGCGGCCGCGGCGAATCTCTCGCGCTCCGCGGCCGCGGCAAACGACACGCTGTTGATCGGCGCGGCGCCGTTTTGCGCCGCGGAAATTATGCCGCAGGCGATCAGCGCGTACGCGGCGCTCAACCCGCGGCTCCATATCCAGATGGTCGACGCCGAGCGCGCGCGCCTAACGGAGTTGGTGCAGGCGGGCAAGCTTGACGTCGCAGTGGTCACGGGTCTCGAGGCGGGATTGCCTCGTGTTCACGTCACTTCGCTCGCGCGCTTCGCGATGATGCTCATCTGCCCGGCCGACGGCCGGCGCGAGCTGCCGATCGAGGTGCGCTGGCCCGACATCGCCGGGCTGCGCCTGGTCGGGCTGCCGCACGAGAATCCGATCCAGCGCCTGGTGGACGAGCAGCTCGCGCGCGCGGGACGCAGCGCGCCCGCGGATGCCACGTGCAACTTTCTCGAGACGCAGATCGCGATGGTCGAGGCGGGCGTGGGCTCGGCGGTCATGCCCACCTCCACCGCGCCCGCCTGCGTGAAGCGCAAGGTGACGATGCACGCGCTCGTCGACCCGGTGATTTGGACCGACTTCTGCTGGGTGTCGAGCAGCGCGCGCGAGCTTTCGCAGCACGCCGAGGATTTCGGCGATTTCCTGCGCGGCTATCTCACGCACATCACCGACCACGGGCCACTCGCCACCGCGCGCGCGGCCTGACGTCAGCCTGATGCAAGCCGGCCGGAAACACCGCCTGTAGTAGAGCCCGCTGCGGGCGTGAGGACGGCCGCATGGCCTTCTTCTAGTTACTCCGTATCACAGCGAGACGTGCCGCGTCATCCATTGGGGATGTTTCTCGATTGATGCGTGTCCCTCATGAATGAGTCCCGGACGGGGGGATACGATCAGCGAAGGAGAGGAGGAGGTTCAAAAAATGCTAACTAGCGCCGCCCGCGCCGCGGGCCTCGCGATTGATTCGCTCGCAGTTCGCCAGCAGTTTTTCCTACCAGCTTCCCCAGGGGAGATCCACCGATGAAGAAGAATGCAGTGCTCGCTGCCGCGCTCGCCGCGGCTCTTGCCGCTCCGATCGCCGATGCGCGCGTCACGCGCATCGAGATCTTGCAGACGGAGCGGCCGACGTTTGGCGGCTTCTCGTGGCCGGGGGTCGGCCAGTACGAGAAGATCGTCGGCATCGCGCACGCCGAGGTCAATCCCGCCGATCCGCGCAACGCCGTCATTGTCGATCTCAACCTTGCGGAGACGAACAGTCGCGGCAACGTCGAGTACTCCTTCAACTTCTACATCCTGAAGCCCATCGATCTGTCGAAGGGCGCGCACCGCGTAATGTACGAGCCGCCCAACCGCGGCGGCAAGACGTGGAGCGCGCTCGGCCGGGTGCAAGGTGGGGGCAACGATCCGGGCACGATCACGAATCCCACCGTGCTCGCCAATTCGTTCCTCATGCCGCGCGGCTATACGCTGGTGTGGAGCGGCTGGGAGGAGCTCGGGCCGCTGACCAGCCTCACCGCGTCGGCGAGCTTCCCGATCGTGAAGAACCGCGACGGCTCACCGATCACCGGCCCGTCCTACGAGTACATCGTGACCGGCGGCGCCTCATCAGAGCTTGCCTACCCCGCTGCCAACGCCGCGGACCTGGCGAGCGCGAAGATGACGCGCCGCGTCCATCTTGATGATGCGCCCACGACGATCCCGGCTTGGGGCTCGTCGGCGTGCACCGGTCCCACGACCGTGTGCTGGGATTACAACGTGGTTACGCCCACCGCTCCCGCGGGAACTGAGGTCCGGCTGCGCAATGCGGCCACCGGCGCGGGCGTCAACTTCGTCAACAACGACATCTACGAATTCAGCTACACCGCGAAGGACCCGTCGCCGAAGGGCTTGGGGTTCGCCGCGGTGCGCGACTGGATGGCGTGGCTGCGCTACGAGACGCAGGATGACGATGGCAAACCCAATCCGCTCGCGGGCGACATTCAAAAGGTGTACACGGAGATCTCCTCGCAGCCGGGGCGCATGTTCAACGACTTCCGGCACCTCGGCTTCAACGAGGCGGAGAACGGCAAGAAGGTGTTCGACGGCCACATGCAGTGGATCGCGGCGGGCAACGGCATCAACATGAACTACCGCTTCTCGCAAACCGGCCGCACCGAGCGCAACCGCCAGAACCACCTCTATATCGAGGGGCGGTTCCCGTTCGCGAACGTGATGTCCCACGATCCGATCACGCGCACCACCGACAGCCGCTACTCGCGCTGCGAGCAGAGCAACACCTGCGCGCTCGGCGTGGAGATTTACTCGGCGAACGAGTACTGGGTAAAGTCGGCGTCGCTGCTGCACACCGACCCGACGGGCTCGCGCGATCTCCCCGATTCGCCATACACGCGCAACTACCTCGTGTCCAGCATGCAGCACGGCACGGGCAATCCGGCGAACCGCGGCGCCTGCCAGCAATTCCAGAATCCGCTCAACTCGGCGCCGATCCAGCGCGCGCTGTTCATCGCCCTCGACGATTGGGCGACGAATAACCGCAAGCCGCCGGAGAGCCAAGTACCGAGGCTGAAGGACGGGACGCTCGCTCCGCCGCTGCCGCAGGAGGGAATGGGATTCCCCAATATTCCGGGCGTCACGTACACCGGCCTCAAGACGACGCGTTACCACTTCGACTACGGCCCGAACTTCTACGAGACCGGAATCATGACCATCAACCCGCCGGTGATCACCGTGCTACCCGGCACGCTGCCGAGCAGCCCGGTCACGACCTACCAGGACAACCCGGCCAACGGTCCGATCTATCCGAGCTTTGTTCCGACCACCGACAGCGACGGCAACGACATCGCCGGCGTGCGGCTGCCCGACGTGACGGTGCCGCTCGCCACCTACACCGGCTGGGCGCTGCGCTCGGGCGTGTGGGCCAACGACGGCTGCGAGGCTGCCGGGCAGTACATCCCGTTCGCCGCCACCGAGGCGCAGCGTGGCGCCGACCCGCGCCCGTCAGTTGCCGCGCGGTATGCGACTTTCAATGACTACTACGCGAAGGTCGTAAAGGCGATCGACGACATGGTGGCCGAGCGCACCATGCTGTGCGAGGACGCGCAATCCGAGCTCAACCGGCTAGTCACGCACGGCCTGGCGCGCGGCGTGCCCGCAGGAACCGCTCCCGCTACCCAAACATTCCCGCACTGCGTGATGGAGCGCGCGGGCCGCAGCGATCACTTCAAGAGCGAATAGGAAGAATAAACATGACGGGCAATCCACTGAAACCGCTTCGCACCCCGCTCGCCGCCGCCGTGGTGGCGGCGTTCGCCACATGGGCGCCGCCCAGTGACGCGCGCGTCACCCGCATCATCATCGACCGCACGCAGGATCTCGCGGGCGACGCGACCTACGAGACGATCACCGGCCGCGCGTTCGGCGAGCTCGATCCATCTCACCCGGCGAATGCGGAGATTACCGACCTCGAGGCCGCAGCGGCCGCGACCGGCAAGGCGACGTACGTCTCGAGCTTCTTCATCGTGAAGCCGAAGGACATGTCGAAGACGAGCGGTCTGATGTGGCACGACGTGCCCAACCGCGGCGGGCGCGTCACCATCACGGGCGATCTGCGCGCGCAGGGCGACATCGGCATAAGCAGCAGCTGGCAGGGCGACAACGCCGGCCAGGCCCCCGGTCAGGCCACGACGGTGCCGGCCAATGCCGACTCACTCGTGCCAGTGACGCCCAGCAATAACGAGTGGGTGAAGACGCCGGTACTTCAAGGCGTTACCGGCCGGATTTTCGGCCGCATCATCAACCGCACCGGCCACAATCAGCCGCTCAACGTGATGGGCAATCCCATCCCGTATTTCCCGGCCAACGCTGCGGACAACAGCGGCGCGGTCATGGAAGTGCGCCTCAAGGAAACGATCAACGGCGCCGTGACGGTCGAGGGGAACCTGCCGAGCAGCGACTGGAAGTTCTGCTACGGCGCCGGCGCCACGTTCGCTGCGCCCAACCTGGGCAGTCCCTCTTTGCCGGTTCGCGTCTGCCTCGACCCCGCGAAGCATCCGGCCGGCTTCAATCCGGCGAAGCTGTATCAGGTGTACTACACGGTGACCAACCCGTATGTGCTCGGCGCCGGTACCGCCGCGTTCCGCGACGTCGCGTCCTTCTTCCGCTACGAGACGCAGGACGATTTCGGCACGGCGAACCCGATCGCCGGCAAGACCAAGTGGGCGATCATCCGCGGCTCGTCGCAGGCGGGGAACTTCACCCGGCACTACATCCACCTCGGAATGAACCAGGACGAAGCCGGGCGGCTCGTGCACGAGGGCGCCTGGCCGCTGATCGCAGGGCGGCGCGTGGCGAACAACTCGCGCTGGGGTCAGCCCGACGGCGTGCTCGAGCTCTATCAGATGGGCAGCGAAGGGCCGCAGTGGTGGCACAGCTTCCCAGACCGGGCGCGCAACCTTCACCCCGGCGGGATTCTCGACCGCTGCAGCCGTACCAACACCTGCCCGAAGATCGTCGAGACCTTCGGCGGGGCGGAGGTGTTCGCGCTCAAGATGACGACCTCGTGGGTCGGCACCGATCCGAAGAACGACATCCCGCTGCCGGAGAACGTGCGCCGCTACTACCTGCCGAGCTCGACGCACGGCGGCGCGAATCGCGCCGATAGCGGCTTCAACCAAGCTCTACCCGCCACCGGCGCCGGCTGCCCAGGCAACAACTGGGGGACCGGCACGCTGCGCGCGAACCCGGTGCCGGCTGCGGCGCTGGTGAACCGCATGCGTGTTGCGCTGCGCGACTGGGTGATGAGCGGCAAGGAGCCGCCGCCGAGCAAATGGCCGCTAATGAGCGGCGCGAAGAACGAGCGCACGTTGGTCGACGCCACGAAAGGCGCGATGGGTTTCCCGAGCGGCGTTCCCGGCATTCCGGACTCGATTTTCCTGCCGGAGAACTTCGTTTTCCCGGTGTTCGACTACGACTGGGGCCCGGACTACGACCACAGCGAGGCGAACGGCGTTCCAACCAACGCGCCCCCGATTATCAGGGGCGTGGTGAAGATGATGGTTCCGAAGGTCAACTCGGACGGCAACGAGCTGGGCGGCGTGCCAACCGTGCTGGTCGACGCGCCGCTCGGCACCTACCTCGGCTGGAACATCACGGCAGCTGGGTTCCACGCCGGCCAGGTGTGCAACTACGTCGGCGGCATGGTGCCCTTCGCGACGACCGATGCGGAGAAAGTGGCCGGCGATCCGCGGCCGTCGCTGCAGGCGCGCTACGGTAACCACGCGGGCTACGTAGCCGCAGTGCGGAAAGCGGCAGACAACGCCGCTTGCCAAGGCTACCTGCTCGCCGGTCCGGCGGCCGCGGCAATGGGCGCGAAGTGCACCGGCCCCATTCCGGTCGGCTTCCCCGACGACTGGGCCGTGCTGGTCTAGCAGGCGCGCGACAGCAACGTGCTATGCACGACGTTCGACTCACCCACGCCGCCGACGCTGCCTAAGTGCATCGACCCGGCGCCGTAACGCTGGGGGAGTGAAGAAAAAAGGCGGCCTGCGATCCGCCTTTTTCTTTTCTGGTGTCCCACCTGCGCGGCGGAACAAGCCTTCTTTTTTTCGTCCCACCAGCGTATACGTAAGAGCATCAGTCGTTCTTCTAGAGGAGGAGGGACGATGTGTCGAAGAATCGCGTTCATCGCCGCGACCGCGGCGCTGTTCGCATCATCCGCGCCCGCCGACGAGCGCGCGGCCGCCGTGTCATGGGAAGCGCTCGCCAAGGTCAGCTTGGTGAAGCAGGGCGACCGCTACGTGCCCTCGTTTCCGAAGGAGCTCGCCGCGCTCGACAAGACGCAGGTGAAGCTCCAGGGCTTCATGATGCCGCTCGAGCCCGCCGCAAAGCAGAAGCGCTTTTTACTTAGCGCGCTGCCCTCCGATTGCGGTTTCTGCATGGCGAGCGGCCCCGATCAGCTGGTCGAGGTGCATGCCAAGCAGGGCTTCACTTGGGTGCTCGATCCGATCACGGTTTCCGGAAGGTTCGTCCTCGTGCGCGACGACGCGGGCGGGCTCCTGTATCGCCTCACCGATGCGGTCGCGGTTCCGAAATGATTTCCATGCAACCAGGGGAGTGATATGAGCCAGGACAAGCGCAGGCAACGCGGCTTCTCGCGCCGCAAGTTCATGCAATCCGCCGCCGCGAGCGCCGCGGTCGCGGCGAGCGGCACGATGATCGCCGGGCCGGCACAGGCCAAGGCGAAGACGCCGCACCTCGATCCCGACGTCATCCTGCTGAACGGCAGGATCCACACCATGGATGGAAACGCCACGGTCGCTTCTTCCGTCGCGATCAAGGACGGCCGCTTCATGGAAGTCGAGCGCGGGCGCGCGCACATCCGACCCGGTCCGAGAACCCGGCTGGTCGACCTGCAGGGCCGCACAGTCGTCCCCGGAATCATCGACAACCACAACCACCTGGTGCTGATGGGCAACCGCCCCGGGTTCCATACGCCGCTCGAGAACGCGCATTCGATTGCCGAGGCCCTGGCGATCTATGCCGCGCGAGTACGCGAAGTTCCGGCCGGCGCATGGATCACCACGATTGGCGGCTTCCACTCCAACCATCTCTACGCCAACCCGGCCGACCCGCTGAGCGGCCGGCTGCCGACGCTCGCCGAGCTCGACAGCGTTGCGCCGAACAACCCGGTGTTCATCGAGATCGGCTTCACCGGCCCGTCGGCCACCAACAGCGCCGGCAAGACGATCCTGCAGGCGAACGGGGTTGCGGTCGGCGTAACCGGTGACGCTGGCTCGATCGCCGGAGGCACCCAGTCCTCGACCGCGCTGCTGTACCTGCGGCAGAACCTCCTTAACCCGGAGACGCGCCGGCGCGGCACGCTCGACGCGATGAAATACGCCGTGAGCCTCGGCGTGACCACGCACATCGATCAAGGCGCGTTCCAGGCGACGAACAGTCCCGCGGACGGCGCGGCGCATGAGGACAACTTCACGATGCATTTCCCGTTCCTCGAGGTGTACGAGCAGGGCCAAGGATTGGTGCGGCTGCGCATCAACTTTCTGCACATGGAGGGGGACGTCAACACGCCCGAGCTGGTGCAGCGGCTGAAGAACGCGTTCCCGTTTTTCGGCAACGACATGGTGAAGACCGGCGGCATCGGCGAATTCATCGCGCAGGGCACCAATCCGGTCACTCAGCCGCAGTTTCTCCAGGCGGCGCGGCGCGTCGCCGCGGCGAAATGGCGCGCGGAAGTGCACTCGCTCGGCCGGCGGCAAAACCCGACCAGCAACCCGGCCGACTTCGAGTTCGAAATCATGGCGTTCGAGGCGGTCGAGCAAGAATTCCCGGGCGTGATCCGCGACAAGCGCTGGGTGATCGCGCACGTGCCGGGCATTACGCAGGAGTGGATCGATCGCTGGGAGAAGATCGGCGGCAACCTGTCGCTCACCGGCTGGCAGTTCCTCGCCGGCAACCCCGTGACCAGCACGGTCGCGCCTTACGCCGGTCCGCCATTCCGCATGATCGTCGACAGCGGCCGGCGCCCCGGCGGCATTAAGTCGGGCCTGAGCTCCGACGGCATGCAGATCGCGCCGATGAACCCGTGGATCCACATGTACTACGCGACTACGGGCCGCAACGCGCGCAACGTGGAGATCAACGCCGGGCAACAGATCAACCGCGAGGAGGCGCTCGAGCTCTATACGCGCTCGAACGGCTGGTTCGTGCGCGAGGAGAACGACCTCGGCAGCATCGAGGTCGGCAAGTTCGGCGACCTTGTGGTGCTCGATCGCGACTACTTCACGGTGCCGAACGACCAGCTCAAGCGCATCCGCTCGCTGATGACCATAGTGGGCGGCAACATCGTGCACGACGCGGGAGTGCTGCGCGTCGAGCGCGAGCGCGATGACGAGGACTGAGCGCTGCACCGGAGGAGCGGCGGGTGTTCTGCCGCTCCTCAGCGCGGGACGGCGGGTTGTAGTCGACGGGCACCCGATCTGCGCGGAGTGCGGCGGCGCGGTCGAGCCGGTGGCGCCTGGCGCATGGCGCCACGGCCTGACGCGCCGCCCGCGCATCGCTCCGCTCGCCTCCTACCCGGAATTTGCGAAGCGCTTTCCCTGGGTTGCGATTTCCGAGACCGAGTGGCGCGACGCCGCCCACCGCTTGGGTGAACATCGAAGGGAACTTGCTCTCGTGAAGCGGCGCCCGCTTGCCGCGAAAGACAACCCTTATCTGGCGTTGTTCCGAAACCTGATGACGGCGCCCCCGTCTCTGCTACTCGATCTCAGCGAGCGCCGGCGTGAGCTCGCGTCGCTCTTTTCCTGGGCCATTCCAACTGACGCGGCGCTCGATCTGCTAACCCGGTACGCGCCGCTCGTCGAGTGCGGCGCCGGCATGGGCTACTGGCTCGCGCTGCTGCGTGCGCGCGGCGTGGACGCGATCGGCTACGACCGGAGCAGGCCCGGCGGGAAGAATGCCTACCACCGCAGCGCCCGCAAGCCGTGGACGCGGATCGGTCGCGCTTCTTCGGTCGAAGCGGCGCGGCGCCACGAGGATCGAACCCTTGTCCTTTGCTGGCCGCCGTACGACGACGATCCCGCGAGCTATGACACGCTGCGCGCGTACCGCGGAGACGTGGTGATTCACATCGGTGAGGGCAACGAGGGAACCACAGGCTCGGTGCGCTTCCATCGCGAGCTCGCGCTCAACTGGACGCTCGTCGAGGAACTCGAGCTACCGCACTGGCCACGCCTGCAGGACCGGGTGATGGTCTATCGGCGCAACGCCGTGCGGCGCGCGCACGTCGAGCGCGACCGCTGCTTCGAGTGCAAACGTTACATGCCTACCGGCGCCATCGGACGCTGCGATCCATGTTTCCGCCGCCGCCCGCCGGCGCTTGCGCTCAAGGTCGGAAGGCACCGCGTGGAGTATCCCGAAAACGTAGTGCAGGCGATGCCGCGCGCGCTGCGCAAAGCCTTCGAAGCGAGCCCCGCGCGCATCCGCTGAATTGACCGCCGAAACTACGGCGAATAGGTGTACTGAACAAGCACCAGGTCGATGCCGCCGTTCGGCTGCTTGATGCCGGCGTTGGAAAGGTGCTGCAGCCCGAGTCCCACGGTGTGGTTCTTGGCGAGGCGAAAACCGACGCCGAGGTGCGAGCCGAACTCGAACGCGGAGGGCATGCGCGTGTCCGGGCTGTTGATCGTCTTCGAGAGCAGGTAGCCGCCGAAGCCGCCCTCGAGGTAGCCCCACGGCTTCTCGGCGCGCCAGATGGCGGTCAGGTTCACGTCGAGCCGGCGCGTGCTGCCGCGGATGTCGGGCACCTGCCAGATGCTCGCGCCGAGCTGCGCGTGGCTCGGCATCCACCAGGCGCCGTTGTCTTTCAGCGGATGGCGGTAGGCCAGCCGCACGAGATCGGTCTCGTTCGACTCGGTCGAGCGGCCGAAGACCCCGATCCACTGCGGCTCGGCGGCGAAGACGGTCTCCGAGAGGAGCAGGAGCGCGATGAGGAGCGCACGTCGCATTCAGCCATGCTGCGCGCGCTCCTTGGCCGGACCGTTTCGACAACGGCCCGGCTGCGTTACAAGTGAAAAGCGCTAGTTGCAGTGCTCGCGGAACTTGCTCGCCGCCTCGCCCGACTTGGCCCAGCGGTCGTCGTCCGGGTCGTACACCAGCGGGCGAAAGTAGTCGAGCGGGTCGACCATCCAGCGCAGCTCCGGCCACTCGCTTTGCGGGAAACCCATCGCCTGCGCGGTCTCGCGCCAATTGATGAGGTAATACGGCGACGAGCCGCGCTGCGCGACCGCCGAGAAATGCCCCGGGATGAAGACCCTGGGCTTCAGGCGCTGGATATAGCTGATGATGTCGCGCTGCTGGTTGGCCGCGGAGCCGAGGCTGATCACCGAGCCGAGCATCACATCGGTGTCGGGCAGGTTCTCCATGATCGAGAACAGGCCCTTGCCGATCTCGGCGGCGAGCGCGATCGCCGGCCCGTTGTTCACCGGGTCGTTGTATTGCGCCAGGCTGATGAGCCCCGGCGAGCCGCTGCCGATCCCTTCCTTCACTGGGCCGGCCGAGTTCACGTAGGCGAAGCTGAAGTTCTTGTTACCGCGCACTACGAAGTGATAGAAAATTTCGATGATCCCCGCCGGCCCGCCGAAGCCGGTGGTGGTGGTGTTCATCTGCCCGGGCACCCTGAGCGCGGGGTTGTTCGGCGGGGTATAGGGAATTCCGGTCGGGTAGAGCGCCGGATAGGTCACCGGCGGTGAGTCGAACACCCGGCCGGCGTCGCGCGGATCCGCGAGGTCGTTGAGCGGCGAATGCACGAAGCTCGGGTCGGCCGGCGCGTTGCCGGAGTGGATGTGCTTGAACGCCAGGATGCAGATCTGCGGATCGAACTGCATGATGCGCCGCACCCGGGTGGTGCCGCCGGTGGGATTGGCGAGCGTGCCGGTGTATTCGCCGGGCGGCGAATTGCGCGGCACCACACCTTCGCACTTCACCGGATCGCCGTTCGGAATGATCTTCGCGCCGCCGTTGTGCGCGTTCGGATCATTCCACATGCGGATCACGTCCTGCTGCATCACGTCGCAGGTCTCGGGCGAGGCGTAGATCGTCGCGCCGGTCCACTTCGCCACGAACGCGGCGTTGTCCGCATGGTCGCCGTGGCCGTGGCCGAGGAAGATCGCTTCCGGGCGCGCATCGATGAAATCCTGCGGCAGGATCGGGGTGCGCCGGGTGTCGATGGGCGTGTTCGGCAG
>DASRIR010000167.1:0-23293 GCA_035649875.1 Burkholderiales bacterium | reverse complement strand
CGACGCCGAGGACACCGCGAACCACATCGTGGGCGGATGCCTCATGGGCTTCGGCGGCATCACCGCCCTCGGCTGCACCATCGGGCAGGCGATCTCGGGCTTCTCCACGCTCGCGCTCGGCTCGATCGTCACGTTCCTCGCCATCGTGGCCGGCTCGGCCGCCACCATGAAGTACCAAGTCTGGCGAATCGAGCGCCAGGGCTGATAAAATCTCGCCCTTTCTGCAGCAAATCCGCGTTGTAGGCGTGGGTCGTTAGCTCAGCTGGTAGAGCAGCGGACTTTTAATCCGTTGGTCGGCGGTTCGAATCCGCCACGACCTACCAAATCATCAAGGTTGTCGAGACTTCCTCGCGGACGCCCATGCCAATCCGCCCATGCGGCCGACGAAGGGCGCCTTGGCCAACCACCGATCGATCGACACCCAGAACGATTGGTCAGAAAAACGTTTCCAGTTCGGCGGCCAGTAGACGATGGATCCAGTCCCCGTCACTTCGAGCCCTGCGGCTGCCATCCATTCCGTGAGCTTGTCGCAAGTCAGCAATTGCGTGTGATATTGAAAATAGCGCACCGGGTTTCGCTTGTTGGGGACCAGGATCGTGACCTCTCCTCCTGGTTTCAGGACCCGGTTGATTTCTCGCATTGCTGCTATTGGGTCCGTGACGTACTGGAATACGCGACTGGACACGATAGCCGCGAAGCTGCCGTCATCAAACGGCAGGGATTCGGCGCGGGCGACTTGAAGTCTGATGTCCGTTCTTCCAGTTTCCTTGGCGATTAGCTCCGGGCCCCTCGCGACGGCTTCCTTCGAGACGTCGATGCCTTGAATCCGGAGACCAGGAAACCTTTTCAGCAGACCGATGATCAGTCTCCCCCAGCCGCATCCGATGTCGAGAACGCTCTGGTGGTCCGTGATGTGACATCCCGCAACGAGAGTGTCGACGGTGGCACGAAACGTCGAGTTGTATAACTCGTGCGCCAGCATTCGGTCGTAGTTTCGGGATCCCCAGGAGTGTTCCCAATATCCCGTCGTCGCCGCCGGATCTCGATAGAGCCGCTGCAGATCATTAGGTCGCGAATCTTCCATTACACGCATTTGGCTTCCCGGCAATTAGAAAAGGCTTCCAGAACCCGCCAAGAGTCGGCGCCGCACAGCTCTCGAATATCGCCACCCCAGGTGGTGCTGGTAGATGCGATGGAGCGGCCGGTCACTTCCAACCCCGCAGTAGTACAACAACACAACGACGAACATGATTGAACTTCTGAATTCGTCTAATCCGATCTGCGCACCAGACCGCCCACCCATATAACCGCGCCAAAGCGCGCTGCAGAGCTGCCTCAGCTTTTCTCGGCTGATCAGCGGGTGGAATCTCATCAAGCTTTCGATGTTCATCAGCAAGGTGATCAAGTCCCACCAGACGATGGTCTGCCGCGGAAACGCCGGGTGCACCATGGCGTCCCAGTCAATGACGTGGAAGCTCTCGTCGTCGACGAAAACGTTCCGCAAGGTAATGTCATTGTGGGGAGTGACGAGCGGCCATTCCGCGTGAGCGATCGCGCTTCCGGCCAGACGTCTCAGGTGCTCTCGGAGTTGGTTCCTTTCTTCAACGGCAAAATCCGACCCGCCCAGCGTGCCTTCGATTGCCGGCACCATCGAGGTCAGCGTCGTGGACTTGCCAACCGATGCCGCCGAGTGCCAGCTACCCATCCAGCGGCCGATCGCGACAAGACGCTCGCGGTATCCATCGAAAAGCCGATCGCTGGACCAGATGCACGCCGCCGCGATAGCCGGAAGCAGGCAACGACCGCGGATGCGTTCCATGAAGAGAAGGCCGATCGTGGGGTCGTAGAACAAAGGCCTGGGCACGGGTTGGTGAATTCCCTGCTTCTCCAGCAAGCTATAGAGCGTCTTGATTGAATCGAATGCACGCGCGGGCTCGTCGACTTTCTTGGCCCACAGGCTCACGCGATTCCCTCGTCCACTTCGATCCGTTCCTCGAACGGTGACGGGGCCACCGATCCTCGTGGAAGTCGAGTTCTGTCTTTTTGGCTCCGCGATGTTCACCTCGATCGTCTGATACTCACTGCTGAAACCAATCGCGGCGAGATTCTTCAGCACCACCGCCCGAATGGCCTCACGGCTGTGCTGTTCGGGGCCGTGTAAGCCCAGTGGTATCAGTTCCGCGGGTCTCGCCATTCGATGGCTTGAAATTATGTGGATCGGTGTTTGTGACTGTCGTATTACGGCTCTACGCCCGTTGGCGTGCGTCAGCGGTCAAAGAGGGGCGAAATACGCAACGACCTGCTCATTGCAATACCAACTACAAGCCGCGGCAGTGGATCGCTACCTGCGCGGCGGCGGAAGCGCAGAGCTTTTCGCCATAGGCGCCTGAGCAGTACGTTGGCAGGCCGTCCTGAGCGGCCAGGCAGGGGGTGTGGCTGGCTCGAACACAGGCCCCCCTTATGGCCGCGATTTGCCCCCAGCAGCTGGACCCGGCAGAGCAGGCCGTCCTGAGCCGCACTTCGGACGTTGCCTCCTCACAGGAGGAGGCCGGCGCAACCGGCGCGGGTTTCGGCGGCCGGTGGGCGATGAAAGCGGCCACCGCGTTGGCGCGTTCCTGGCTCGGCGGGTGCGTCGAGAGAAACGCGGGCCTCGAATCGCGTCGTCCGAGTGTCTCGAACAGGCGCAGGAGTCCGTGCGGGTCGTAACCCGCCGCGACCATCCACTCGAGCCCGATCCGGTCCGCTTCGGCTTCCTGCGGGCGCGTGTAGTTCCCGTAGACCGCCATCTGCGTTGCGCTTCCGGCGAGGGTGCCGCCGATGGCACCGCCGACGCCGGGCACGGCGTGGGAGATGAGGTTCGCGATCAGGCTTCCCGCGCCGCGCGCGCTCGCCTGTGCGGCATTTCTGCCCTCCGCATGGCGCCGGACCAGGTGAGCGATTTCATGGCCGATCAATCCCGCCCACGCGTCTTCGTCGGCGCCGAGCGCACTCGCCATGCCCATCGTCACGACGACGATCGGGATTGCGTGGCGGTCTCGGGCCGCAAAAGCGTTCGGATTTGCGGTCTCGACGACCAGGACGCGCGACAAGGAGAACCCGGACGCCGCTTCGATCCTGCGAACCGCGGAAATCGCGGCTTCGCAGGTTTGCCGCGGGATCGCCGTGCAGCTCTCGAGGGTCCAGAAGCGCGCGCCCGAAGCCGCGTCCACGGCGCAACTCGCAAGAACGCCAACCATGAGAACCGCCCGGCGCACCGGGGAATGATGGTGCAGGATCCGAGGCGGGGGAATAACCCGGACGGGGGAGCTAGCGCACGGTGCGCTCGACGACCTTGATCATCGCGGCGTAGTCCTCCTCGCCGCTGCCGTTGGCGATGCAGTCCTCAATCATTTGCGCCAGGACGCTCACGAGCGGCGCGGCAATCCCGCTCGCGCTGGCCGCCTCGGCGATCAGCTTGAGGTCCTTGCGCGCCTGCAGGCAGGTGAAGGTCGCCGAAAAGTCGCGCTTCTTGAGGTCGATGCTCTTCGCCTTGATCGCCGGCGAGCCGACCGCGCTCGCGGCCATGACGTCGAGCATCTGCGCCCAGTCGAGACCGCCGCGCTCCCCTAGGACGAGCGCTTCGGCGAGTCCGCCGACCGTGGCGTACACCATGAGGTTGATCGCCAGCTTGAGGGTGCGCGCCTGCTCGGCGTCGCCGACGTGGTACTGCTGCGGGCCGAAAAGCGCGAGCAGCGGCCGGCAGCGCTCGTACACCGCGCGCTCGCCGGAGGCGATGATGGTGAGTGCCCGGGCTTGCGCCATCTTGTTGTTGCCCGAAACGGTCACGCGGAGGTAGCGCACGTCCTTCGCCGCCGCGGCGGCGGCGACTTCGGCCGACACCGCGGCGGAGACGGTGCTGGTATCGACGTACACCGTGCCGGGACGCGCGCCGGCCAGGACGCCGCACTTGGAGAGCGCGACGGCGCGCAGCGCGCTGTCGTCCGGAATCGAAGAGAACACCACCTCCGCGTCGCGCGCGGCCTCCGCCGGCGTGCCAGCCGCGCGTGCCCCATGCGCTACGGCAGCCTGCACCAGCGCCGGATCGAGATCGCACGCGGCGACACTGTGCCCCGCGGCAAGCAGATGGCTCGCCATCGGCAGCCCCATTTTCCCCACGCCCACCCAGCCGGTTTTCATGGGTGGAATTCTAGTGGGCTTGCGGCAGCACCCTTTGCGAGGCGAGCGCCATCCAGCCGCGGATGATGCGGTAGAGCACCCAGATGCCGGTGGCGAGCCACAGGACGATCGCCACCGGGATGCCCACCACCGTTGCGAACAGCACGCCGCCGATCGCGAGCCACAGCAGCGCGAACCAGAAGGTGCGGATCTGCCAGGCGTAGTGCGAATCGAGCCACGTGCCGCGCACTTCGGAGCGCTTCACGTAGTTGAGGATCACCGCGATGATCGAGGGCCAGCCGGTGAGGAACGCGGTCACGATCATCGCTGGGCTCAGCATGCCGGTCAGCGCGCTGAAGGCGTGCAGGCCGTAAATGACGTGCGCGAGCGTAACCAGGCCTTCGCGCGGCACGAGGCCGGAGGGGGCGGGCGGCATGCCCGCCAGTTTAGCCTTGCGTTACCGGCTCGAGGTAGATCTCGACGCGCCGATTGGCCTGACGGCCGTTTTCCGAGTTGTTGCTGGCGACGGGGTGGGTTTCGCCCTTGCCAGAAATGGCGAGGCGCATCGAGTCCACGCGCTTGGATTCGAGATACTGGGCCACCGAGTAGGCGCGGCGCTCCGAGAGCTTCTGGTTGTAGGCATCGGAGCCGACGTTGTCGGTATGGCCGACCACGGTAAGGGAAGTCTTGCCGTAGCGCACCACCACGTCGGCCAGCTTGTCCATCGTGGTGTTGAAGCCGGGCTTGATGCTGGCCGAATCGGTATCGAACGCGGTCTGGTTGGTCATGGTTACGCGCACCACGTCGTTCGGCAGCTTCTCGATGCGCGCCTGGCCGGCCTGGATCTCGGAAGCCAGGTTCTTTTCCAGGTCGCGCTTCTGGTCGTCCATGTAGCGGCCGACCACGCCGCCGGCGAGGGCGCCGCCCACGGCGCCGACCAGCGCGCCCTTGGTGCGGTTGCGGTCGTAGGCGATGGCGCCCACTACGGCGCCGCCCGCGGCGCCGAGGATCGTGCCGCGCGTGCGGTAGGCGTCCGGCGTTTCACATCCGGTGAGACAGGCCGCGAGAAGCGCGGCTGAGCAGATCGCGAAGGGTTTCATGTGAGCTCCTTTCTTCTGGAAAGCGTGGACGCGAAATTCTAGTCAGGGCGACCCGGATCGCGCCCGGGCGCATTCCACGTTCGGGAGGCGACGAGCTACGAGGACAGCCGAACCGTCGCTTCGGGGTCGATGCGCTCTACCGGGGTCGAGTCGGTGGCCGCCCAGCGGATGTGCTTGACCAGCGCGATGATCATGAGCTGACGCTCTTTCGGGCGCTGGTACGTAATCTCGTCCATGGTGCGGCGCGCCTGCTCTTCGATCAGATCGAGCTTGGACAGCAGTTCGTCGTTATGCACGTGTACCCTCGGCATTTCTCGAGTCGCGCGGGAGCCTAGCAAAGCGAAAATGAACATGCACCCTGTCGTGGTAGCACGACATCTTTACTAAGTTTCTGCCCAAGGAGGAATGTGATGCCGGTTGGATTCAGGGTTCTTAAGCGCAGGCGCAAGGTCGACGCCGCTTGGTCGGACAAATTCCGCGCGCTGCCGGTCGCCAACATCAGCGATGCCATGTTCCGCATGAGCGCCGGCGGCCCACGCCTGCGCCCCTACCACGCCGGGGGCGCGATGGCCGGGCCGGCGCTCACCGTGCGCACCGCGCCGGGCGACAATCTGATGGTGCACATGGCCTTGAACCTCGCGGAGAAGGGCGACGTGATCGTGGTTGACGCCGGCGGCGAGCTCACCAACTCGATCATCGGCGAGCGCATGCTCGCCTACTGCCAGGCGAAGGGCTTCGCCGGCATCGTGATCAACGGCGCGGTGCGCGACGTCGGCTATATCCGCGCGCACGATTTTCCGGTCTATGCCGCCGGCGTGACCCACCGCGGCCCTTACAAGAACGGACCCGGCGAGATCAACGTCGCGCTCGCGCTCGACGGCATGACGATTGCGCCGGGCGACCTGGTCGTCGGCGACGACGACGGCCTGCTCTGCGTGCCCTACGACGATGTGGCGGCGGTTTACAAGCTCGCTCACGAGAAGCACGAGATGGAGACCCGGACCTTCAAGGACATCGGCAAAGGCGACAACAACCGCGCGCAGTACGAAAAGCAATTGCGCCAGCTCGGCTGCGAGTTCGAGTCGTAATGAAGCGCTATCTTGCGTTGTCATTGCTCGCGGCGTGCGCGACGGCAGGCGCGGAGGAGGAGTCGCCGCGCGCCACCCGGCGCGGCGACGTCGGCGTGCGCTACTGGCTGAGCACCGGCGAGACGAACCGCGCCCACAACGCGCAGGGCGTGGTCCCCTCGGCGGGCAACCCGACTTCGGTGCTGCTCTACGAGAACCTCGACGCGAACGTGTTCGAGCTCTTCGGGCGCCAGAACACCCGCAACGACCTCTTCCTAAAGGGGACCGTGGGCGTGGGCCGCATCAACCGCGGCTCGTTCGACGACGAGGACTTCGCGGCCGGGCAGATCAAGTTCTCGGACACCACGTCCTCGGTGACCCAGGGCCGCATCGGCTACGGCACGCTCGACGTCGGCCGGCAGTGGGTGCTGCGCGAAGGCGCCGTCACGCTCGGCGTCTTCGGCGGGTTCACGCAGTGGACCGAGGACATGGATGCCTACGGCGCGACCGACCACCTCGGCTTCATCGGCGGCGACGTGTCGCACGACACGCTGCTCATCAGCAACAAGGTGCGCTGGCGCGCGCTGCGCGTGGGGTTTGCCGGGGACTTCGTGATCCGCGGCAGCACGCGCCTGTCGCTCGACCTCGCGTTCTCGCCTTACGCCAAGGTGCGCAACGAGGACAGCCACCACCAGCGTCCCGACTTCGGTCCGGTGCCGAACGTGATCCTGGAAGGCGAGGGCTGGGGCGTGCAGTGGGATGCCGAGCTGCGGCACGAGATTCGCCGGCGCACCGAGCTCGGCGTCGGCGTGCGCTACTGGCATATGGAAACCACGGACGGCACCCGCCAGCTGCCGAACGTGCCGAGCTTCCCCGAGACCCCGCTGACCGAGCTCTATTCCACCCGCTTCGGCGTCACGCTCAGCCTGCGCCGCATCTGGTAGGCCTACTCGCGGCTGCGCGAGATTTTCTTGACGTCGGGCAGCCGGCGAATTCCGCGCATTACGCGCGCCAGGTGCTGCCGGTTGGCCACCTCGAGCACGAAGTGCATGGTGGTGAAGACCGCGCGGTCCTCCTCCATGGTGATCGAGTCGATGTTCGAGCCGGCCTCGGCGATCTCGGACGCCACCTTGGCGAGCACGCCGCGCTGGTTCTCCACCGTGACGTTGATCGCCGCCTGGAAAAGGCGCGTGGTGCGCGGATCCCACTCCACGTCGATCCACTGCTCGGGCTCGATCTTGCGCGAGCGCACGATCGCGCGGCAATCCGAGTTATGCACCACCAGCCCCTGGCCTTTCTTGATCGAGCCGACGATCGCGTCGCCGGGGATCGGCCGGCAGCAGGTGGCGAGCTGCACCGCCACGCCCTCGGTTCCGCGGATGGTGACCGCGCCGGAGGTCTTCGGCTCCAGGACATCCAGGTTTTTCACCAGGCGGCGCGCCACGACCGCGGGCAGGCGCTTGCCGAGGCCGATGTCGGCCAGGATTTCCTCGCGCGAGCGCGCGCCGCCGTCGCGCACCACGCGCTCCCACGCGGCGTCTTCGACATTGGCGAGCGAGGCCTTCAGGCCGCGCAGCGCCTGGTCGAGCAGCCGCTCGCCGAGCCCGGCCGATTCCTCGTACTGCATGGTCTTCAGGAAGTGGCGGATGTTCGAGCGTGCCTTGCCCGTGCGCACGTACTGCAGCCAGCCCGCGCTCGGCTTGGCGTGGCTGGCGGTGATGATCTCGACGCGGTCGCCGTTGCGCAGCTCGGTGCGCAGCGGAACCAGCTCGCCGTTCACCTTCGCAGCCACGCAGCGGTTGCCGATGTCCGTATGAACCGCATAGGCGAAATCCACGGCGGTCGCGCCCCTCGGCAGCGAGAGGATCCTGCCCTTCGGCGTGAAGACATAGACCTCGTCGGGAAAGAGGTCCACCTTGACGTGCTCGAGGAACTCCTGGGGGTCGCCCGACTGGTGCTGGATCTCGAGCAGCGACTGCAGCCAGCGGTGGGTCTGCTTCTGCAGCTCGGAGAGCTTGTCGGCGTCGTCCTTGTACATCCAGTGCGAGGCGACGCCGGATTCGGCCAGGCGGTGCATCTGGTCGGTGCGGATCTGCACCTCGACCGGCACGCCGTAGGGGCCGATCAGGTCGGTGTGGATCGACTGGTAGCCGTTCGCCTTGGGGATCGCGATGTAGTCCTTGAACTTGCCGGGGATCGGCTTGTAGAGCGCATGCAGCGCGCCGAGCGCGAGATAGCACGCCGGCACGTCGGCCACGATCACGCGGCAGCCGAAGATATCGTGCACCTCGGAGAACGTCAGGTGCTTTTCGATCATCTTGCGGTAGGTCGAGTAGACGTGCTTTTCGCGCCCGAACACCGTGGCCTTGATGCCGCTGTCGGCGAGCTTCTTCTTGACCGCATCCAGCGTCTTGCCGATCATCTCGCGCCGGTTGCCGCGCGCCGCCTTGGTCGCCTTCGCGAGCACCCGGTAGCGCGTGGGATAGAGGTGCGAGAACGCGAGCTCCTGCAGCTCGTGGTAGAGCGTGTTCAGGCCGAGTCGGTTGGCAATCGGCGCATAGATCTCCATCGTCTCGCGCGCGACCCGTCTGCGCTTCGCCGGCGGTACGGCGCCGAGCGTGCGCATGTTGTGCAGGCGGTCGGCGAGCTTGATCAGCATGACGCGCACGTCGCGCGCCATCGCGAGCAGCATCTTGCGGAAGTTCTCGGCCTGCGCGTCCTCGGCCGACTGGAACTCGATCTTGTCGAGCTTGGAGACGCCGTCCACCAGCTCCGCGACCGGCCGGCCGAATGTGTCCGAGATCTCGTCCTTGGTCACCGAGGTGTCTTCGGTGACGTCGTGCAGCAGCGCCGCCATCAGCGTCTGGCCGTCCAAGTGCCAGTCCGCCAGGATCTCCGCCACGGCGAGGGGATGCGAGATGTACGGGTCGCCCGACTGGCGCGTCTGGCCGGCGTGCGCGGCCTCGGAGAAACGGTACGCCTCCGCCAGGCGCGCTACGTCCTTCGGCTTCAGGTAGCCGAAGCGCGTGTCGTCGAGAAGGGGTGCAGTGACCGCCACCGGGTCAGACTACCTGACCCCGGTTTGTTTACAAGCCGGGCGGCGCGGGCGGCGTAGCGCCGCGCTTCAGCACTTCGGTGCCGACCTTGCCGGAGGCGATCTCGCGCAGGGCGATCACGGTGGACTTGTCGCGGTTCGGCTCGACCAGCGGGCTCGCGCCGGCGCCGAGCTGGCGCGCGCGGTAGGTCGCGGCGAGCGTGAGCTGGAAGCGGTTCGAGATCTTCTTCAGGCAGTCGTCAACGGTGATGCGGGCCATGCTTTGATCTTTCTTTCTGGATGAGGGTCGCGAGCTCGCGCAGCGCGGTTTGGAAGTCCTTGTTAATTATAACGTAATCGAACTCCCGGGCGTGATCCATCTCGCCGCGCGCGGCTTCCAGCCGGCGTCGGATCACGCCCTCGGAGTCCTGCGCGCGGGCCCGCATGCGCCGCTCGAGTTCCTCGAGCGAAGGCGGCAGGATGAAGATGCCCACGCAGCCGGGGTAGATCGCGCGGACCTGGCGCGCCCCCTGCCAGTCGATCTCCAGGATCAGGTCTTCGCCGCGCCGGAGCGCGTCGGTAATCACTTTCTTGGAGGTGCCATACCGGTAGCCGTGCACTTCGGCGCTCTCGAGAAACTCGCCCCGCTCGCGCATGGCGAGGAACGCGGCGTCGTCCACGAAGTGGTAGTCGACGCCGCCCTTTTCGCCGGGGCGCGGCGCGCGCGTCGTGTAGGAGATCGAGAGCTTGAGGCTCGGGTCGGCGCGCATCAGCGCGTCGATGAGCGAGGTCTTGCCGGCGCCCGACGGGGCGGTGATGACGAAGAGTTTTCCTGCCTTGGCTTTTTCCGGGCTATTCAAGATTCTGGACTTGTTCGCGGATCTGCTCCACGAGCAGCTTCAGCTCGAGCGCGCAATCGGAGATCGCCTGGCTCACCGCCTTGGAGGCGAGCGTGTTCGCCTCGCGGTTGAGCTCCTGGGCGATGAAATCGAGGCGCTTGCCGATCTGGCCGCCGCCCGCCAGCACCCGCTCGACCTCGCCCAAGTGGACGCGCAGACGTTCGACTTCCTCCGCGACGTCGCTCTTGGCGGCGAACAGGGCCACTTCGGCGCGGATGCGCTCGTCATCCACCGCGCCGATCGCCTCGCGCAACCGCTCGCTGATCTTCTCCTGATACGCCGCCATCGCTGCCGGCATCAGCGGCGTGATCTGCGCCACCCGGCCGCGCATGGCCCGCACGCGCTCGAGGATCCCGGTCGCGAGCTTTGCGCCCTCGCGGCTGCGCGCGGCAATCAAGTCATCCAGCGCGCGCTTGCAGAGCGCGCCGACTGCCGCGCGCAGGCTATCCGCGTCGGGCTCCTCGGCGAGCACGCCCGGCCAGCGCAGCAGGTCGCCGATGCGCAGCGGCGCCGCGTCGGGAAACGCTTTCCTCGCCGCGTCGGCGAGCGCCTTGAGCCGCTCGAGCACCTGGACGTTGAGACGCGCGGATAAGTTGGTCTCTCCCTGCGCGAACCCGAGGCGGCAGTCGACCTTGCCGCGCGCGACGCGCGCGCCGATCAGCTCGCGCAGCTGCGGCTCGTGCGCGCGCAGCTCTTCGGCAATGCGGAACTGCAGGTCGAGGAAGCGGGAGTTCACTGAACGCAGCTCGAGGCTCAGCGTTCCACCGGGGGAACCGGCCGAGGCCGCGGCGTAGCCGGTCATGCTTTGAACGGGGAGGGACAAGCGCGGGCTATCATAGGGTAAATGCCCCAGCAAGCCAATTTGCCGCTGCCGGAAGGCACGATGCTCCAGAAGTACCGCATCGTGCGCGTGCTCGCGGCCGGCGGCTTCTCCTTCGTGTATCTTGCGCACGACGAGAACGAGTCGCCGGTGGCGATCAAGGAGTATCTGCCTTCCACGCTGACGCTGCGCGTGAACGGCGCGGCGCATCCGAAGGTGTCGGAGGAGGATCTCGCCAAGTTCCGCGTCGGCATGAAGTCGTTCTTCGAGGAGGCGGGCGCGATCGCGCATCTCGAGCATCCCAACGTGGTGCGGGTGCTCGATTTCTTCCGCGCCAACGACACCGTGTACCTCGTGATGCGCTACGAGCGCGGCGGTTCGCTCGCGGAGCACATCAAGAGCCGCCGCGGCGCGCTCGAGGAGCTGTGGGTGCGCAACACCTTCGCGCAGCTGCTGGATGGCCTGCGCGAGGTCCACACGCACAAGCTCCTGCACCTCGACATCAAGCCCGCGAACATCTACTTGCGCGACGACGGCACCCCGCTCCTGATCGACTTCGGCGCTGCGCGCCAAGTGCTGTTGGCCGGGGGAATGAAACTGCCGCCGACCTACACACCGGGGTTCGCAGCGCCCGAGATGCACGCGCGGCGCGAGCTGCTCGGCCCCTGGAGCGACATCTACTCGGTCGGCGCGACGATGTACGCCTGCCTGGCGACCGCGGCGCCGCAGCCGGCCGAGGCGCGGCTGCAGAGCGACGAGCTCGTGCCCGCGACCCGCGCCTTCGCTCGAAGCTGCGCGCCGGATCTTCTCGAGACCGTCGACTGGTGCCTGCGGCTCGATCACCTGCAGCGCCCGCAAAGCGTGCGCGCCCTTCAGAAAGCCCTGCTTGGAAGCAAGCCCGACTATCGTCCAGGCTAGCAACGTCGGCGCGCGCGCGGTGAACGAGGACCGCGTGGCGCACTGGACGACGCCGCAAGCGCTGCTCATGGTCGTGGCCGACGGCCTGGGCGGCCACATGCACGGCGAGCTCGCCGCGCAGCTCGCGGTCGACATCCTCGGCGCGGAGTTCGCCGGAGAGGCCCGCACCCGGCTCGAGGATCCACCCGCGTTCCTCGAACGCGCGTTCGCCACGGCGCACAGCGCGATCCTGCGCGAGACCGAGAAGCGCCGGTATCCCGAAAGTCCGCGCACTGTCGCCGCGGCCTGCGTGGTGCAGGACGGGCAGGTCTACTGGACACACGTCGGCGATTGCCGGTTCTACCTGTTCCGCACCGGGCGAATCGTCGCGCGCTCGCGCGACCATACCGTCGTGCAGCGCCTGGTCGACGAAGGCCGCATCCGCGAGGAAGCGGCCGGCTCGCATCCGTACCGCAACCGACTGCTGCAGTGCCTCGGCGGCTACCAGGTGCCGCACATCGAGCCGGTGGCGAGCGCGCGCCTCGCTCGCGACGACATCTTGCTTCTGTGCTCGGACGGTTTCTGGGGGCCGCTGACCCCGCGGCAGCTGATGCACGTGTTGCTGTCGCGGCCGCTCGCCGAGGCGATTCCGGAGCTCGTCGCGCTGGCCGAGACCTCGGCGGGCGCCGATTGCGACAACGTTTCCGTGGTAGCGATGACATGGCATCAAGCCGACTGAACGGCCGGCAGCCGGGCGAGCTGCGGCCGGTGCGCATCCAGCGCCGCTTCACCAAGCATGCCGAGGGCTCGGTGCTGGTCGAGTTCGGCGACACCCGCGTGCTGTGCACCGCGAGCGTCGAGGAGCGCGTGCCGCCGTTCCTCAAGGACAGCGGGCGCGGCTGGGTCACGGCGGAGTACGGCATGCTGCCCCGCTCGACCAATACGCGCACCGAGCGCGAGGCGGCGCGCGGCAAGCAGTCGGGGCGCACGCAGGAGATCCAGCGCCTGATCGGGCGCTCGCTGCGCGCGGTCGTGGATCTCGCCGCCCTCGGGCAGCGAACGGTCCATATCGACTGCGACGTCCTGCAGGCCGACGGCGGCACGCGCACCGCCGCGATCACGGGAGCCTTTGTGGCGCTGCATGACGCCTTTTCCTTCCTGAAGGGGAAAAACCTGCTCCAGGCATGGCCGGTTCGCGACCACGTCGCCGCGGTCTCGGTCGGCATGTCCCGCGGCACGCCGCTCCTCGACCTCGACTACCGCGAGGATTCCTCCTGCGGCTGCGACATGAACGTGGTGATGACCGGCGCGGGAAGCTTCGTGGAGGTTCAAGGCACCGCCGAAGGCGAGGCCTTTTCGCGCGCAGAGCTCGGCGAGCTGCTCGAGATGGCCGCGCGCGGCATCGCCGAGCTCATCGGGCACCAGAAAAAATCGCTCGGGCTGTGAAGCTGGTGCTCGCGTCGTCCAATCCTGGCAAGCTGCGGGAGATCGGCGCCCTGCTTTCGTCCTTTGAAGTCGTGTCGCAGGACGTGCTCGGCATCGGCGAAGCCGACGAGCCGCACTCGACGTTCCTCGAGAACGCGCTCGCCAAGGCGCGCCACGCGAGCCGCGCTGCCCGCCTTCCGGCCCTGGCCGACGATTCGGGCCTCTGCGTGGACGCGCTCGGCGGCGAGCCCGGCGTGCATTCCGCGTACTACGCCGGCCGCGACGGCAGCCGCGAGCACCGCGATGCCAGGAACAACGAGAAGCTCCTGTCCGGGCTGCGGGACGAGCGAAGCGCGTATTACGCGTGCGTGATGGTCTTTCTGAGGCATGCCCAAGACCCGCGCCCGCTGGTCGCGGAAGGCGTCTGGCGCGGAGAGATCGCGCGCGCGCCGCGCGGGAAGAACGGCTTCGGCTATGACCCCTTGTTCTTCGTTCCTTCTCTCGAAAAAACCGCCGCCGAGCTCGACCCGGACCACAAAAACCGCATCAGCCATCGGGGGATCGCGCTGCAGAAGCTGCTAGGGTTGCTCCATGATCAAGCTTAGGGCGCTGCCGCCGCTCGCCCTCTACGTGCATGTCCCCTGGTGCGTGCGCAAGTGCCCGTATTGCGACTTCAATTCGCACGAGCATTCCGGCCCGCTGCCCGAGCACGAGTACGTGGCCAAGCTGCTCCTCGACCTCGAAGGCCTACTGCCCAAGGTCTGGGGGCGGCGCCTGGTGAGCGTGTTCATCGGCGGCGGCACGCCGAGCCTGTTCTCGCCCAGCGCGATCGACACGCTGCTCGCCGGCGTGCGCGCGCGCATCAAGCTCGAGCCCGGCGCCGAGATCACGCTGGAGGCGAACCCCGGCACGGTGGAGGCCGCTCGCTTCCGCGGGTTCCGCGAAGCCGGCGTGAACCGGATCTCCATCGGCGTGCAAAGCTTCGACGACGGTATGCTCGCGGCGCTCGGGCGCATCCATGGCGCCCAAGAGGCGCGCCGCGCGGTCGATGCGGCCCTTGCCGCGTTCGACAACGTGAACATCGACCTGATGTACGGCCTTCCTGGGCAGACCGCCGCCATGGCGTGCGCCGACATCGAGGAGGCCGCGCGCAGCGGCGTGCCGCATGTTTCGGCCTACCAGCTTGCGATCGAGCCGAACACGGTCTTCTGGAGCAAGCCGCCGCAGCTGCCGGAGCACGACGCGTGCGCCGACATGCAGCTCGCCGCGGAGGAGATTCTGGAGCGCGGCGGCTATGAGCGCTACGAAACCTCGGCCTTCGCCAAGGCGCTGCACCGCTGCCAGCACAACCTCAACTACTGGCAGTTCGGCGATTATCTCGGCATCGGCGCTGGCGCGCACGGCAAGATCAGCTTGCCGGATCGCATCACCCGGCACGAGCGCATCAAGCAGCCGCGCGACTATCTGAGTGCAAGTAACACCGTTTCCGGCGACAAGGTTGTGCTCGCTTCTGAACTGCCGTTCGAGTTCATGCTGAACGCGCTGCGCCTGGTCGAGGGTTTCCCGCTGGCGCTATTCGAGGAGCGTACGGGGTTGCCGGCCAGCATCCTGGAGCAGCCCTTCGAGAGCGCAGAGGAAAAAGGCCTGCTGGAGCGCGACTGGAAGCGCGTGCGGCCGACGGCGCGCGGCCAGCGCTTCCTCAACGAGCTGCTGGCGCTGTTCCTCGCCGGCGAAACACCAGGTCCCTCACCGGGTGCCCCAGGCGGCGGCCGCGTGATTCGAATTTCGTCACCGGCCTCGCGGTGAAGCCCGCGGTCGCGGGCTCGAGCAGCGCTTCGCGCGCGAACACTCCCTGCATCTGCTCGGCGTAGTCCGGCCAGTCGGTGGCGGCGTGCAGCACGCCGCCCTCCCGCAGCTTGCGCGCGGCCAGCGCGGCGAATTCCGGTTGCACCATGCGGCGCTTATGGTGGCGCTTCTTCGGCCACGGATCCGGGAAGAAGAGATGGATCGCCGCCAGCGAGGCGTCCGCGATCATGTGCTCCAGCACGTCCAGCGCGTCGTGCCGGATGACGCGCAGGTTTCTCAATCCCTGCTTCTCGATGGCGTTCAGCAGGCTGCCGACGCCCGGTCCGTGCACCTCCACCGCGACGAAGTCCGCTTCCGGATGCGCCTTGGCGATGGCGATGGTGGTTTCACCCATGCCGGAACCGATCTCCAGCACGAGGTCCCGGCCAGAAAGCTTCTGATGCGAAAACGCGATGCCGTACTTCGGGAAAAGCTCCTCCAAGGCCCGCTTCTGCGCTGGAGTGGTCCTGCCCTGGCGCAGGACGTAGCTCCGAATCGGCCTGTTCAAGCGGCCTTCGGCGCGATCTTTCCTTCGGAGGGCGAGCTCGGCGCCGCCGAATAGAGCTTCTTCGGCATGCGGCCGGCGAGAAAGGCCTCGCGGCCGGCTTCGACTGCTTTTCGCATCGCCTTCGCCATGAGAACGGGGTCGCGCGCGGCGGCGATGGCGGTGTTCATGAGCACGCCGTCGCAGCCGAGCTCCATGGCGATCGCCGCGTCGGAGGCGGTGCCGACGCCCGCGTCGACCAGCACCGGGAGCTTCACCTTTTCCATCACCAGCTGGAGGTTCCAGGGGTTGAGAATCCCCATGCCCGAGCCGATGAGCGAAGCGAGCGGCATGATCGCCACGCAGCCCGCCTGCTCCAGCATCTGCGCCTGGATCGGGTCGTCCGAGCAGTACACCATCACCTTGAAGCCGTCCTGCACCAGCTCGGCGGCCGCTTTCAGCGTCTCCGGCATGTTGGGGTACAGGGTATGCGGATCGCCCAGCACCTCGAGCTTCACCAGATCGTGCCCGTCGAGCAGCTCGCGCGCGAGCCGCAGCGTGCGCACGGCGTCCGCCGCGCTATAGCAGCCGGCAGTGTTCGGCAGGTAGGTGTACTTCGACGGCGGCATCGCGTCGAGCAGGCTCGGCTCGTTCGCGTTCTGGCCGATGTTGGTGCGCCGGATCGCGACGGTGACGATCTCGGCGCCCGAAGCCTCCACCGCTGCGCGCGTCTGCGTGAAATCGCGATACTTGCCCGTCCCCACGAGGAGGCGCGACTGGTAAGACTTTCCCGCCACGACCAGCGTGTCCATCCCTAGCCTCCGCCGACTGCCACCACGATTTCCAGCCGGTCGCCGTCGGCGAGCAGCGTGCTCGCATGCGCGCTTCTCGGCACGATCTCGCCATTGCGCTCGACCGCGACCTTCTTGCCGGCGAGGTCGAGCTTCTGCAGCAGCCCCGCGAGCTGCAGGGGCTGCTCCAGCCGGTGCGCCGCGCCGTTGACCGTCACTTCAATCATGGACGCAAATGATAGTTCCGATCGCGGATCACGCGGTACTCGCCTTCGATGACGCGGGAGTGCCGCCCGGGGCTTTGTCCGCGGGAGCGCCACCACACCCAGCCCGCAAGCAGCAGGCCGGTGGTGAGGGCGATCGCGACCAGGATCGAGGTGAAGACGAACACGGCGATCAGGAACAGCCCGCCGAGCAGCCCCGAGAGGATGCGCTGGATCATGCCGTGATTATGCCCCGGGCTGGTAGACGATAGCCCGTACTGGAGTAGGGTTGTAGTCGTTGACCGGGTTGTTCATCTGCGGGCAGTTCGAGATCACCGCGAGCACATCCATCTCCGCGCGCAGGTCGATGTAGTCGCCCGGCTTCGAGATGCTCGGCCCCATGTCCATCGCCCCGTCGGCGGTGACCGGCACGTACATGAAGAAGTTGAGGTTGGCCACCATGTCGCGCGGCCCCATGCCGTAGCGCGCGAGCTGATCGAGGAAGTTCTGGCGGCAGTTCGGATCCTGCGGCCGGCCGTAGCGCTTGCGGTTGAGCGCCGAGGAGCAGCAGCCGCCGATCGTGTCGTGGAAGCCGCAGGTGTCCGCGATCACGGTGAACATGGGGTTGCAGTTCACCGAGTAAATCACCGTGCCCTTGCGGATGAAGATGTTGCCGTTGATCTTCATCGTGTCGGCGGCGGCGTAGCGGTCCTCGGGATCGCGCGCGTTGTAGCAGAGGAAATCGACCGCCTGCCTGCCCTCGAGGTCGATCAGGCGCAGCACCTGGCCGCGCTTGAGCTCGCGGCTCCAGCCCGCGCGCGCGGCGATGACCTCGTCCGAGACGATGTTCATGGCCCAAGTCTATAATCGACTTCGGCCGCGGGTGTAGTTCAATGGCAGAACATCAGCTTCCCAAGCTGAATACGTGGGTTCGATTCCCATCACCCGCTCCAATCCTTCGGGGGAAAAGCGAGCTCCATGGACGTGCGCGCGGCGGTAGCGTGGGAAGCGGGGAAACCGCTCGGCATCGAGACCGTGCAGCTTGCGGGCCCGAAGACCGGCGAGGTGCTGGTCGAGATCAAGGCGACCGGCGTTTGCCATACGGATGAGTTCACCCGCTCCGGCGCGGATCCGGAGGGTCTCTTTCCGGCGATCCTCGGCCACGAGGGCGCGGGCGTGGTGGTCGAGCTCGGCGCGGGCGTCACCACGCTGAAGAAGGGCGACCACGTCATCCCGCTCTACACGCCGGAATGCCGGCAGTGCAAGTCATGCCTCTCGCGCAAGACCAATCTCTGCACCGCGATTCGCGCGACGCAGGGGAAAGGGTTGATGCCCGACGGGACCAGCCGGTTTTCCTTCAACGGAAAGCCCGTCCATCACTACATGGGCTGCTCGACGTTCTCCAATTTCACCGTGCTGCCGGAGATCGCGCTCGCCAAGATCCGCGCGGACGCGCCCTTCGACAAGGTCTGCTACATCGGCTGCGGGGTGACGACCGGCATCGGTGCGGTGATCAACACCGCGAAAGTCGAGCCGGGCGCGAACGTCGTGGTGTTCGGGCTCGGCGGCATCGGCCTCAACGTGGTGCAGGGCGCACGCATGGTCGGCGCCAACATGATCGTGGGCGTGGATCTCAATCCGGCCCGGGAGGCGCTCGCCCGCAAGTTCGGTGTTACCCACTTCGTCAACCCGAAAGAAGTCAAGGGCGACCTGGTTCCCTATCTGGTGGATCTCACGGGCGGCGGCGCGGACTACAGCTTCGAGTGCATCGGCAACGTGGAGGTCATGCGTCAGGCGCTCGAGTGCTGCCACCGCGGGTGGGGCGTGTCGGTCATCATCGGCGTCGCCGGCGCGGGCCAGGAGATCCGGACGCGCCCTTTCCAGCTCGTCACCGGGCGGGTGTGGAAGGGCACCGCGTTCGGCGGCGCGCGCGGGCGCAGCGACGTGCCGAAGATCGTCGACTGGTACATGGAACGCCGGCTCAACATCGATGACCTGATCACCCATGTGCTGCCGCTTGAGCGCATCAACGAAGCGTTCGACCTGATGCACAAGGGCGAGTCGATCCGCTCCGTCGTCGTGTTCTAGGCCGAGACGCTCTCGAGCAGCGCGAGCAAACCCTTCAGCAGCGCCGTGGGCGAAGGCGGACAGCCGGGGATGTGCAGGTCCACCGGCAGCACCTCCGACACGCCGCCTACGCAAGCGGCACTGCCGGCGAAAATCCCGCCGTCGCGCGCGCAGTCCCCGACCGCGACCACCCATTTCGGATCGGGTGTCGCGCGGTGAGTGCGCTCCAGCGCCTCGCGCATGTTCGCGCTGACCGGCCCCGTCACCAACAGCACATCGGCGTGGCGCGGGGACGCAACGAAGCGCAGCCCGAAGCGCTCCAGGTCGTAGAGCACGTTGTTGAGCGCGTGAATCTCGAGCTCGCAGCCGTTGCACGAGCCGGCGTCCACTTGGCGAATCGACAGCGAGCGTCCGAGGCGCGCACGCGCGGCGCGATTCACTTCGTCAGCCAGAGCAACTTCACCGGACGACGGCGCGGGCTCGGTCAGCGGACCGCGCAGGAAATTCCGGAACAAGAGCTTAGAGGTCATGGCCCGAATACGAGCAGTTGAAAGATTTGTTGCATAAGGGGAAGTCGGCGACGATGTTGCCTTCGATCGCTGCCTCGAGCAGCGGCCATTGAAACCACGACGGGTCGCGCAGATGGCAGCGCTCGATTCTGCCGTCGGCGCCCATCCGGACCCAGGCGAAGATATCGCCGCGGAAGCCCTCGACCAGCGCGGCGCCTTCCGCGGCGGCGAACGGCAGTGCGGCGCGCACCGGGCCGGCGGGCAGGCGCGCCATGATCTGCTCGATCAACGCCAGGCTCTGCTGCACTTCCTGGATCCGGACCCACACGCGTGCGTTAACGTCGCCGGCCTGCACGCACGGCACCTCGAACTGCAGCCGGTCGTATGGCGCGTAGCCCGGCGCGCGCCGCGCGTCGAAGCGGCGCCCCGAGGCCCGGCCGATAAAGCCGCCCGCGGCGAATTGCTGCGCTAGCGCGGCTGTAAGAACGCCGGTGCCGACGGTGCGGTCCTTGAGCGAAGCGGTGTTTTCGTACAGGTCGACGAGCTCGGGAAAGCGCCGGCGAATGAATGCGAGAAGAGCCGTGACTTCACCCTGCGCCGCGAGGTCGTCGCGCATTCCTCCGGGAACAACCGCGTCCATCATCAGACGATGGCCGAAGCAGGCGTTCGACGCGCGCAGCACGTGCTCGCGCAGCAGGGCGCAGCTGGCGTGCATGATGCTGAAGGACGCGTCGTTGCAGACTGCCCCAATGTCGCCCAGGTGGTTGGCGAGCCGCTCGAGTTCGCCGGCGAGCGCGCGCAGCCACACTGCGCGCTCGGGCGCCGGGGCGTCGAGCGCATCTTCCACCGCCTGGGCGAACGCGATCGCGTAGGCGACCGTGCTGTCGCCCGAAACCCGGCCGGCGAGCGATGCCGCGCGCTCGAGCGACGCCCCGGCCACCAGCGCGTCGATCCCTTTGTGCACGTAGCCGAGGCGCTCTTCCAGCCGCACCACGATCTCGCCGTTGACCGTGAAACGGAAGTGGCCCGGCTCGATGATGCCGGCGTGCACGGGGCCCACCGGGATCTGGTGCAGCCCCTCACCCTCCGCAGCGAGAAATGCATAGGGCGCGGCGTGGCGCAGCCATGGCCGCCGATCCGAAGCGCCTTCGGCCTCCAGGCCCGATAGATCGCGCAGCGCGCGCTCCAGGCGGATCGCCGGCGGGTGCAGCCGGCCGACCGAAGGGAAAGCGCCGGCGGCGCAGTCCAAGCGCAGCAGGCTGACCGCATCCGATGCCATGAGCGCCAGGTACGCGCCGCCGGGCTCGCCCCATAGGCTGACGAGGGAGGCCTCACCGCGTTGCAGCCGCTCCGCGGCCTGCTGCCATGCTTGGCGATCCGCGCGCGAAGAGGTCCAGTTCATGTCAGTTCAAGAGGCTCGCGACGTACTGGAACCATGAAACCAGCGCCGGCGGCAGCCACACGCCGGCGACCAGTACCAGCGCGAGGTGGAGGCCGACGGGGAGAAACGAAGCGCTCGCGGGATCGCGGCGTCCGTCGGGTTCGCCGAACGCCATCTCGTTCAGGCGCAGCAGCAGCGCGCCGAGCCCGACCAGGAGGCTCAGGCCCAGAACGATGGCGAGCACCGGGGCGCGCGCGAAGGTCGACGTGACGATCAGAAACTCGGTCATGAACAGTCCCATCGGCGGCAGCCCCGCGATCGCGATCACACCTAGCGCGAGGCTCCAGCCGAGCACCGGGTGCGTGACGGTAAGTCCGCGGATATCGGCCATGCGCTGCGTGCCCTTCGCCTGCGCGATGTGGCCGACGCAGAAGAAAATCGCCGACTTGGTCAGGCTGTGCAACGCCATGTGCAGCAGTCCGGCAAAGTTGGCGAGCGTGCCGCCCATGCCGAACGCGAAGGTGATCACGCCCATGTGCTCGATCGAGGAGTAGGCGAACAGCCGCTTGATATCCTGCCGTCGGTAGAGCATGACGGCGGCGAACAGCACCGAGGCGAGGCCCAGAGTGACCATGAGCGGTCCGGGTGCGAGCGCAGCCGGGTTCGCCGACATGATCCCCTTGAAGCGCAGCACCGCGAACAACGCGACGTTGAGCAGCAGGCCGGAGAGCACTGCGGAGATCGGCGTCGGGCCTTCCGCGTGCGCGTCGGGCAGCCATGCGTGCAGCGGCACGAGGCCGACCTTCGTGCCGTAGCCGAGTAGCAGGAACACGAACGCCAGATTGAGCAACGCCGGGTCGAAGGCGTGCGCGTTCGCGACGAGGATATTCCACGCCATCGCATCCAGTCCCTCGCCGACCACCGCCCGCGCAGCGAGGTACACCAGGATGGTGCCGAACAGGGCAAGCGCGATACCGACGCTGCCGAGCAGGAAGTACTTCCAGGCCGCTTCGAGCGCCGCCGGCGTGCGGTAGATGCCCACCATCACTACGGTGGTGAGCGTGGCCAGCTCCACCGCCACCCACATCAGACCGACGTTGTTCGACAGCAGCGCGAGATTCATGCCGAACATCAGCATCTGGTACATCGCGTGGTAGAAGCGCAGGTGGGCGTGCGTCAGGTGGCCGGTTTCCAGCTCGTGCGCGATGTAGGTCGCGCTGAATACGCTGGTGGTGAATCCGACCAGCGTGCTGACCACGATGAACACCGCGTTCAGGTCGTCGACGATCAGGTAGGGCCCCGGCGCCGGGCGCTCGCCAATCAGCAGCAGCGCGCACACGAACGTGAGGAACGACAGGAACACGTTCAGCCAGGCGCCCTTGCGCTCGTCGGGCAGCAAGGCGAGCACGCCGGCGCCAAGCGCCGGGATGACGAGGACCGCCAGGAGCACCGCCGCGCCGGGGTCGCTCATGGCTGTTCGCCCCGGTGCTCGTGCAGCAGGTGGATGTCGACGGTCTCGAAGCGCTCCCGGATGCGGAACAGGAAGATGCCGATCACGATCAGCGCGACCAGGATCGAGAACGCGACGCTGATCTCCACGACCAGCGGCATGCCCTTGGCGCCGGTGGCGGCGAGGATCAGCCCGTTCTCGATCGACATGAAGCCGATCACCTGGCTCACCGCGTTGCGCCGCGAGATCATCATCAGCAGGCCGAGCAGGATCACCGACAGCGCGAACGACAGGTCCTCGCGCGCGAGCGTGCCGGCCTGCGCGGTGATCGGCAGCATCACCATGATCGACAGCGCGATCAGGCCGATGGCGGCGAGCATGGTGAGGCCGATGCTGACCACCGGCTCGATGGTCCGGTGGATGCCGAGGCGCACGATCATGCGGTGCAGCACGAACGGAATCACCACCGCCTTGACCACGAGCGCGATCGCCGCGGTGATGTAGAGGTGCGGGGCGAGCTGGATGAACGCCTGCCAGGCGACCGACAGCGATACCACCAGCGCGTGCAGCGCGAAGGTGTTGATCAGGCCGGTCATGCGGTCCTGGTAAAGCAGCATCACGCTCACCAGCACCAGCCCGCCGGCGAACAGGTGCGCGATATCGAGGGCGAGCGAGTCGATCATGTGAGGCGCGAGACGAAGCGCAGCAGGGTCGCCAGCACGCCCAGCATCAGCGCCGCGCCGAGGAAGTCGGAATAGCGGAACACGCGCATCTTGGCGATCGCGGTCTCGAACACCGCGAGCAGGAAGCCGGCGACCGCGAGCTTGGCGACGTAGAGGGCCACGCCGGCCAGATAGGCGAGCGCGCCGTCGCCCGCGGCGGCGATCCCCCAGGGCGCGAACACGCAGCCGATGATCGAGATATAGAGCAGCAGCTTGACGAACGAGGCCGCCTCGATCAGCGCCAGGTGGCGGCCCGAGTACTCGAGGATCATCGCCTCGTGCACCATGGTGAGCTCCAGGTGGGTCGCCGGGTTGTCGACCGGAATGCGGCCGTTCTCGGCGATCGCCACCATGACGAGCGCGACCAGCGCGAGGGCGAGCGACACGCGCAGGCCGACGTCCGGGCCCTGCAGGTGGGCGGCGACCGAGGAAAGCTGGGTCGAG
>DASRIR010000166.1:0-3152 GCA_035649875.1 Burkholderiales bacterium | reverse complement strand
CAGCACCTCGGGCTCGATCACCAGTGCGCGGGCAATCGCGACGCGCTGCAGCTGGCCGCCGGAGAGCTGGTGCGGCCAGCGCTCCGCGTAGCCGTCGAGATGGACGAGCTTTAGCGCGCGCGCGACGCGGCGCTCGATGTCAGCGGGCGCGACGTTGCGCGCCTTGAGGCCGTAGGCGACGTTGCCGGCGACCGTGTGGTTCGGGAAGATGGCGTAGTTCTGGAACACCATGCCGGCGTTGCGGCGGTGCGGCGGCAGCGCGTCGATGCGCCGCTCGCCGAAGCGGATGCGGCCGCGGTCGAGGTCGCAGAACCCGGCGACCATGCGCAGGAGCGTCGTCTTGCCACAGCCCGACGGGCCGAGGAGCGTGAAGAACTCGCCGTCGCGCACGGCGAGCGAAACGTCGTCGATGGCCCGCACGCTCCCGAAGGTGCGGGCCACCCCCTCGATCGTGATGCCGGCCAACGGGTCAGCGGGTCTTCTGGATCGTCTCCTTGATGCGATCCATGGCCTCGCCGCGCTTCGCGGTCCAGCCTTCCTCGTCGTACTTCACCAGCTTGATCTCCGAGAGCCGCGGCATCTTGCCCGGCAGGTTGGGCAGGTCGAGGTCCTGCCGCGCCGGGCGGCGGAACGTCTGCTTGAGGATCATCTCGCGCACGTCCTTGCGGTTCACGTAGTCGACGAACCTGCGCGCCCCGGCGCTGTTCGGGCCGCCCTTGACGATCGCCACGCCCTCCATCTGCGCGATCGTGCCGTCGGCCGGGTACACGACCTTGACCGGAGCGCCGTTGCTCGCCCAAAGGTAGCCCGCGTACTCGAGCGACATGCCGAGGCCGTACTCGCCGTTGCCCACGCCCTGGAACACGAGCGCCGAGCGGTTGAGGACCCGCGTGTTGGCGAAGAGCCTCTCGACCTTGCTCCAGCCGGCGTTGCCGCCGCCCCACAGGTCGACGAGCATCGTCACGTTGGAGTACGCCGATCCGGAATTCGCCGGATCGGTGAAGGCGATGTTGCCCTTGAACTTCGGCGTGGTCAGCTCCTCCCAAGTCTTCGGGCCCTGCGCTTCGGGGATCGACTTCGTGTTCTGCAGGACGACCAGCAGGTGCAGGTTCGTGCCGATCCAGCGGTCCTGCGGATCCCGGAACTCCGCAGGGATCGCGTTTTTGTGCTCAGAGGCGTAGGCATCGAGGTACTGGGCGTTGGTCTGCAAGAGCGAGCGGCTGATGCCCCAGACGAGATCGCCCTGCGGCCGGTCCTTCTCGCTCTGCAGGCGCTTGATGACGACGCCCGAGCCGGCCGAGATGACGTCGACCGCGATGCCGGTCGCCTTCTCGAACTCCGCCGCGATCAGCTTGTTGAGCGTCGCCTCGTTCGAGGTGTAGAGCACGACGCGCTGCTGCGCGCCGGCGATGCCGGCCCAGCCGAGAAGCGCGGCCGCCGCGCAAGTTGCAAAGATAATCCTGTTCATGATCCTCCTCCCGTCCATGGGTTGGGTCAGGTTATCAGATCCTCGAGCGTCGCCTCGAGGTGCCTCAGGTCGGTCTGGATATCGGCTTCGCTGACGGCGCCCATGGTGCCGATGCGGATCACCTTGTTATGGAGCCGCGGGCTGCGCGAGCCGGCGATCACGGTACCGTAGCGGCTGCGCAGGTGCGCGACGATCGCGGCGCCCTCGAGCCCCTGCGGCACCTTGAGCGCCACGACGGTGCTCGAGGCGACCTCGGGCCGGTTGAAGGGCTCGAGACCGAGCGCCCCGCAACCGACGCGCAATGCGGAGGAGAGGCGCCGATGGCGCGCGGTGACGCGGCCGAGGCCCTCCTCCGCGATCATGCGCAGCACCTCGCGCAGGCCGTAGACGAGCGACACCGGCGGCGTGAACGCGGTCTCGCCCTTCTCCCACGCGGCCCGGGCCCGGCGAAAGTCGTAGAAGAAGCGCGGCACCGTGCCTTCGCGCTTCACGACCTCCCATGCCTTCGCGCTCACGGCGGCAAAGCCGAGGCCCGGCGGACACATCAGGCATTTCTGCGAGGCGGAGACGACGATGTCCGCACCCCAGGCATCCATTTTCATCTCCGTGCCGGCGAGGCCGCTGACCGAATCGACGAGGAGCAGCGTCGGGCGCTCGCGCAGCGCCGCGCCGATGGCCGCAAGGTCCTCGGTCACGCCGGTGGAGCTTTCGTTGTGGACCACGACCGCGGCGCGATAGTCGCGCCGCGCGACGCGCTCGGCGAGCTCGCGCGCGTCGATCCCCTGGCCCCATTCGCCGTCGAGCGTGTCGACCTTCGCGCCGAGCGCCGCGCCGATCGCGGCGAAGCGCTCGCCGAACTGGCCGGCGACCGCGACCAGCACCGCGTCGCCCGGAGCGAGCACGTTCGCGAGGCTCGCCTCCATCATCGCCGTGCCCGAACCGGCGAAGAGATACACATCCTGCGCCGTGCCGAAGAGCGCGCGCAGACCCTCCTGCACTTCGGCGAGCATCGCCTTGAACTCGGCGCCGCGATGCGCCTGCATCGGGGCTGCGCTCGCGAGGCGGATGCGCTCGGGTACGGTCGTCGGCCCTGGCAGGCGCAGCCGGTAATCCGGAATCATTTCGTCGGCAAGTCAAACCGCTCGCGCGTGGAGCAGTAGCGGTTCGCGAACAGGCGCCCGATCGGGCGGTAGAGCTCTTCCGAGATTCGCTTCGACACCGGGTCGATGATGCCGTCGCGCGCGTGTACCAGCAGGATCTCGCCCACCACCAGCTCGCGCTCCGGGCCGAATTCGATACGCCGCTCGACGCGGCACTCGAGCGAGGCCGCGGCTTCGCCGATGCGCGGATGCTTCACGAGCATCGCCGGAACCGGCGTCAGGCCGTATTTCGTGAACTCGCTTTCGGCTTCCGGCAGTTCCGTACTGGAAAGATGCATCGCGTTCGCCGTCGCCTCGTCGGCGAGGTTGACGACGAACTCGCCCGTGCGCCGGATGTTCTTCAGCGTGTGCTTCATCTCGCGATCCGAGCGCCAGTTGAAGGAGAGGATGCAGAGCGGCGGCTCCTCCGAGATCACGTTGAAGAACGAAAACGGCGCGCAGTTCGCCACGCCGTTCGCGCTGTAGGTCGACACCCAGGCGATCGGCCTTGGAATGACGAGACCGATGAGGAGCTTGTAGCGCTC
>DASRIR010000165.1:0-11979 GCA_035649875.1 Burkholderiales bacterium | reverse complement strand
CCCCAGACGAACTGCGGGTTCTTCTCGAACAGCATCGGCCCGGGGCGCAGGCCCCACATCATCAGGCCGCCGAGCATGATCGCGGTGGTGGCCGAGCCCGGGATGCCGAGCGTGAGCATCGGCACCATCGCCGCGGTGGCGGCGGCGTTATTCGCCGACTCCGGGCCGGCCACGCCCTTGATCTCGCCCTTGCCGAACTTCTCGGGCTCGCTTGCCACCCTTTTCTCGACGGTGTAGGCGAGGAACGCGGCGACCGTCGGCCCGGCGCCGGGCAGCACACCGACAAGAAAGCCCATCACCGTGCCGCGCGCGATCGCCCACCGCGAGCGCAGAAAGTCCTGCGCGCTGGGGAAAACGTCGCGCAGCCTGACGCGGGTCTTCACCTGGTTTGCGCCCTTCTGCTCCGCGCCGGCGAGCACCTCGCCCAGGCCGAACAGGCCGATCGCCACCGGCAGGAAGTCGACTCCGTCCATCATCTCGACGATGCCGAAGCCGTAGCGCGCGTCGCCCGAGATGATGTCGAAGCCGACCATCGCCAGCATCAGGCCGAGCACCATGCTGATGTAGCCCTTGAGCGGATCGTCGCCGCCGAGCAGCGTCACGGTGGTGAGGCCGAGCAGCATCAGGGCGAACGTCTCGGGCGGCCCGAAGGAGAGCGACCAGCGCGCGAGCAGCGGCGACACCAGCATCAGCAGCACCACGCCGATCGTGCCGGCGATGAACGAGCCGATGGCGGCGATGCCGAGTGCCGCTCCGGCGCGCCCCTGCTGCGCCATCTGATAGCCGTCGAGGCAGGTGACCACCGACGCCGACTCGCCCGGCGTGTTGATCAGCACCGCGGTGATGGTGCCGCCGTACATCGTGCCGGCGTAGAGCGCGGCGAGCATGATGATGCCGGAGGTCGGGTCCATGCCGAAGGTGAGCGGCAGCAGCATCGCCACGCCCGAGGGCGGGCCGACGCCCGGCAGCGCGCCGATGAGAATCCCGACCATCACGCCGGCGACCGCCATCATCACGTTGAACGGCGTCAACGCGACACCGAAACCCATGCCCAGGTGCGTCAGAAAATCCATATCCCCGCTTCAGGGAACGGCACTCGCAGCCAGTGCACGAACACCAGCCAGTTGAAGCCCGCCGCGGCGACGGCCACCGCGAGCGTCACCCACCAGCGGTGCCGGCCGAGATACCAGATCAACCCGCCGAGGTAGAGCGCGGTGCCGAGGACCATGCCGGTGGCCCTGAGCAGCGCCACGAACAGCACCGTCGCGCCGAGCACCACCAGCATGTCGCGCAGGCCCTCGCCGCGCGGGAACCAGGAATGGCCCGGATCTTTCTCTTTCAGGCTTCTCAGCAGCATCATCAGGGCGAGCACCGCCATGACCACGCCGAGGCAGAACGGCAGGAAGGCGGAGCCCGGACCGTCCGAGCCCCACCATTTGTAGTACTTGAGCGCCCCGGCCGCGAACGCGACCGAGAGCGCGAACAGAAAGACCGCGGTTACGCGATCGGCACTGCGCACCTGTTACTTGGAAGCGGCTTTCAAGCCCTTCAGCGCTTCCTCGTACTTGCTGTGCAAGCTGTCGAGGTACTTGAGCGCCTGTTCACCGGTCCAATCGGTGGGCGTTAGCAGGTTGCGCTTGATGTAGTCGTTCTGCCACTTGGGCGTCGCGACCACTTTCTTCAGCGTGTCCTGCCAATACTTCACCGCCTCGGGCGGCATGTTGGCCGGTCCGACCACGCCGCGCATCTGCTCCCAGTAGAACTTGTAGCCCTTCTCGGCGAAGGTCGGAACATCCGGCGCGTCCTTCAGGCGCTTCTGCGCGGCGACGGCGAGGTTCTTCGCCTTGCCGGCCTCGATCTGCGACACGATCTCGTTGGGATTCTCGACCGCGGCGTCGATGTGCCCGCCCATCAGCGCGGTGGTGACCTCGCCGCCGGAGTTGAACGGCACGTACTTCACCTGGATGCCGGCAGCCTTCTCGAACAGGTGCGTGAAGATATGGTCCTCGGTGAGCGTCGCGGTGCCGCCGACCGTGAGGCCGCCGGGCTTGGCCTTCGCCGCCTTCACGAAGTCCTCGATGGTCTTGTACGGCGACTCGCTGCGCACCGAGAGCATGAGCTCGTCGATCGCCACGATCATCAGGATGGTCATCGCGTCGCGGTGGTTGCCCGGCAGCCGCCCCTCGATCTTGCCGGAGACGATCATCGGAGTCGCGCCCGCGATCACGTGCGGATCACCCTTCTTGTTGATCAGGTAGTTGAAGCCGACCGCGCCGCTGCCGCCCGCGCGGTTCACCACGTTGAGCGGCTGCGGCGACCATTTGTTCTCGTCGATGATGCCGGTGATCATGCGCATCAGGTTGTCGGTGCCGCCGCCGGGGGCGTAAGGCACCACTACTTCGACCGTGCGCGAGGGATATTTTTGTTGTGCACCCGCGACCGTCGATACCGCCAAGAGCAGTCCAGCAAGAGCGAGCTTCAGCATCGTATCCTCCTCCTAGAGAATTGAACCGGATGGTATACCATCGACATAACGTTTTTCAGGACGTTCCCGTGGACACAGCCACCCAAGTTTCGAAAGACGAGGTCCTCGTCGCCCGCGAGGGCCCGATCGTCACCTTGACCTTCAACCGCCCCGAGGCCAGGAACGCCATGACCTGGGGTATGTACCAGCGGCTCTACGAGGTCTGCGAAGAGGTCGACGCCGACGACGCGATCCGGGTCCTCATCCTCAAGGGCGCAGGCGGCAAGGCCTTCGTCGCGGGCACCGACATCAGCCAGTTCACCAAGTTCAAGGACGGCGAGGACGGCATCAAGTACGAGAAGGACGGCGACAAGCGCTCGGGACGCATCTCGAAGGTGAAGAAGCCGGTGATCGCGCAGATCGAGGGCTATGCGGTGGGCGGCGGTTTTGCCATCAGCGCGGGCGCCGACATCCGCCTCGCCACGCCCGACGCAAAGTTCGGGGTGCCCACCGCGCGCACGCTGGGCAATACGCTGTCGATGAAGAACTATGCGATGTTCGCCGACCTGATCGGGTCCTCGCGCGTGAAGGAGCTCATGTTCACGGCGCGCCTGATGTCGGCGGAAGAGGCCCTCACCGCAGGCTTTGTCCATCAAATCATCCCCAACGCGGAGATCGAGGCCAAGGTCAAGGAGCTCGCCGCGAAGATCGCCTCGCACGCGCCGCTCACCCTCTGGTCCACCAAGGAAGCGCTGCGCCGCCTCCAGGACGCGCGGCCGCTGCCCGACGGCGACGACATCGTGCGCAAGGTCTACGGCAGCGACGATTTCAAGGAAGGCGTGAAGGCGTTCGTCGAGAAGCGCCCGCCGCGCTGGACCGGCAAGTAACTTCTAGAGGATTTTCGCGACCAGGCCCTTGAAGGTCTTGCGCAGCACCTTGACCATCGCGTCCATCGCCTTCTGCACCGCGATCAGATTGAGCTGCGTGGTTGCCACCAGCACGCTTTCCGCGGCCGTGCGCTGCATCTTCATCAACAGCTTGCCGGTCGCCGGCGAATAGCCTTCGGATTTGTCGAGCTTGTACTTGGCGACGTTCTGCGCGATCTCGGTGATCTGGATCGCCATCTTGCGGAACTCGGCCGGCGCGTAATTCGAGACCGCGTCCCAGCTCTCGCCGAACGCTTTCTCGCCCGCGCGCATCATCTCCCGGAAGATCTCGTCGGCGCTCGCCATCGTCTAATTGCGCTTGGCAGCCTCGACCACCGCGACGGCTTTGATGGACTGGCTGGCGATCTTGACGGCGCTAGCGACGGTCGCAGGCCGCAGGCATGACAGGGGCGGGGTGCCGCATTTGTCGGTCTTGGCGTGGATCTCGCGGATCAAGCCGAGCTGCTGCTTCACCAGCTCGAGCAGCCGGGTGTTGCAGCCGTTGGCGTCGCCCGCCGCGTCGCCTTGTGCGGTGATGCCCGCGGGGAGGTTGCTCTCGAGGAGCTTGGAGACCTTCTCGTACACCTTAGCTTCCAGCTTGCAGCCGGTGCCGAGCGAGTGCGACGAGGCGCGCAGGATCAGCACGTCGAGCCTGGTCTCGAGCACGTTGTAGCGCTGGAGGTTCGCCTCGTAGGTGCCTTCGGGCTTGCCGGCGTTGTCCGCAACGTCGCGCATGAAGTAGACGAAGCCGTCGTAGAACTGGACGATGCCCTTGTCGATGGCCTCGTCGTAAGGACTGACGAGGGGTCCCGGGCAACCGCCGAGCAGCAGAGCACCGGCCAACAGCAAAGCGCGCATTATTGTTTCTCCCCGCCAAAAACTACGTCGGGGGAGGCGCGCCGGTCAAGCTGCCTCCGCCCGACTTATCGCTACGTACTACCCGCTGCTGCTACCGCCTCAGATTGCCTTCGCCGGTGATCTCGACGCGATCGCCGACCGCCAGCCCTTGCGCCGCGGTGTCGAGGTACTGCACCGTGCCGTCGTCCATCTTGAGGCCGACGCGGCGGGTCGTCGTGCCGCCGGCAGCCGCGGACGGCGGCAGCGCGGTGAGCGACTCGATGCGGCCATGGCCGGCGCGGATCGCGGTCGGCGCGACGACCGCGGGCGCGGTTGCGCTTGGCTGCTGCACCACCACGGTCGGCGGCGGCGCGGTCACGACCGGGGCGGGCGTGACGACCACCGGCGCGGGCGCGGGCCTGACCGGGTCTTCGGTCGCGCAGGCCGCGAGAATTGCAAGTCCTACGACGGAAAGCGAAAACGAGAGTCTTTTCATGACTACCTCCTGTTGGCAACCACAAGAAGTAGCAAGCGCCGTACCGTAGTAGCTGAATTGCGCGAGGCAGGTTTTCACGTCTTCGTCGAGCGCCGTGAGCACTGCGCCCGACACCTCAGTCGCACATGGCGTTGAGCTGCTTCGCGGCCGAAGCGAACGCGGCGAATCCGCGCATGGTTTCAGGCCGCGGGGATGTAGCGGCCGCCGTCCATCACCGTCTTCATCGCGCCGGCGAGGCCGGCGACGGCCGTGGTCTTGGTGATGTAGCCGCGCGCGCCGGCTTCGAGGCAGGCCTGGATGCGCTCCTTGTCCTCGTTGGCGGAAACCACCAGCACGGGCACGGCGGGAAAAGCGCGGCGGAAGCGGTAGAGCGCGTCGATCCCGGTGCAGGTCGGCAGCGAAAGGTCCAGCAGCACGAGATCGAGCGGATGGCCCGCCGCGATCTGCAGCGCCTCCGGAAGGTCGACGGCGGTGTGGACCCGGGCGCCGGCAAAAGTCTTCCTTACGCTCGCGGCGTAGACCTGGGTCGTGACCGCCTGGTCGTCTACCAGAAGAACTTCCATGGCCTGCATCTTAGTCCCCTCCTCCCCGGTGCCTGTCAGGGAATGCCGCAATTACAGTTTTTTTATCTTTCAGTACAGATTGCTGCGCCGCTACGTAAATATTAGCCGGCAGCGAGATGCGAGACGCGTTCCAGGTCCGCCGGCTTGGTGAGGTGCTCGTCGAATCCCGCATCGCGCGTGCGCGCGATATCGGATTGCTGCCCCATGCCGGTCAGCGCGACCAGGCGCGCGCTCCGGCCCCAGGACGTTACGCGCAGCCGGCGCGCGACCTCGACGCCATCCATGCGCGGCATGTTGAGGTCGATGAAGGCGACCTCCGGGCGCAGCACTTCGGCGATGCGCAACGCCGCTTCGCCGTCTACCGCGCTCTCGACCCGGTGCCCGAGCAGCCGGAGATACGCAGCGAGGGTCTGCGCGGCGTCGACGTTGTCGTCGACCACGAGCACCCGGCGCCGCGCGGCCGGCGTTTCTTCCGCGCGGCTTTCGGCTTTTTCGGCTGCGGCCGCTTGCGCGAGCGGCAGGCGCACGATGAATTCGGCGCCCTTGCCGGGGCCGTCGCTGCGCGCCACGATCTCGCCGCCGTGCCGGCGCACGATGGAGCGCGCGAGGGTGAGGCCGAGCCCCAGGCCGCCCGCCTGCGGCTTGCTCGAGTCGAGCTGCACGAACATCTCGAACACCTCCTCCAGCCGGTCCGGCGCGATGCCGACGCCGTTGTCGGCGACGCGGATCAGCGCCTTGTCGTCTTCGCGCTCCACCTTCAGCTCGACGCGCCCGTTGGGCGGGGTGAACTTGGCCGCGTTGTTGAGCAGGTTGGATACCACCTGCGCGAGGCGCACCAGGTCGCCTTCCACGTGCAGCGGCTCGGACGGCGCGCGCACCACGAGTTCGTGGCCCTGCGCATCGATGTTGGGGCGCGCGGTGTCGACCGCGGTGCGCAGCACGGCGTCGAGCGCGATCACCTCCGGGCGCAGCTCGAGCTTGCCGCGGTCGATGCGGCTGACATCGAGCAGGTCGTCGATCAGGCGCGCCATCTGCGCGATCTGGCGCTCCATCATGTCGTGCGTTTCGGTAACGGCGGCGTCCGCGTTCTTCATCTTGAGCAGCCACAGCCCGGTGCGCAGCGGCGCGAGCGGATTGCGCAGCTCGTGCGACAGCACCGCGAGGAAGCGGCTCTTGTTGGCGTCGGCGCGCTGCAACTCGCGCGCGCGATCGATCAGCGCGGCCTCGGACACGCGGTAGCGATCGCGTGCGCGCCGCATCGCCTCGCCCAGCACAATGATGAGCGAGCAGGACAGCGTGAACAGCGCGAGCGCGATGTGCTGCTCCGTTCCGGTGATCGACACCCCGCCGTCGGGCGAGATGTAGCGCACATTGACGATCGCATAGCCGAGGACCATCGACAGCACCGCGGGTCCGAGGCCCCCGAACCACACCGAGATCGCGACCGCGCCGTAGAGCGTGACGAAGACGAGCCCGGTGCCGAGCCAGGGATCGAGAAACCAGCGCAGCAGGATCGCGCCGAGCGTCACCGCCACCGCGCCGCCGTAGGCGGCGAACTTCGAGGGCCGCGTGAGCCGCCGCTCCTCGGTGGCGAGGTCGCCGAGCAGGAAGGCGAGCAGCAGGCAGGCCGAGACCACGAAGTTGGCGCGCGAGGCGTGCCAGCCGATCGTGTAGCGCCCGCCCGACAGGTTCGACAGCGTGAGATCGGCGATCGACGCCACCAGCACGAGGCCGAGCCACAGGTAGAGCACGTCGTCGAACGCGCGCCGGCGCCAGATGAGCGCGAGCGCCGCCACGTACACCGCGACAGCGACCCACTGCACCTGCGTCGCGAGCGCGCTGAAGCGCTCGCCGAAGAGGCCCTCGAGAAGCAGCTCCGCCGCGAGCGAGCAGGTCACGACGACCGCGCTCAAGGTGAGGAGGCAGCCGGCGAACAGGCGCAGGGCAAGGCGGGAGGTTTGCGGCGGCACGCGCCGCGCCGCCTGCGTCACCGCGGCGAGGAACAGAAGCGCAGCGCCCAGGCGCCAGGCGAGGAAAAGCCACGCCACCGTCTGGTGGCTGCCGAAGAGCGGCCGATCATAGAGCGCGCCGGGGAACGTCGCCATGTGCGCGCCGGCCATGAGCCCGCCAAAGAGATAGGCGCAGGTCAGGAGGAGGAGCGCCGTGCGCCCCGAGCCGAGGTAGAGCGTGCCGAGCAGCCCTGCGGTGCACAGATCGGCGACCAGGATGCCGATCCCGTACACCACGACGATGTTCGGGTCCGCGGGGCCGGGCTCGCTCGCAAAAGGGATCACCGCGGCGGTGGTCGCGATGTAGAGCAGAGACAGCAGGGCGAAACTGCGGAGCTGCGTCGGGGTGGGGGCGCGCGGCTCGGCCCCCAGGACGTCGGTGGCCATGCCCGATGATAGCCGCAGGCCTAAGACGTCTTATCGCGCGGCAGCGGACTTATTCCACGTCCGGCGGGCTATTGCCAACGCGCGCTGCTCCGCGAGTTACATCAAGGGCGACGAAGTGAATCTCGTCGTGTCTCCTTTTCCCGACGAACGCCGGACGTAATATTTTCGACTCAGGAGCGCAGCACCTCGCCGGCAGCGGCGCCGGTCAGGTTGCCCTGGTTCCAGGTCACCACGCCGTTCACGAGCGTCATCTCAATGCCGCGCGAGCGCTTCACCATGCGCTTGCCGCCGCCGGGAAGATCGTGCAGCCGCTCCGGCCGACCGCCCGAGCCGACCGTGGCGGGATCGAACAGCACGAGATCGGCGGCCATCCCCGGCGCAATTTTTCCGCGCTGCCGAATCCCGAAGAAATCCGCGGGATCCGAGGTCATGCGCCGTACCGCCTCCTCGAGGCTCAGCACCTTTCTCTCCCGCACCCAGGTGCCGAGCACGTAGGTCGGGTAGCCCGAATCGCACAGCATGTCGAGGTGCGCCCCGCCGTCGCCGAGCCCGAGGATCACGCTCCTGTCGTTGAGGAGCTCCGCCATGCGGTCGATGCGCGTGTTCCAGGATTGCACGGTGAATTCGTTCTCGAGATCGTCCTCGAGCGTGAGGTCGAGCATCGCGTCCACGCCGTCCACGCCCCGCTCCGCCGCGATTTCCGCCACCGTCCTGCCTTCGTACTTTTTGAGCCTGGGCGACTTGAGCTCATGCGCAGTAATTCGCGCCCAGTCGGCGAACGACGCTGGGTTCTTCAAGTCCTGTCGGAATTGGGTTCGGAAGGCCGCATCGGCATAAACCGCCCGCTGCGCCTCCTTGGACGTATCCACGAAGAGGCGCTTCCACGATGGAAACGCGGCGAACGCGAACGGGCTGCGCATCACCAGCTCGCGCGTCAGCGGAAGCGGTGAGGTTTGCGGCCGGGCGCCGCGCGCGATCATCGGCTGCAGCTTCTTCATCGTGGTGCGCAGCGCTTCGGGCACGTCGTCGCGGTCGAACAGCGCGATCAGCGTCACCGGCCGGCGGCTCTCCTCGAGCATGAAGTCGAGCAGATCGAGCTCCGCCTGCTCGAGCACCGAGATCTGGCGCGTCATCGCGATCTCGATCGAGCCCTTGCCGCGCTCGCGCAACGCGTTGCAATAGGCCTGCAGCTCCTCGCGGCTCGCGTTGCGGCAGGCGAGCGGCCGCCCGCCGTAGCCCATGTGCTGGTTGAGCAGCGTGCTGGTCCAGCCGAACGCACCGGCATCAACAGCTTTTCCCAGCAAATCCTTTATCTGGGCGGTTTCCGTTTCGTTCGCCGCGCGTTCCATGGACGCTTCGCCCATGACGTAATGCCGGAACGGCGTGAGCGGCGCGAGGAAGGCGAGGTTGAGCGCCGGCTTTCGCTTCGCCGCCGCGTCCATGTACTGCGGGAAGGTTTCCCAGTCCCACGTGATGCCGGCGTTCAGCACCTCGAACGGAATCGCCTCGACATTCACCAGGTCGCGCATCGCGATCTCGCGCGCCGCCGGCCTGCAAGGCGCGATCCCGACCCCGCAGTTCCCCATCACCACCGTCGTCACGCCGTGCCAGGACGACGGCGTGGTCGCACCGTCCCAGCAGATCTGGGCGTCGTAATGCGTATGCGGATCGATGAACCCCGGCGCCAGCACCAGCCCGTCGGCATCGATGACCTTCCTGGCCGCGCCGGGGGGAACGATTTTTCCGGCCTCGATGCCCACGTCCTCCCGCCGGGCGGGCGCGCCGGTGCCGTCCACCACCCGCGCGTTTCGAATCAGCGTTTCAATCGTCATAGCCGAAGATCGTAGCAGTTACCCTTCGGGAAATGTCCGGCTTCGATTTCGACGCCTTGTATCGGACCGAATCGCGCCGCGTGTTCGCCACGCTGGTGCGCCTCCTGGGCGACTTCGAGCTGGCCGAGGAAGCGCTGTCGGAGGCCTTCCGCGCGGCGCTCGAGCAGTGGCCGCGCGAGGGCGTGCCGGACAACCCGCGCGCCTGGCTCGTCTCGGCCGGGCGCTTCAAGGCGATCGACGGCATTCGCAGGCAGAGCAGGTTTGTCGAAGTCGACCAGGAAACGCTGGAGGCATTCGAGGCGGAGCCCGCTGGCGATGCCGAAGCCATCGAGGACGACCGCCTGCGCCTCATCTTCACCTGCTGCCACCCGGCGCTCGCGCCGGACGCGCAGGTGGCGCTCACGCTGCGCGAGGTTTGCGGCCTGAAGACCGAGGAGATCGCGCACGCGTTCCTCACGCCGGCGCCGACGCTCGCGCAGCGCATCGTGCGCGCGAAGACCAAGATCCGCGACGCGAAGATCCCCTACGAGGTGCCGGCCGGCCCGGAGCTCGCGGAGCGGCTGGACGCGGTGCTGCGCGTGATCTATCTGGTGTTCAACGAAGGCTACTCGGCCTCGTCGGGCAGCGCGGTCACGCGCGCGGAGCTCTCGCAGGAGGCGATCCGCGTCGGACGACTGCTGGTGCAGCTCCTGCCCGAGCCCGAGGCGAAGGGCCTTCTTGCGCTGATGCTCCTCCAGGAGTCGCGGCGCGCGGCGCGCAGCTCGCCCACGGGCGAGCTCGTGCTGCTCGAGAACCAGGACCGCGCGCTCTGGGACCGGGGCATGATCGAGAAAGGCGTGCAGCTCGTGACCGAAGCGTTGAGAACGCGCTTCTTCGGCCCCTACTGCCTCCAGGCCGCGATCGCCGCCGTGCATGCCGAAGCGCCGAGCACCGCCGCCACCGACTGGAGCGAGATCATCGGGCTCTACGACGTGCTCGCGCGCCTCGATCCTTCACCGGTCGTGGCCCTGAACCGTGCGGTCGCGGTGGCGATGCGCGATGGGCCGCAGGCCGGCCTGGCTCTCATCGAAGGTTTGCTGCGGGACCTGTCCGGCTACCACCTGGCGCACGCGGTTCACGCCGATCTCTGCCGGCGGCTCGGCCAGAAAAAGGAGGCGCTGGCCGCGTACCGCCGCGCGCTCGAGCTCACGCGCCAGGAGCCGGAACGCCGCTTCCTCGAGCGGCGCATCGCAGAGCTGAAAAGTTAGGCCGCAACAGCAATGGAGACGCCATGCAGATCACGCTCTCGAGCATTTTGGTCGACGATCAGGACCGCGCGCTGCGGTTCTACACAGACGTTCTGGGATTCGAGAAGAAGCACGACATTCCCCTCGGCCGGTACCGCTGGCTCACTTTGACTTCCCCGGAAGGCGCTTCGGGCGTCGAACTGGTGCTTGAACCTGCGGAGTTCGCTCCAGCCCGGGTCTATCAGAAGGCGTTGTACGACGCGGGCATCCCAGCGACCGCTTTCATCAGCACCGACATCGACGCAGAAGTTCAACGCCTCACGGCACGGGGCGTCCGCTTTCGCGGCGAGCCGACGAAGGCCGGTTCAGTCATCGCGGTACTGTTTGAGGACACCTGTGGAAACCTTCTCAATCTGGTTCAACCTGAGAAACGCGGACGTTGAACGTTCAGAAAATACGGACCGTTTGTCGCGGTTGCAGCGCTTTCTCCCCCGGCGGAACCCTGGTGGCGCTCGCGCTGTATTTATTTCGTAGGGCGGCTGTCGATCCGGCCCGGTGCGGTTCGACCATTGGGTAGAGCGAATAGGAGAAGTCATGATTAAAGGCAGCAAAATCAAGCCCTTCCTCTGGTTCGAGCACCAGGCCGAGGAGGCTGCGAAGTTCTACACCTCGATCTTCAAGAAGTCGAAGCTCGGCGCGGTGGCGCGCTACCCGGAAGGCAGCCCCGGCCCGGCCGGCCAGGTGATGACGGTGGCCTTCCAGATCGAAGGCCAGGACTTCATCGCGCTGAACGGCGGGCCGCACTTCAAGTTCACCGAGGCGATCTCGTTCGTGATCGAGTGCGAAACGCAGAAGGAGATCGACTACTACTGGGACCACCTCCTGGAAGGCGGCAAGCCGCAGCAGTGCGGCTGGCTCAAGGACCGCTACGGCGTGTCGTGGCAGGTGGTGCCGTCGAACATGGACAAGATCTTCTCCGGCAAGGACAAGGCGAAGTCGCAGCGCGCGATGCAGGCGATGCTCAAGATGGTGAAGCTCGACATCAAGGCGCTGGAGAACGCGTGAAGTTCCTCTGCCTCTGCTATTACGATACCGCGGCGTTCGCGCGCATCAGCGCCGACGACGCCGCGAAGATCGAGCCCGCCTGTAAGCCGCACGACGCGCGCCTGAAGGCGACCGGCAAGGTGCCGGTGATCGGCTCGCTCTCTTTCCCGGACAAATGGAGCTCGTTCGTGCCGA
>DASRIR010000164.1:0-3394 GCA_035649875.1 Burkholderiales bacterium | reverse complement strand
GTTCGACCTCGACGAATGCTGGGGCGATAACTCGCGCGAAACGCTCGAACGCCGTGCGCTCGAAGCACTGGCAAGGAAGCCCAACATCGTCGTATCGCAGGGTCCAGCGTTACAGGTCGCGCGCACGCTGCCGACCGCGCTTCCGGTCGTCTTCGGCATGAGCGGAGACCCGATCGAGATGGGCATTGCTACGACGCTCGCGCGCCCCGGCGGCAATCTCACCGGCGTGACTTTCCTGTCCTACGCGCTCGTCGGCAAGCGCATCGAGCTCCTGCATGAGATCGCGCCAGCGGCGAAGCGCCTCGCCGTGCTTTCGAATCCGGATCACGGGGGCGACGCAAAGGAGCTCGCCGCCAGCCGCGACGCGGCCGCTGGCCTCGGTTTCCAGACCTCCCACTACCCGGTGCGCAACGCCGCCGAGCTGGAAAACGCGCTCGCCGCCATGAATACGGCGCGCGCCGAAGCCCTCGTCGTGCACCCGGATGCGCTCATGATCGAGCAGCGCAGCGCGATTGCGCGGTTCTCGCTCGAGCGCCGAATTCCCGTGATCTCCGGATGGGCCGTGCTCGCGGAAGGCGGCAGCCTGATGACCTATGGGCCGAACCTTCAGGCGTGCTACCGGCGCCTCGCTTACTTCGTCGACCGCATCGTACGCGGCGCCAAGCCCGCCGAGTTGCCGATCGAGCTGCCGAACACGGTCGAGCTGGTGGTCAATCTCAAGAGCGCGCAGGCGCTCGGAATCACGGTTCCGCCCTCGATCTTGCTGCGCGCCGATCGGGTCATCGTGTGAGGCGGCGCTGCTTCCTTATCGCCGCGGCCCTCGCGCCCTTCGCTGTGAGCGCGCAGGCGCGCGTCCCGCGCGTCGGCATTCTTACCGTCCCGGTGCCTGCAGGAACTAAGCTCCAGCTCGAGGCGTTCGATGCCGGTCTGCGCCAATTCGGCTACGTACCGGGCAAGACGATCCTCCTCGACGTTCGCTACGCGAACGGGCGCTATGCCGATCTCAAGCCGCTCGCGGAGGAGCTCGTCACGGCAAACGTTGACGTCATCGTGGGCTTCGGCACGCCGGCTACCCAAGCGGCTAAAGCTGCGACAACTGAGATTCCGATCGTCATGGCGGGCGCCGGCGACCCGGTCGGCACCGGTCTCGTCGCGAGCCTCGCCCGGCCGGGCGGCAACCTTACCGGCACTTCCAACTTGAGCCCGCCGCTCGTGGTGAAGCGCCTGGAGCTCCTCAAGGAATCGCACCCGGAGCTTCGCCGCGCTGCCCTACTCGCGAATCCGGCCAACCCGGCGCAGACCGCTTCCATCCGCGCCGCCGAGAGCGCGTCCCAGTCTCTGAGACTCGACCTGCGGCTCTACCCCGTACGCGACGCCGATGCGATCCGAAAAAGCTTCGCCGCCATGCAGACCGACCGCGTGGAAGCGCTCCTGCTCGGCAACGACGTACTGCTCATCAGCGAAGCGGCATCCATCGCGGAAATGGCGACGCGGCAGCGGATCCGCTCGGCCGGCAATCGCGAATTCGCTGAAAGCGGCGGCCTAATCGGCTATGGATCGATCCTGGACGTGATGCGCCACGCCGCGACCTACGTGCACAGGATCCTCAAGGGTGCGAACCCCGGAGATTTGCCGGTCGAGCAGCCGAGCAAGTACGAAGTCTTTCTGAATCTGCGCACGGCCAAGGCGGGCGACTTCGCTATTCCACCGTCATTCCGGCTACTGCGCGTCGATAGGGTGATCGAGTGAAGCGGCAAGGCGCCGCTCGCGGGTTCGACACATAGCTGTGCCGTCCTCGGTTCCGCCGCCCGCTCACGAAGTACTCCGATGTATCGGCGCGATTTCTTTCTGGGTGCGCTTTCCGTAGCTCTGGCGGTTAAGGCCGCTCAAGCACAGGCGCGTCACCACCGGATCGGCTACTCACCTCTGCGACGCCCGATGCCTACAACCCCATGCGGGTGGGCCGCGTCATCGAGTGAGCGCCGGTGATAGAGTGAGCGCAGGAGGGGAGGGGCTGAAACCTGAAGAGCCGGGTAGTCGGTGCTCACCGCCTACGCGCCGATCGGGCGATCGTGTGAGACGGCGCTTCCTCATTGCCGCCGCACTTGCGCCGCTCGCAGCAATGGCGCAATCCGGTCGCATACCTCGGGTGGGTTACCTCTTCTCTTTTCCGCGCGGCGAAGGCGAGCACCTCTGGCAGGCGTGCCGGACCGGGCTGCGCGAGCTGGGCTATGTCGAGGGAAAGAACGTCACCGTCGAGCCGCGTTGGGCCGACGGGGACTACCAGCGGCTGCCGGCGCTCGTGAAGGAGCTACTCGCCCTTAAGGTCGATGTGCTGGTCACTGCGGCGACGCCGCCCAGCCGCGCGGCGATGGCGGCGACGAAGACCACGCCGATCGTGTTCGTCGCGGTCGGCGAGCCGATCGCGGTGGGGTTGGTCAGCAACATGGCACGCCCCGGCGGCAACATCACCGGCCTTTCGCTGCTCACGAGGGAGTTGAGCGGCAGGCGGCTCAAGCTCCTCATCGACTGTATCGGGAAGGCACGCCTTGTCGCGGTGGTCAAGAACCCGGCTAACCGCGTGCACCAGATCTTCCTTGAGGAGACGCGGGTCGCCGCGCAGGCGCTTGGCGTGGGGCTCGCCTCGTTCGACGCGGGCGGCGCCGCGGAGATCGATCGCGCCCTCGAGGCCGCACGCGCGGCCCAGGCCGACGGCGCCATAGTGTTCGACGACCCCGTGCTCTGGAGTCATCGCCGCCGCTTCATCGAACTGGCGGAGAAGCTTCGGCTGCCCGTAATGTACGGCTACCGCGAGTTTGTCGAAGAGGGCGGATTGGTCTCTCTCGGGCCCGACCGCATCGACCATTACCGCCGCACGGCGCTCTACGTCGACCGCATCCTCAAGGGGGCAAACCCGGCGGAGCTGCCCGTTGAGCAGCCGGTGAAGTTCGAACTCGTAATCAACACGAAGAGCGCGAAAGCCCTGGGCATTGCGGTTCCGCCGTCCGTGCTGTACACCGCGGACGAGGTGATAAAGTGATCCGCAACGAGGACAGGCGCTGAAACTGGTCGAGCCCATCGTCGAGCAGCGCCGCGCGGTCGAGGCGCCAAAGCGCGTGCACCGCGGGCAGCTCTTCCGCAAGTACTTCCTGCTGATTCTGGCGCTGGTGTGCGGCGCGCTCATCATTTCGGGCGGCATCAGCCTGTACTTCTCCTACGAGGAGAACAAGGAAGCGCTCGCGAGTCTGCAGCGCGAAAAGGCCGCGGGCGCTGCCGCGCGCATCGAGCAGTTCGTGAGTCAGATCGAGCAGCAGCTCGCCTTCGCCGCTCTGCCGCAGCTCGGCGCCGAGGGCCTTGAGCAGCGGCGCATCGAGTTCCTGAAGCTCTTGCGCGT
>DASRIR010000163.1:0-2414 GCA_035649875.1 Burkholderiales bacterium | reverse complement strand
CCTTCGTCGCGAGCGCGATCAAGGCCATGATGCCGCCCTCGCCGCGGTTGTCTGCGCGCATGATGAGCAGCACGTACTTGAGCGATACCACGACCATCAGCGACCAGAACATGAGCGACAGGCCGGCGAGGATGTTCTCGTCGGTGAGCGCGATGCCGTGGTCCGTCGAGAACGTTTCCTTCACGGCGTAGAGCGGGCTCGTACCGATGTCGCCGAACACAACGCCGAGCGCAAGAAGCGTAAGCGCAGGAGTGGATTGGCGCGCAGGCATAGGCCGCGCACTGTACGCGTCGGCGTCGCCGGATGCGCGCCGCGTCGCGATTTTTATGGGTTCTTAATGCGCGCGCTGCGCTAGAGTAACTGCATGGGCTATGCCTGGGCCGCAGGCGCTACCATCACTGCGACGCTGGTCGCGCTCGGCCTCGATGCGTATTTCCATGTCGTGAACGTGGCGCTGGTGTACCTGATCGCCGTCGTGCTCGTCGCACTGCGTTACGGCCGCGGTCCGGTGGTCGGCGTCTCGGTGTTGAACGTCGCGGCGTTCAACTTCTTTTTCATTCCGCCGCGCGGCACCTTCCACGTCGACGATCCGCAGTACCTGCTGACGCTCGCCATGATGCTCGCGGTCGGTCTCATCGTCTCCGGGCTCACCGAGCGTGTGCGTGCGCGCGCCCGCGCGCAGGCCGACCTCGCGATCGAGGCCGAGACCGAGCGAGTTCGGAGCGCGCTGCTTGCCTCGATCTCGCACGATCTGCGCACGCCGCTCGCCGTGATCACCGGCTCCGCATCGACCCTCGCCGAGCGCGGCGAGCGCCTGCCGCCGGAGGAGCGCGCGAGCCTCGCGCAGAGCATCTTCCAGCAGGCGCGCGAGATGTCCGAGCTCGTCACCAAGGTGCTGCAGATGACGCGCCTCGAGACCGGCGCGATGAAGCTCGAGCGCGACTGGGGCTCGCTGAACGAGATCGCCGGCGCGGTGCTGCGCCGCCTGCGCGATCGGCTTGCCACGCACATGGTGATGGTGGACCTGCCCGAGGACTTGCCGCTCGTGCGCATGGACGCGGGGCTCGTCGAGCAGGTCCTCGCCAACCTGCTCGAGAACGCGGCGCGCCACACGCCACCGCGCACGCTCATCCGGCTGCGCGCCCAAGTCCAGGGCGGCGAGCTTGTGGTTTCGGTGGAGGACTTCGGCCCGGGCCTGCCCGAAGGCGACCTCGAGCGCATCTTTAAGAAGTTCCATCGCGGCGCAGGCTTGGGGCTCGCGATCTGCCGCGCCATCATCGAGCTGCATAAGGGCCGGATCTGGGCCGAGCGTCTGCCCGGCGTCGGCACCGCCTTCCACTTCACCCTGCCGTTCGAGTCGCCGCCGGCGCTTCCGGCCGAGGCGCTCGCGCAATGAGCCCGACGATTCTCGTCGTCGAGGACGAGCCCGAGATCCGGCACTTCCTGCGCTCTTCCCTGCGTGCCGAGGGCTACCGCGTGGTCGAGTCGCCGAATGGCCGGCGCGGCGAGGTCGATGCCGGCATGCATAAGCCCGACCTCGCGATCGTCGACCTCGGGCTTCCCGACTTCGACGGCATCCAAGTCATCCGCCGTATCCGCGAATGGTCAACGATGCCGATCATCGTGCTTTCCGCGCGCATCCAGGAGCGCTCGAAGATCGACGCGCTCGACTCGGGAGCGGACGACTACATCACCAAGCCCTTCGGTGTAGGCGAGCTTCTCGCGCGCGTGCGCGTGGCGTTACGCCATGCCGCGCAACCACCGGCGGGGAAAGAGCTCGCCTTCGGTGATGTGACAATCAACTTCGACGCGCGGCGGGCCACCAAAGGAAGCGATGAGATCCATTTGACCGCGATCGAATTTCGCCTGCTCGCCTGTCTCGCGAAGCACCTCGGCATGGTGGTCACGCACCGCCAGCTTCTGCAGGAGGTCTGGGGGCCGACGCACGCGGAGGACACTCACTATCTACGGGTGTACATGAAGCAGCTGCGCGACAAGCTCGAACCGGACCCGGTTCGGCCTAGATACCTCCTCACCGAAACTGGCCTGGGTTACCGCCTGTTGGCGGACGAGTAGGACTCCCCTTACCTCGGCACGCTGATTGCGACACCCGTGGATGATCTTCAAACCGTTGAGCAAAGAGGAGTTTGAGCGCCTAAGCGTTGATGAGCGCATGGACTATCTTCATCGCTTGATGGCCGACCTGCGGCACAAGCTGGAAGAAACCCGCCAACAAGCCGACAGGATGAAGCAAGGCGCCAAGTAGTCTCGACCCCTTTTCAGATCTCGACTCGCGTACCGAGCTCGATCACCCGATTCGTCGGAATGTTGAAGTAGTCGGTGATGTTGCCGGCGTTGCGCGCCATGGCGGCGAACATGCGCTCGCGCCAGCGCCACATGGTGGAGGGCCCGCC
>DASRIR010000162.1:0-2886 GCA_035649875.1 Burkholderiales bacterium | reverse complement strand
TTGCTCCAGTACGCGGCCTTACCAGCTGGCCTTACGCAGGCCGGGAATGTCGCCGCGCATCGTCGCCTCGCGCAGCTTGGTGCGCCCGAGACCGAACTTGCGATAGGTGCCCCGCGAACGCCCGGTGATCGCGCAGCGGTTTCGCAGCCGCGACGCCGAGGTGTCGCGCGGCATGGTCTGCAGCTTGCGGGTCGCCTCCTCGCGCTCGGAGTCTGTCGACTTCGGGCTGCGGATGATTTCCTTGAGTCGGGCGCGCTTCGCCGCGTGCTGCTTCACGAGCTTCCCGCGGCGCTTCTCGCGCTCGATCATGCTGGTCTTCGCCATGTGCCGATCCTTACTTGCGGAACGGGAAGTTGAAGGACTCGAGCAGCGCCCGCCCTTCCCGGTCGTCGCGTGCCGATGTGGTGATCGTGATGTCCATCCCACGGATCGCGTCGATCTTGTCGTAAGCGATCTCGGGGAAAATGATCTGTTCCTTGACGCCGAAGCTGTAGCTGCCGCGGCCGTCGAAGGAGCGTGCCGAGACGCCGCGGAAGTCGCGGATGCGCGGCATCGCCACGCTGATCAGCCGGTCGAGGAACTCGTACATGCGCGCGCCGCGCAGCGTGACTTTGGCGCCGACCGGCAGCCCGGCACGCAGCTTGAACGACGCGATCGCCTTGCGCGACTTCGTGACCTGCGGCTTCTGGCCGGTGATCGCGGTCAGGTTATCGACCGCACCGTCCATCGCCTTCTTGTCGGCGATGGCCTCGCCTACGCCCATGTTCACCGTGATCTTGGTGATGCGCGGGACCCGCATGGGGTTCGGGAGCTCGAGGCTCTTCATGAGCTCGGGCACGACCTTCTCGCGGTAGAATTCCTGCAGCCTTGCCATCTTGCTTTCCTCGGCCCCTGGAGGCCGCTCAGGCGTCCACGACTTCGTCGTTGGACTTGAAGAACCGCACGCGCCGGCCGTCAGCCAGGGCGCGGACGCCGACCCGGTCGCCCTTCTTGGTCGCCGGGTTCCACAGCATCACGTTCGAGAGGTGCAGTGCCGCCTCCTTCTCGACGATGCCGCCCTGCACGCCGCGCTGCGGGTTCGGGCGAGTGTGACGCTTGACCATGTTCACGTTTTCGACGAGCACGCGCTCGTTCGGCAGCACCTTGATGACGGTGCCACGGCGGCCCTTCTCGCGGCCGGCGATCACGACGACTTCGTCGCCCTTGCGTATCTTGTTCATGTCACAGCACTTCCGGTGCGAGCGAGATGATCTTCATGAACTGCGAGGTGCGCAGCTCCCTGGTCACCGGCCCGAAGATGCGCGTGCCGATGGGCTCGAGCTTGTTGGTGAGCAGCACGGCCGCATTACCGTCGAAGCGGATCAGCGACCCATCGGCGCGGCGCACGCCGTGCGCGGTCCGCACCACGACCGCGTCGTAGACCTCACCCTTCTTCACCTTGCCGCGCGGAATGGCGTCCTTGACGCTCACCTTGATGACGTCGCCGACGGTTGCATAGCGGCGCTTCGAGCCGCCGAGCACCTTGATGCACATCAGGCTGCGGGCGCCGCTGTTATCGGCGGCGGCGAGCATGGTTCGCATCTGGATCATGGTCGTTGCTCCTTGGGCTCTCGCAGGTCAGGCCTGACCTGCCCGCTCGAGCACGCGCACCAGGCGCCAGGACTTGCGCCGCGACAGGCGGCGGCACTCGGTGATCGCCACGAGATCGCCCTCGCGCGACTCGCCCTGCTCATCGTGGGCCATGAGCTTGGTCGTGCGTCGCACGTACTTGCCGTACTTGGCATGGCGCTCGAGACGCTCCACGGCAACCGTGATCGTCTTCTGCATCTTCGAGCTCACGACGCGACCGGTCAGGGTGCGCTCCGCCGCCTCGCCGATTCCGGCACCGGTATCCGCCATTGCCTGCTCGCTCATCGCTTGTCACCCCCGTTACCGGCCGTACGCGCCTTTTCGCCCAGCACGGTCTTCACCCGCGCCACGTTGCGGCGCACCTTGCCAAACTGGTCCGGCCGCGCCGATGCGCCCGAGGCCTGCGCCATGCGCAGGTTGAACTGCTCGCGACGCAGCTTCAGGAGCTCCTCGCCGAGCTCCGCCGGGGACTTCTGCCTGAGTTCCTTCGCCTTCATCAGCGGACCTGCCGTTTGACGAACATCGTGTCGACCGAGAGTTTCGACGCCGCCAGGCGGAACGCCTCGCGCGCGATGGCCTCGGTCACGCCTTCCATTTCGAACAGCACCTTGCCGGGCTGCACTCGCGCGACGTAGTACTCGACGTTGCCCTTGCCCGAGCCCATGCGGACCTCGAGGGGTTTCTTGGTGATCGGCACATCCGGAAACACCCGGATCCACACCTGGCCACCCCGCTTCACGTAGCGCGTCATGGCGCGGCGCGCGGCCTCGATCTCGCGCGCCGTCATGCGGGTGCGCTCGACGGCCTTGAGCCCGTAGTCGCCGAACGACACGGCACTGCCGCGCTGTGCGAGGCCCTTGTTGCGGCCCTTGTGCTGCTTGCGGAACTTGGTTCGCTTCGGTTGCATCATGGCAGTGTCTCCGGCACCGGGCCGCGCGGCCTCAGGTGGCCTGCTCCGCGGCGGGCGGCGCTGCCTCGGCCTGCTCCACCGGCGCCGTCTCCGCCTTAAAGACCTCGCCCTTGAAGATCCACACCTTGACGCCGATTACGCCATAGGTGGTGCGCGACTCCGCGAGCCCGTAATCGATTTCGGCGCGGAAGGTGTGCAGCGGGATACGGCCCTCGCGGTACCACTCCGTACGCGCGATCTCCGAGCCGTTGAGGCGACCCGACACCCGCACCTTCACGCCCAGCGCGCCGCTGCGCATCGTGTTCATGACGGCTCGCTTCATCGCGCGGCGAAACATCACGCGGCGC